>DBFBFY010000078.1:0-32351 GCA_048201615.1 Collinsella sp.
TCTACGCCCGCAACACCGTCACCAACGACGTGCTGTACAAGGAGGGCCTGGACCTTCTCGTCGTGCCCTCCGCCGAGCTCTCCCGCGGCCGCGGCGGCCCGCGCTGCATGAGCATGCCCTTCTGGCGCGAGGACCTCTAAGTCTTTCCGTTTCCGGTGCGGTCTCCCTACAACCGCACCGGTTTCGCCCGTCAAACGGGCAACACTGATACTTATGTAATTCATTTCTTCGAAAGGATTCGAACCATGGGTGTTAACCTCTCCGGCCGTAGCTTCCTCAAGCTTCTCGACCTCACCACCGAGGAGATCGAGTACCTGCTCAAGCTCTCCAAGAACTTCAAGGACATGAAGCGCGCTGGCGTTCCGCACCGCTATCTCGAGGGCAAGAACATCGTTCTGCTCTTCCAGAAGACCTCCACTCGTACCCGCTGCGCCTTTGAGGTCGGCGGCATGGATCTGGGCATGGGCGTCACCTACCTCGATCCGGGTTCGTCGCAGATGGGCAAGAAGGAGTCCATCGAGGACACCGCCCGCGTTCTCGGCCGCATGTATGACGGCATCGAGTTCCGTGGCTTTGCCCAGGACGACGTCGAGGAGCTCGCTGCTAAGTCCGGCGTGCCCGTGTGGAACGGCCTGACCACCGAGTGGCACCCCACCCAGATGCTCGCCGACATCCTGACCGTCCAGGAGAACTTCAACTACGACATCAAGGGCAAGACTCTCGTCTTCATGGGCGACTGCAAGAACAACGTCGCTCGCTCCCTCATGGTTGTCTGCTCCAAGCTCGGCATGAACTTCGTGGCCTGCGGCCCCGAGGAGTGCATGCCCGCTGACGACGTCATCGAGGCCTGCAAGCCCATCGCCGAGGCCAACGGCTGCACCATCAAGCTGACCACCGACGTCAAGGACGGCGTCACCGGTGCCGACGTTATCTACACCGACGTGTGGGTCTCCATGGGCGAGCCCGACGAGGTCTGGGCCGAGCGCATCGCTCAGCTCACCCCGTATCGTGTCACCTCCGAGGTCATGGCTATGGCCAACCCGGGTGCCATCTTCCTGCACTGCCTGCCCAGCTTCCACGACACCAACACCACCATTGGCGCCGAGAAGTGCGAGCAGTTCGGCATCACCGAGCAGGAGGTCACCGACGAGGTCTTCGAGAGCCCCGCTTCCAAGGTCTTCGACGAGGCCGAGAACCGCATGCACACCATCAAGGCTGTCATGTACGCCACGCTCAAGTAAGAGCATCTAGCATCTCGCTCGGGGTGTCTTGCTGCACACCCCGAGCGGCTTTGTCTGGTAAATATCTCGCGTCGGGCGGTGGGCACGGCACGGAAGATCCGCTTAGCGCGAGAAAGTTAAATGATTTATGAGGGGGGGATGAGAACCATGACTGAGACCGCTAAGAAAAAGCGCGGTATGCCTTCATCGTTCACCATTCTTCTAGCTCTGCTGGCAATTGTTGCAGTGATTACCGTTATCGTCTCCGGCACGTCCGGCGGCGCGGTTACTGCAGCCCGCTTGAGCGATTTCTGCACCGCCCCGATCCTGGGCTTCGCTGACGCTCTGCCCGTCTGCCTCTTCGTTATGATCCTGGGCGGCTTCCTCGGTATGATGACCGAGACCGGCGCTCTGGACAACGGCATCGCCGTCCTGGTGCAGAAGCTTAAGGGCAACGAGATCATGCTCATTCCCGTGCTGATGCTCATCTTCTCCCTCGGTGGTACCACCTATGGTATGTGCGAGGAGACCGTTCCCTTCTACGCCCTGCTCGCCGCTACCATGATGGCTGCCGGCTTCGACCCGATGGTCGGCGCCGCTACCGTCCTGCTCGGCGCTGGCTGCGGCTGCCTCGGCTCCACGGTTAACCCGTTCGCCGTCGGCGCTGCCGTCGACGCCCTGACCGGCGTTGACATTGCCGTGAACCAGTCCATCATCATCGGCCTCGGTGCCGTCCTGTGGCTTGTTACCACCGTCATGTCCATCGTCTTCGTGATGAACTATGCCAAGAAGGTCAAGGCTGACAAGGGTTCCACCATCCTCTCGATGCAGGAGCTCAAGGACGCCGAAGAGGCACATGGCAAGGCTGCTTCCGAGGTCCACAAGGAGGTCAAGCTCACCGGTCGTCAGAAGGGTGTTCTGATCGCCTTCGCCTTCACCTTCGTCGTCATGATCGTCGGCTTCATCCCGCTGGCCGACCTCAACGAGGGCGTCGCCAACTTCTTTGACGCTGGCGCTGTCTACGATGCCGACGGTAATGCTGTCGTCCAGGGCTGGTCTGCCCTGATCACCGGCCTGCCCATTGGCCAGTGGTACTTCGACGAGGCTTCCACCTGGTTCTTCCTCATGGCTATCCTGATCGGTATCATCGGTGGCCTGTCCGAGAAGCAGATCGTCAACACCTTCATCACCGGCGCTGCCGACATGATGTCCGTTGTTCTCGTCATCGCCCTCGCCCGTGGCATCTCCGTCCTCATGGCTAGCACCGGCCTCGACGTCTTCGTCCTCGACGCTGCCGCCAATGCCCTGGCTGGCCTGTCCGGCGTTATCTTCGCTCCCATGAGCTTCCTGGTCTACTTCGGCCTGTCCTTCCTGATTCCTTCGACCTCCGGTATGGCCACCGTCTCCATGCCCATCATGGGACCGCTGGCTGTTAAGCTCGGCTTCTCGCCCGAGGTCATGGTCATGATCTTCTCCGCCGCCATCGGTGTCGTGAACCTGTTCACCCCGACCTCCGGCGCCATCATGGGCGGTCTCGCCCTGGCCAAGATCGAGTGGACGACCTGGCTCAAGTTTGCCCTTAAGCTCATCGTCGCGCTCTCCGTCGTCTGCGCCGTCATCCTGACCGTCGCCTGCGTGTTGCTCTAAGTACCCAACGGGTACCCCACGGAAACCTTGACGATCCTGTAAAGGATCATCTGGTCATCGTCTGTCCGGTGGGGTCAACCCACCGGTAGACTCCTACCTTTAGCCCCCTTCCGTTCCGTGCGCGGGAGGGGGCGCTCTTGTGTTCCGGCGTTTTACCAAACGCCGGAACCACTCGACGCTGCAAGCCCGCCAGAGCGGCAATCTGACGTTCAATCGTCGGGCATGGCCAAAAGGCCTATGCCCTCCTCTTTCACGTCACCTTGCTCGCTCTGGCGGGCTTTCGCTGACTTTTGCCCCACCTGCGGCGCTGCCATTGTTGGTGCTGAGTGCCTTGTTTCCCGTCCCAAATGATCTACCCCGGGTCCCCGGTGGTTGCGGTGGGCGTGTTTGGTTGGTGCCTGTTGATGGTCTGGGTATCGGGGAGGGCGGGCTCCGTTATAATCGCCTAGAACATTAATTGGAAACGGGACGGGAGCCATATATGCGCCAGGGTTTCGACAACGCGAAGTATATCGAGCTGCAGGCTGCTCATATTAAGGAGCGCATCTCGCAGTTTGGTGGCAAGCTCTATTTGGAGTTTGGCGGCAAGCTGTTTGATGACTATCATGCGAGCCGCGTGCTGCCGGGTTTTGAACCGGACAGCAAGTTCCGCATGCTCAAGAGCATCGCCGACGATGTCGAGGTTATCATCGCGATCAACGCGAACCACATCGAGAAAAACAAGGCTCGCGGTGACCTTGGCATTACCTATGACGAGGATGTGCTGCGCCTGGTTGACCTGTTCCGCGGCAACGGCTTTGCCGTCGCGGCCGTGGTCATCACCCAGTACGCCGGCCAGCCCGCTGCCGATGTGTTCCGCAACCGCCTGAACGCGCTCGGTATTCCCGCCAAGCTGCACTATCCCATCGAGGGGTATCCGCACGATGTCGATCTGATCGTGTCCGACGACGGCTATGGCAAGAACGAGTTTGTCGAGACCACCCGTCCGCTCGTCGTCGTGACGGCACCCGGCCCCGGTTCGGGCAAGCTCGCCACTTGCCTCTCGCAGCTGTATCACGAGCATAAGCACGGTACCGCCGCCGGCTATGCCAAGTTTGAGACCTTCCCGGTTTGGAATCTGCCCCTTACGCATCCGGTCAACATTGCCTACGAGGCCGCCACGGCAGACCTCGACGATGCCAACATCATCGACTCGTTCCACCTTGAGGCCTACAACAAGACCACGGTCAACTACAACCGCGACGTCGAGGCCTTCCCGGTAGTCCGTGCCCTGATGGAAAAGATCCTGGGCAAGAGCCCCTACCAGAGCCCTACGGACATGGGCGTCAATATGGTCGGCTTTGCCATCACCGATGACGATGCCTGCCGCGACGCTTCCAAGATGGAGATCGTCCGCCGCTACTTTACCGCGGTCGAAAATGTGCGCCGTACCGGCGTGGGCGATGAGCAAGTCGACCGTCTCAAGATTATTATGAAGAAAGCCGGCATCGATAAGAACTACTCGCCGGCGCGCTCGGCGGCCCTCACCAGGGAGCAGCTCACGGGCGGTCCCGTGGGTGCCATGGTCATGCCCGATGGTTCCGTGGTGACCGGTAAGACCTCTACGCGCCTGGGCGCCGCAAGTTCGCTCATTATGAACGCCCTCAAGCATGTCTCGGGCGTCGACCTTGAGCTCGAGGTCATTAGCGATGAGGCGATCGAGCCCATCAGCAAGCTTAAGACGCATTTCCTGGGCAGCAAAAACCCGCGCCTCCACACCGACGAGACGCTTATGGCGTTGTCGATCACCTCGGCCACGAGTGAGACAGCCGCTCGCGTCCTTTCGGGCCTGGAGCAGCTGCGCGGTTGCGATGCCTTCTTTAGCGTGATTATCTCGCCGACGGACGAGACGGTACTGCGCAAACTGGGTATCAACGTGTGCTGCGAGCCCAAGTTTGAGCGCCGCGGTTTCTTCCATCGCTAAGTTTGAAGCACCGCGGTAATTGCATTGCATTTTGGCCGTATCGGGTTAGCGCCCGGTACGGCTTTTTGATCAATAAAGCGCCTATTTCGGCGAAAAATAGCCGTTTACCTGCCTAGAAACAATTTGAGCGGTATACAATAACCGTAACTGTTTCATCCTTAGCGGGATGCCGCATGATGGATATTACCTGCCATCGTGAGGTGTGTCGGTCGCGCACGGCGCGTTAGATGCTCGTGCTCGGTTTGAGGAGGCTGCTATGGCGGGCAAGGGTCGTGCGAGTGTCAACGATATGAAGCGTGTCGAGGTGCTGGTGTTGATGGAGATCGACCAGCAAACCGAAGACAATGGCGGGCCGTATGGTTTCTCGCGCAAAACGCTTGCCGAGCGCGTGGGGGTTTCGCCGTATCGTGCCCGCGCCGCAATCGATCGCTTGGATTCCGAAGGCATGATTGATGTCGTCTCGCGTTATAGCGACGACGGCGGTCAGCTTGCAAATGGCATTTGCCTCACCGAACGTGGCAAGTGGTATCTTGAGGGCGTCCGTACCGGCATGCTCGTTCAAGAAATGCTCGAAGACGAGGTTGCTGATCGATAGCATCATGTAATCCTTGCCATAGCGACGCCGCCTGGGAAACCGGGCGGCGTTTTGTTTCAAGATTGAGAAATGCAATCGCACGCGAGAAAAATTGCGAACGGTTCGCGGTGCGAGTATTACAATGAAGACCCGTAAGATGTGGATAAACAACTTCTACGGGAAGCGCAGGTAACTCAATATGACCAAGCATGTGTTCGTAACCGGTGGCGTGGTTTCGTCCCTGGGCAAGGGTATCACCGCGGCCTCGCTGGGCCGTCTACTCAAGTCGCGCGGCTACAAGGTAACGATGCAAAAGGCCGACCCGTATCTGAACGTTGACCCCGGCACCATGAGCCCGTTCCAGCATGGCGAGGTCTTTGTGACCGAGGACGGCTACGAGTCCGATCTAGACCTGGGCCATTACGAGCGCTTTATTGATGAGAACCTGACCCGCGATTCCAACTTTACGACTGGTGCCATCTATAAGAGCCTGATTGCCCGCGAGCGTCGCGGTGACTTTTTGGGCGGCACCGTGCAGGTGATTCCGCACGTCACGAATGCCATTAAGGATAAGTTCCGTCGTATTGAGGAGCAGACCGGCTCCGACGTGGTCATCACTGAGTTGGGCGGCACCATCGGCGACATCGAGTCGCAGCCGTTTGTCGAGGCCATTCGCCAGTATCGCAAGGAGGCCGGCCCCGAGAACGTCTGCTACATCCACGTGTCGCTCGTTCCCTATATCGCCGCCGCCCACGAAGTCAAGACCAAGCCGACACAGCACTCCGTTAAGGAGCTCCGCAGCTTTGGTATCCAGCCCGATATTATTGTTCTGCGCTCCGACCACCATATCGACGATGCCATCCGCGGCAAGATTGCAAGCTTCTGCGACGTCGACACCGACTGTGTCTTTACCAACGAGGACTGCGCGAGCATCTACGATGTTCCGCAGCTGCTTGCCGAGCAGGACTTTGACCTGCGCATTTGCGAGCGCCTGGGTCTGGACCCGCGTGAGCGCGACATGAGCGAGTGGAACGAGTTCCTGCGCAAGCAGAATCACGCCAACCATCACGCCGACAAGGTGAAGATCGCCGTCGTGGGCAAGTATACGCAGCTGCCCGATGCCTACCTGTCGGTTATCGAGGCCCTGCACCACGCGGGCGTGTTCTACGATCGCCACGTTGACGTGCAGCTGGTCGATGGCGAGAGCCTCGACGAGCAGAACGTCTCCGAGGTCCTGGGTGACGTCTCGGGCATCTTGGTCCCTGGCGGCTTTGGCAAGCGCGCCCTGGAGGGCAAGATCCTCGCGGCCGAGTTCGCCCGCGAGCACAAGATTCCGTATCTGGGCATTTGCCTGGGTATGCAGGTGGCCGTGTGCGAATTTGCCCGCAACGTCGTCGGCCTTGCCGGCGCCAGCTCTTCCGAGTTCGATCCGGACGGCCCGTATAGTGTCATCGACCTGATGAGCTCGCAGGAGGACGTGACCGAGAAGGGCGGCACCATGCGTCTGGGTGCCTATCCGTGCAAGCTTGCTGCCGATTCCCTCGCGCGCGAGGCCTATGGCGAGGAGCTCGTCTACGAGCGTCACCGTCACCGTTTTGAGTTCAACAACGCCTTCCGTGACCAGCTCGAGGACGCCGGTCTGGTTATCTCGGGTCTTTCGCCCGACGAGCGTCTGGTCGAGATGGTCGAGCTGCCGCGCGACGTACATCCGTGGTATGTGGCCACCCAGGCTCATCCCGAGTTCAAGAGCCGTCCGACCAACCCGCAGCCGCTGTTCCGCGAGTTCGTGCGCGCCTCGATCGGCCAGCACGAGGGTGTCGACCGTCTGCAGGTGACGCCCAAGAACCTCGCTACGGACTAAGGGTGCCGGAGAACCAAGAACATACCGAAGCTACTCCCTCGTCGCTCGCTGTGGTGGCGGGGGAGTATCTCGATTACCTCGCGGTCGAGCGGGGCTTGGCGCGCAACACGATTGCGGCCTATCGTCGTGACCTGACGACGTACTGCGCCTATCTGGAGCGGGCGGGCATTGTGTCTTTTGAAGAGGTGACCCGTCAGGTCGTGGAGGGCTTTGTTGCCGATCGCCGCGACGGAGGCTATTCCGACGCCTCGGTGGAGCGCGCGCTTGCTGCCGTGAAGGGCCTGCATGCCTTTTTGGTGCGCGATGGGGCCGTGGCCCAAAACCCGACGGCGGCGTTGCGCCTGCCCAAAAAGGCAGATCGCCTGCCGGAATACCTTTCGGTGGAGGATGTCTCGGCACTGCTCGATCAAGACTTTCCCGAGGGCGAGATGGGGCTGCGCGATCATGCCATCTTGGAAGTGCTCTACGGATGCGGTTTGCGTGTGAGTGAGCTGGTTGGGCTCGATGTGGGCGATATCCATATTGATGACGGGTTTGTCCTGGTGCGCGGTAAGGGCTCCAAGGAGCGTCTGGCCCCGTTGGTGGGAAGCGCGGCTCGCGCCTTGACACACTATATAGGTGACGGGCGCACTCTCCTGGCCGCGCATGCTCACGGGACGGAGACCTCGGCGGTCTTTTTAAATAAGAACGGACGTCGCCTGTCGCGCCAGGCCGTGCATGCGATATGCGAGCGGTATGGGCGCCAAGTGGGGCTGGTGGGGCTCCATCCCCACACCTTGCGCCACTCCTTTGCCACCCACATGCTCGCGGGCGGTGCCGACCTGCGTGTGCTGCAGGAGATTTTGGGCCATGCCGATATTTCGACCACGCAGGTCTACACACATGTCGACCGCACGCAACTGACCGAGGTCTATCTGGCGGCGCATCCGCTGGCACATCGCTAGCACCTCGCTGACCTGCATATTTATAAATATTAAGGGGGGCGGGCCCCAGATTGCCGATACGCACTGTTGCGCGCATGGGCAATCTGGGGCCCGTCCCATTTTTCGCCAGACACCGACGCGGCGGTGGGCCGTGTGTGTCGTGGGTGGGGGAGTTTGGGGGCGATGTGAACGGCGTGTAAAGGGACGTAAAAATCGCCTCAAGGTCAACTTGAAGGTTGAGGTTCGCGGGCGTGGTTCTACAGGTGGCATCCCGTCTTTGCTGCAAACACAACATATTGTGTTTTCGAACATATGCTCGGGGGTGTTTTACAGCATATTAGGCGTGGAGTGGTGGGGCGGGGTGGGGGAAGGGGTGGGGAAAGGTGTTGAAAAATGGGGCGGTTCCCCATATTATTAATGACGTCGACAGGCGGGGTGGTTCCCCGCGTACGTGCCATCTGAGTAACCGAGGGGAGGGCGCACATGGGAATGACTGGTGCATACGAGCGCAATCTCGATGCAAAAGGTCGTCTGTCCCTGCCTGCACCCCTTCGCGAGGAGCTTGGAGAGCACGTTCGCGTGTTCAAAGCCCTGGATGTCGATGCTCTGTACGTGTTCTCTGCCGAGGCCTTCGATAAGTGGGTCGAAGGACTCTTCGCGGGTCGTGAGGGCCACGAGGGTTTTAACCCGCGTGACATTAATGACCAGAAGCTCATGAGGGCGATCAACAAGCGCACCACGTCGATGGACGTGGACAGCGCCGGTCGTATCGGTCTTTCCGAGTCTCTCCGCAAGCAGGCGAACCTCGACCGCGAGGTCACGGTTGTGGGCAACTACGACCACCTTGAGGTTTGGGATCGCGCCGCGGCCGATGAGGACGATGACGATGAGGCTCTGCTGGACCTCTTCTTCTCGTAAGGGCAAGGCACGGGTAACGGATGGAGCGTGGGATCTTGACACAAGAATATCGGCATGAACCTGTCATGCTCGGCGAAGTGCTTGAGTCGCTGCGGCTAAAGAGCGGCTCCGTTGTCTGCGATTGCACCCTTGGCGGTGCCGGCCATTCGGTAAAGATGGCCGCGCAGGTGGGGGAGACGGGCCTTTTGCTCGGCGTCGATCAGGACGACATGGCCCTCGAGGCCGCTGGCGCCCGTCTGGACCGCGAGGTTCCCGGCGTTCCGCACCAGCTGCTGAAGGGCAACTTCGGCGACTTGGACGAGCTGCTTTGCTCGGCCGAGGTGCCCGGGGTCGATGGCTTCCTGTTCGATTTGGGCGTTTCGTCACCGCAACTCGATATCCCTGGCAGGGGCTTTTCGTATAACGAGGACGCCCCATTGGACATGCGGATGGATCCGGGTAATAACACCTTAAACGCAGCTGAGGTCATCAACACCTATAACGAACACGACCTCGCCCGGATTCTACGCGTCTACGGCGAAGAGAAGTTCGCCTCGCAGATCGCGCGCGAGATCGTGCGCCGCCGCGAGCAAGAACCGATCGAAACCACCGGCCAATTTGTCGAGATCATCAAGGCGGGTATCCCGGCTGCCGCTCGTCGGCATGGTGGACACCCGGCCAAGAAAAGTTTCCAGGCCATTCGCATCGAGGTCAATCACGAGCTCGATGTGCTCGAACGAGGGCTTGATGCCGCCACCAGGTGGCTCAACCCGGGCGGACGTATCTGCGTCATCTCGTATCACTCGCTCGAGGACCGTATCGTAAAGAACCACTTTAAGGAGATGAGCCAGGGGTGCACGTGTCCGCCGGAGATTCCGGTGTGCGTGTGCGGCAACGTGCCGATACTCAAGGTCATCACCCGCAAACCCTTGGTTGCCCAGCCTGATGAGGTTGAGCGCAACCCTCGGGCGAGATCAGCCAAAATCCGCGTGGCGCAGCGTCTGTAGGCGCGACCGCGCGATATTGGACCTCCCGCTCGCACCATAAACGAAGCTTAAACACACTACCAACGTACTCGGGATGGGAGGCGGCATATCATGGGCTACAACACTTCAAGCGCAGCACTCGCCTATGATATGAACGCCATGCCCGCCTATCGTGAGACGCCGCAGGCCCCCGTTGCTCCCCGTGAGCAGCGCACGCCGCGCTTTGATGTCTACACGGGCGCGGGCCGTCAGGCAAACCAGGCGGTAAGCCCGGTTTTCATGAGCGTTCTTAAAACGTTTTGCATCATTGCGGCTATCTTCATGACGATCGGCGTCGCCCGCGTGGCGCTCGCCGGCGTTACGGCCCAGGTGCTCAACAGCAACGCCGAGCTTACCAACACGCTCGAAAAAGCGACCGATGAGAGCTCCGACCTGGAGGTCATGCATTCGGTCTATGGCGCCGACACGCGCATTCGCGACCTTGCGGGCGCTTATGGCATGGTGGAGCCCAGCGAGAGCGTTACACTTGACTTTTCGCAGGATGCAGCCGCGGGCGCCAACGCGACCGCGACCGCTCAGTAGCAAGACGGTAGCTGAGTATGACAAATGACTATCGCCGCGGTTCCGATGGGGGCCGCGGTTCTGGACGTCCCTCGTCGCGGGGACGTTCTGGTTATCAAGGAACGGGTCGGCAATCTTACAACGCCGGGCAGTCCCGTGGCAACGACCCGGCGTCGCGACTTCGCGGCTCGGACGGCCCTCAGATGCATAACACCAGGTCGCGCAAGAGTTCGTCGACCGAATGGCTCACAGGCACGCCTCTGCCTCGCCGCAAAGCCATCATGGGCTTCATCGGGCTTGGTTTGGGCTTGGGCGTCTTTCGCCTTGCCGACTATCAAATTGTCGAAGCCGATAAACTGCGCGAGCGTGCCGATGCGCGCCGCCTGCTTGCACAGACCCTCTATGCCAAACGCGGCACCATCTACGACCGCAACGGTAACGTGCTGGCGTCGTCGGTCGAATGTCGCAACATCGCCGTGAACCCGCAGCTTGTCGAGGATGTTGACAAGACGGTGTCGGCGCTGGTCAAGGCAACTGGAATCGATAAAAAGACCTGCCGCAAGCTCGTCGAGTCCGATGGCACCTGGGTGTATATCAAGCGCCAGGTGGACGAAGACGATGCTGCGGCGCTGGAGAAGAAGAACCTGCCCGGCGTGCTTTTTGAGCAGGCCATGAAGCGCGTATATCCATACGGCAATCTGGCATCGCAGGTGCTGGGTGTAGTGAATGTAGACAACGACGGCTTGACGGGTCTCGAAAAGCAATACAACAAGCTTCTGACCGGCACGAATGGTACCCTCGTGCGCGAGCGCGCGAGGGACGGCAGCTATATCGCGGGCGGTGCCTATAAAAAGGTGGCTGCGGTCGACGGCGTTGACATCGTGACGACGCTCGACGTCAATATGCAGCGAGCGGCTGAGGATGCTTTGGCGGAGGCTGTCGAGAAGACAAAGGCCAAGAACGGCTCGGCTTTGGTCACCGACCCCACGACTGGTGAAATTCTCGCCGCCTGCTCGTACCCGACCTACGACCAGACCAATCTGGAAAACGCCAAGACCGAGGATATGAACTTGCGCCTGGTCACCGACGCCTACGAGCCCGGCTCGGTCTTTAAGACGCTCGTGGCGGGCGCCGGCTTCGACTTGGGCGTCGTGCGATCGAGTACGTCGTTTGAGGTGCCGGCGAGCATCAAGGTGGGTGACGATACCGTCACCGATGCCGACAAGCGCGACTATGCCATGACCATGGATGTGCGCGAGATGATGCGCCGTTCGTCCAACGTGGGCTTTGTCCTGGTGGGGCGCAAGATCGGTGCGGATGACTTTGCCGCCTATGTGGACAAGTGGGGCATAGGTCACAGCTCCGGTGTCGATTTTCCGGGCGAGAGCCTGGGCATCGTCAAGGAGCGTGACCAGTATGACGGCGCCACGCTGGGTTCGATGAGCTTTGGACAGGCGCTGTCCGTCTCGCCGATTGAGATCGCACGTGCCGTGGGCGGCATCGCCAACGGCGGCGTGATGATGACCCCGCACTTCTATAAGTCCAGCAAAGGCGACGAGAAGGACTGGGGCGAAGGCGAGCGCGCGATTTCGGAGGACGCCGCATCCCAGGTGACATCGTGCATGCAGACGGTCGTGTCCGAGGGAACGGGCGTTGGCGGCGCGGTTGACGGCTATGACGTGGCGGGTAAGACCGGTACGGCCGAACGAGCCGACGAGAACGGCGGCTACCTCAAGGAGAACTACATGTCGTCCTTTATGGGCTTTGCACCGGCACAATCGCCCAAGGTGCTGTGCTATATCACGCTCGACGGAACGCCGAGCGGCTCAGATGCCGCTGCGGTGCCGTTCCAGTCCATTATGGCCAACGCGCTCGACGTGCTGGGTATCCCGCGCACGAAGTAGGGGGTTACAATCTTTGGGGCGTGGTTTGTTGTCCCATATGAGGGGTGTTCACATGCCCTGCACCACGCATGCGCGGCGCTGGGATACAATACGCCGATAGCATTATTAGGTTTACAGGGGAGCTGCAATGATAGAGATCGCCGTCAACAACCTCGTGGCCGCAACAGGGGCCCGAACCGTGACGGGAGAAGCCGATCGGGTATGCCGCGGGTGCGTTATCGACTCGCGCCAGGTCGAGGAAGGGACAATTTTCGTCGCCTTTCCCGGTGAAAACGTCGACGGCAATGATTTTGCTTCCCGTGCCGTCCAGTCGGGTGCCGGCGCCGTCGTGATGACGCGTGAGCCCGAGGCCGAGCTGGTCTCGCTGGCGCAGGACAAAGGATGCGCCATCCTGCTGACCGATGATCCCGAGGAGTTTCTGCTGCGTTTGGCGCACGCGTATCGCCTGGAGCTTGGCTGCCTGGTCGTTGGCATTACCGGTTCCATCGGCAAGACGACGACCAAGGACGTGCTAGCCGCTGTGCTCGCCAAGCGCTATCGTGTCTGGGCCACCAAGGGCAATTTCAATAACCTGATCGGCATGCCGCTCACGGTGCTTTCCGCTCCGGCCGATACCGAGGTCCTGGTGCTCGAGATGGGCATGAACCATTTCCACGAGATCGAGCGCCTTTCCCAGTCCGCCAATCCCAACTTTGCCATCGTGAGCAAGATCGGCACCTCTCATATCGGTATTTTGGGCAGCCGCGAGAACATCGCCCGCGCCAAGTCCGAGATCGTCCAGGGTATGTGCGCCGCCGGCGACTATTTGCCGCTGCTGGTTTTGGGTGGCGAGGACGACTTTACGCCGTTCATTCGCGATACGTTCGCCCAGCCTGCTGGTATCGACGTGATGCTGGCCGGCGTCTCGGACGACGATGAGGTCCGTGCCCGCGACATTCGTGTTGATGACGAGGGACGTCCGGTCTTTACGCTCGATTTTGGCCAGGGTGAGACGATCGATACCATGCTTGCCATCCCCGGCGTGCAGTCCGTTCCTAATGCCGTTAAGGCCGCCGCGGTTTCCTATCGCCTGGGCGTGACGCCCGAGCAGATCGATGCTGCTTTTAGGGGCCTCACGATCACCGGTCACCGCCAGGAGATCAAGCGCGCCAAGAGCGGTGCCCGCGTCATCGACGATTCCTATAACGCCAGTGCCGAATCCATGGCTGCTGGCCTCGATCTACTGTGCTCGCTTTCGTGCACGGGGTCTCGCATGGCGATCCTGGGCGAGATGGGCGAGATGGGCGATGAGGCTCCTCGCATGCATGAGCTCGTGGGCGCCTATGCCGCCGCCAAGAAGCTCGACATGCTGGCGTGCGTGGGTGGTGAGCTGGCCCAGCTTATGGCCGATGCCGCGCGCATGATGGGTATGGACGAGGACCGCATCCAGGTGTTCTCCGATTATCAGCAGGTGCTCGACCGCATGGGCGGCGCGCTTGAAAAACATGATGTTGTACTGGTCAAGGGTTCCCGCTTTGTTGAGCTCGACCGCTTTGTGGAAGGTGTGTGCTAGCCCATGTTCGGCAATCCCTCGTATCCAACGTATCAGGCTTTTTTGGGGCTTGGCATCGCCGCTGCCATTGCGCTGCTGCTCATGCCGTGGTGGATCAAGCTGCTCAAGGTCGAGGGTATCGGCCAGCAGGTTCGTGCCGACGGCCCCAAGCGTCATTTGGTTAAGCAGGGAACGCCCACCATGGGTGGCGTTGTCATCCTCGTCGCGATCTCGCTGACCTGTCTGCTGATGGGCAAGCTCACCACCGAGCTCGTGCTCGTGCTGCTCGCCACGCTGGCGACCGGCGTGCTGGGCCTAATCGACGACCTGACCTCCGTTACGCATGGGCGCTCGCTCGGTCTGACGCCCCATGCCAAGATGATCGGCCTAACCATTATCTGTGTCACCTTTACGGTACTTGCCGTTAACTGGTGCGGCGTCGCCCCCGAGATTCGTTTTCCCGGTGGGTTGACGATCGACCTTGGCGTGCTTTCGACCACTATCTGCGGCCTTTCGTTCCCGTGGCTCTACATTGTCTTTTGCTGGCTGATGATCGCCGGTCTTTCTAATGCCGTGAACCTGACCGATGGCCTTGATGGTCTTGCTGGCGGCACCTCTATGATTGCCATGCTCGCCATGGCTGCCATGGCGTTTTTGCACGGAGACGTGAACCTGTCCATCTTCTGCACCGCGTGTGCCGGTGCCTGCTTGGGCTTTCTGTGGTTCAACTGCTATCCGGCGAGCATCTTTATGGGCGATACCGGCTCGCTTGCCCTGGGCGCCGCGTTTGCCTGCACGTCCATCATGACCAACACCGAGGTCGTCTCCCTCATCATCGGCGGCCTGTTTATCGTTGAGACCCTGTCGGTCATGATTCAGGTTGTCTACTTCCACTTTACGCACAAGCGCGTCTTCCTTATGGCGCCCATCCATCATCATTTCGAAAAGAAGGGCTGGGCCGAGACCAAGGTCGTCATCCGTTTTTGGATTATCGCTGCGGCCTTTGGTGCCGTTGGCCTTGCCCTGTTCTTCCAGTTGGGATAGTGGTCTTTCATGCCTCTTGCTGATGTCTTTAGCCTGCTCGTTTTGGGTCAGGGCAAATCCGGTCTCGATGTCGCCCGCTGGGCGCTGGCACATCCCGAGCGCGTAAGCGCCGTTACCGTGTATGGCGGCGGCACCTCTGAGCCCAATGACGCCACGCGTGCGCTCGAGGCTGCTGGTGCGTCGTTTGTCTATGGGACCGAACAGGTCGAGGGCGCCTATGACGTATGCGTGACGTGCCCGGGCATCTCGGAGTTCTCGGGCTTCTTTAAGGCCGGGCGCGAGCATGCCGCCCAGATTATGGGTGAGCCCGAGTTTGCCTATCGCCTGTCGCCCGATAACTGGATTGCCATCACGGGCACCAACGGCAAGACGACCACCACGTCGCTGACTGATTATCTGCTCAAGGCTGCCGGCGAGGCCAGCGTTGCTGTCGGCAATATCGGCGAGCCGCCGGTCAACGAGATTGACGGCCGAGCCCACAACGAGTGGTTTGTGGCTGAGCTCTCGAGCTATCAGATTGCTACGACCACCGAGCTCCACCCCCGCGTGGCGGTTCTGCTCAACATTACTCCCGACCACTTGGGCTGGCATAAGAGCCATAAGAACTATGCGCTTGCCAAGGTCAAACTGTTTGACAATATGGTCGATGACGATCTGGTGGTTGTCGACGTCGAAGACGCCGGCATTCACGAGTTCGATGAGTACATCTACACGCCGGGTCGTCGCATCTGCAAGGTTGCCTTTGACGAGCCTGAGGGCGAGGATGCCGCCTTTGTGCGCGATGGCAAGATGATCGTGCGTCTGAAAGGCGTCGAGACCCCGCTCATCGCTACATCCGAGCTCAAGATCTCGGGCCATCACAATGTTATCAATGCCCTGTGCGCTGCCACGGCTGCCTTGGCGGTCGGTGCCGATGTCGATGGTGTCTGCCGCGGTCTTGCCTCGTTCCAGCCGCTCGAGCACCGCGTGGAGCCGTGTGGCGAGATTGACGGCGTGCGCTACGTCAACGATTCCAAGGCGACCAACACCGATGCGGTCGAGAAGGCGCTGACGGCATTTCCCGATGACGACGTGATCTTGCTGCTCGGCGGCCACGATAAGGGCACGCCGCTCACGGACTTCGCGCGCGTCGTTATGGACAACGTGCGCTCGGTCGTCTGCTTTGGCGATGCGCGCGAGCGCTTCACCGCCGCTATGGACGAGGCCGATGTCGATGGCGATGTGGATATCGCCCAGGCGGATGACCTACGCGACGCCGTGGACGTCGCCCGTTCGCTGTCGAGCCGTGGTGACGTGATCTTACTTTCTCCTGCCTGCTCTTCGTTCGATGAGTTCTCGGGCTATGAGGAGCGCGGCCGCGTGTTTAAGGACTACGTGGCTCAGCTTGCCGCTACAGCGAAATCACAAATGGAATAGGGGTTGCGGTGAGAGAGGAGAGCCCCCGACAAGGTATGAGGAGGCCCGACTCGGACCGTGCTTCCTCACGTCGCACCACACCGCGTTCCAGCCGCGGCGGGCAGACGTTTAGCGAACGCTATATTGCCGGCGTTCCCGCCCGTATCATGCGCCCCCGTTTGATATTCATGGCCTGCCTGTTTACCTTGGTGTGCTTTGGCCTGCTGATGGTGTACTCGGCGTCTTCGGTCGAGGCACTGCACGAGAATGGCTCGGCGACGTTTTTTCTGTTTCGACAAGCTGCGTTTGCCGGAGTTGGCGTGCTGGCTATGGTTGCTATCGTGCGCATCTTGCCGGACAGTTGGTTTGGGGAAGACGTGCTCAGGATCTTCCTCATAGGCATGATAGGGCTACTGCTTCTGGTGTTCTTGGTGGGCAGCGGCAGCCGTGGCGCCACGCGCTGGCTCAACATCGCCGGCATTCAGTTCCAGCCTTCCGAGTTTTTAAAGCCATTTGCCATTGCGTATTCGGCCATCATGCTTGATCGCTTCTTTTCGCCCGGTGGCAACATCAACGAATTCCTTCGCAAGATGGGCATCTACCTGGGCATTTCGCTCTTTCTGATCTTTATCCAGCCCGATTTCGGTACTGTCCTGATCATCCTGTTGACCCTCATGTGCATGGCGTTGTTTGCGGGTCTCGACCCCAGATTTATCATCGGCGTGCTAATCTTCGGCATTCTCGTGATCGTGATTGCGCTTGTCGCAGAGCCGTACCGTATGGTGCGTATTCAGGTTGCCTTGAACCCTTGGGCCGACGAGTATGGTGATGGCTATCAGGCCACGCTTGCCATCATGGCCTTTGCCTCGGGCGGTCTGTTCGGCCGTGGCATCGGCAACTCAACCATGAAGTACTCGTATCTGCCCGAGGCGCACAATGACTACATCTTGGCCATCATTGGCGAGGAAGTCGGTTTTGTCGGAACCGTGCTGTTCTTCTTGGTGTTTGCGATGCTGATCTACTCGGCGTTTCGCATTGCCGAGCAGGCGACCGATCGTCGGGGCGCGCTCATGGCGTCTGGCTCCGCGGTCATTCTCGCAGTGCAGTTTTTGATTAACGCGCTGGGCATCCTCAACGTGTTTCCCATGACGGGCAAACCGTTGCCGTTTATTAGCTACGGCGGTTCGTCGATTATTGTGTCGCTCATGCTTGCCGGGTTGATCCTGCGCGTTTCGTACGAGAGCGCCCGCCGCGATGAGTATGACCGCCGCCGTGAGAGCTTTGCCGTTATGGATGAGAGTACCGCCGGCGTGCCCCACGTGCGCGGCGAGCGATCTTCGCGTAACGGTTTTACCGTCCTGGATGGCTCTGCGACCGACCCCGCAGCCCGCCCGCGTCAGCGAACGGCGCCGCAAGGTCGTCCTCAGCGCCCCACTCCTCGCAATGCGGGCGGCGGATATAATCGAATCGATTTGAACTCGGACCCGTCGGCACGTCTGCGCACCGACGACCAGGGACCGCGTGTACGAAGGGACTACCATGACCGATAAAATGACCGTTGCTATTGCAGCCGGCGGCACGGCAGGGCACATCAACCCCGCGCTCGCCTTGGCCGAAGAGCTCCGTGACCGTGGCCACCACGTTGTGTTCGTGGGCCAGTCGCGCAAGCTCGAGGGTCGTCTGGTCCCCGAGGCTGGGTTTGATTTTGTGCCCATTACGGTCACGGGCTTCGACCGCTCCCGTCCTTGGACGGCGCTGACCTCGCTGTGGCGTGTCAACAAAGCCAAGCGTGCGCTCGCCAGTCATTTCTCAAAGGTCGGCAAGCCCGATGCCGCCATTGGTTTTGGTGCCTATGTCGAGGTTCCGCTGCTGGGGTGGTGCAAGGGCGCGGGCGTTCCGTATCTGCTGCATGAGCAGAACTCTGTTCCGGGCCTGGCCAACAAGATGATGAACTCCCACGCCGCCCGCGTGTGCATCTCGGTGCCGGCAGCGCGTTCGGTCTTTGAGCGCGAAGGTGACCCTGACCACGTGCTCATGACCGGCAACCCCGTACGTCGCTCGGTGATCGAGGGCGATCGCGCTCGCGGCCGCAAGGCACTTGGCGTTCCCGAGGACGCTACGCTGCTGCTCGTCTTTGGCGGTTCACTTGGCGCCCAGCACCTCAACGAGCGCGTGGTTTCGCTCAAAAACGAGCTGCTTTCGCGCAAGAACCTCTATGTGTTGCATTCGACGGGTGCCGACGGCTTTGAGGAGACCGAGCGCGCTTTGGCGCTGACGCCCGAGGAGGCGAAGCGTTACCGCGTCCAGCCTTACATCGACAACATGGGCGATATGCTGGCTGCTGCCGATTTGGTGCTCTCGCGTTCGGGCGCATCGAGCGTGGCCGAGATCGCTGCGCTCGCCGTGCCCTCGGTGCTCGTGCCGTATCCGCATGCGACGGCCGACCACCAAACCACCAATGCTCGTTATCTGGTCGACGCCGGGGCCGGCGTGCTCTGCGCCGATGCCGATATCGACGGTTCTGCCTTTGTCGATGAGCTGCTGCACCTGGTCGATGACGCGGCGGCACGCGACGCCATGCGTCAGGCGGCGCGTGGTCTGGCTCAGGATAGGGCCGCCGCTCTTCTGGCGGATGCGGTAGAGGGTTTGCGTTAGTTAGACGGGATATCGTCGGTCGCCCTCGCGCTGATGCGGTAGGTGCGGTACAGTTAACGGGTTACAGGCAGTGTTTACGCAAGGAGTACACGAGCACATGGCTGATTCCCAGACTGCAACCTCCGCGCCCGAGTTTAAGAGCGCCCACTTTATCGGTATCGGCGGCGCCGGCATGAGCGGCATCGCCCTCGTTCTTCACGAGCGCGGTTATGCCGTTACCGGCTCCGACCTTAAGACGTCACGTTATATCCGCCAGCTTACCCGCGCTGGTGTGAAGGTGCATGTGGGCCATGAGGCCGCCACGATCGACGAGGTCAAGCCCGACGTGGTTGTTGTCTCCACCGCTATTCCGGAGTCCAACCCTGAACTCGTGCGCGCTCGCGAGCTTGGTATTCCCGTGTGGCCCCGTGCCAAGATGCTCTCTGCTTTGGGCCACGGCTACACCACCGTCGCTGTTGCCGGCACGCATGGCAAGACCACCACGTCTTCGATGTGCGCCACCATGCTCGACCGCATGGGTCTGGATCCGAGCTTCTTGATCGGTGGCATCGTCGAGGGCTATGACACGAACGGCAAGAACGGCTCGGGCGACTACTTTGTCGCCGAGGCCGACGAGTCCGACAGCTCCTTCCTGTTCCTGAACCCCAACGTGGTCATTGTGACCAACGTCGAGGCCGATCACCTCGATCACTACTCGGGTATCGAGGAGATCGAGGCAACTTTCGCCAAATTCATGAGCCTGGTGGGCGAGGACGGCACCGTCATCGTCTGCGGTGAGGACCCACATCTGGTCGAGCTCGCCAAGTCGACGGGCCGTCACGTGCTTTCCTACGGCTTTGCCGAGAGCAACGACATCGTCTGCATGCACCCGGATGTCAAGGGCATCCAGAGTGACTTTATCGTTCGCTTTGAGGACGGCACTGAGCATGCTGTGGAGATCAAGAGCAATCCCGGTCGCCACAACATGCTCAACGCCACGGCGGTGCTCACCGTCGCCCATGTCCTGGGCCTTGACATCGACGCCGCCGCCAAGGCGCTCTCGAGCTTTGAGGGCGTCCGCCGTCGCTTTACCCACGTGGGCGATATCGATGGCATCACCGTGGTCGATGATTACGGCCATCACCCCACCGAGATCAAGGCGACGCTTGCTGCCGCTTCGTCGCTGGGCTACAAGCACGTCGACGTCGTGTTCCAGCCGCACCGCTATTCGCGCTTGCAGGCCCTGTGCGACGACTTTGCCGATGCATTTGCCAATGCCGATAAACTGCTGCTGATTGATGTGTTCTCGGCTGGCGAGATGCCCATCCCGGGTGTCACCTCTAAGATGCTCGCCGATACCGTGCGCGCCAAGCATCCTGGCAAGGAGGTCGTGTACTGCTCCAGCCGTCTTGAGCTCAATCAGGAGCTCGAGCAGATGGTGGGCGCGGGCGACCTGCTGCTCACTATGGGTGCCGGTGACGTTACGACCGTCGGTCCCGAGTTCATTGAGTATCTGACTGCCAAGAAAGACGCTTAAGTCTAATGGGTCTGTTTAACGCCGTCATGGCGCTCTCGGGCATGATCGACACGGATGTGATCGAGGACGAGCGCCTTGCGCGTCATACGAGCTATCGTATCGGCGGCAAGGCCGACCTCTTTGTGACGTGCCATAGCTATCATGCCCTTCGCCGCGCCGTGGCGGTGCTCGATCGCGAGCAGGTGCCGTGGGTCATCATCGGCAAGGGCTCCAATCTGCTGGTTGCCGATGGCGGTTATCGCGGCGCCGTCATTTCGCTCGGACGTGAGTTTCAGCGCACGGTTGTTGCCGATGACGGTTGTACGCTGACGGTCGGTGCGGGCGTGATGTTTGCGCGCCTGGTCAACGATGCCCTGTCGCGTAGCCTCTCGGGCCTTGAGTTTGCCGTTGGCATCCCTGGCTCGGTTGGCGGTGCGATATCTATGAATGCCGGCACACGGACCGAGTGGATTGGCTCGCTGGTTGAGGATGTCGTAACGTTTGACCCGGCATCCGGTATCAAGCATTATGCGGGGTCCGAGATCACTTGGGGCTACCGCGAATGTAGCCTTCCCCGCAATGAGATCATCCTCGAGTGCGTGCTCAAGCTTAAACCGGCGCCCAAGGCCGACATTCGCGAGCGCATGGAGCGGTACCTGACGAGGCGCAAGCGTACACAGCCCATGGGTCGCGCATCCTGCGGGTCGGTCTTTCGCAACCCGCCCGATGCGAGCGTGGGCAAGCTTATCGAGGATTGTGGATTAAAGGGTTTTTCGATTGGCGGCGCGGAAGTTTCGCCCGTTCACGCTAATTTTATCGTTAATAACGGAACTGCCTCGGCCGATGACGTTGCCGCGGTTATCAGACATGTGCACGGAAAGGTGAGGGAGGCGTATGGCATCGAGCTCAGACCGGAAGTTAAATTCCTCGGCTTCTAGAGCATCGAAACCCACCTTCCGCCGCGCCGGAGGGCGTTCCGGCGCGCCTGCCAAACCTCAACGCAATACCGTCGCGCACTCTAAGTCTGTCGGGCATGCTCGACAGACCAGTCGTCCGGTTGTCGGCTCGCAGCTCGGTAATCGTCCGGCCGCAAAAAAGTCCTCGCGTCCCTCGGTGACGTCAAAGCCTGTTATGGGCGCCAAGCCTGCCCGTCCTATGGCAACTCCTAAGCCCTCGACAGGAACTAAGGCGGCGCGTCCGAGTCGCACGCTGGGCGCATCGAAACCGCGCTCGCTGACATCGGTGCCGGCTACCGCCAAGAAGCCTTCGGGTAAAAAAGGCGTCAACCCGTTGTCTTCACTTGGGGCGATGGCAAATAAAACGTCAGAGGCCGCTTCTCTCGTTGCAGGCAAAGGCAAAATCGTGGGCGGCGTTCTGGCTGTCTTGGCCGTGCTCGTCGTCGTTGCCATCGTGGTTATCAACTCTGGATTGTTTACCGCCACTGATATTCAGATTCAAGGCAGCGAGCATGTGACGAAGCACGATGCTATCCAGCTGATCGATTTGCCCGAGGGGACGTCGCTTTTTAACGTCGATCCCGACCAGATTACCGAGGACCTCAAGCAGAACCCGTGGGTCTCGGGCGTGGATGTCCAGCGTCAGTTCCCACATACGCTCATCATTACGCCGATGGAGCGCAAGGTCATTGCAATTGCCTATATCAGCTCCGATGACCTTGCCTGGGCCATCGGGGATGATGACACCTGGATCGCCCCGCTGTCGACGTCGGTCGAAGTGGATGACCAGGGCAACGTCATCACGACGGGGCAGGGCTCAAATACCCTGACCGGCATTGATGCCGCACTGGCGCTCGCTAAGCACTATGGCGCGGTGTTGTTGACTGATGTCTCGGCGGATGTCGCTCCGGTTTCCGGCCAGGCGGTGAGCTCCAAGGCCGTTAAGGCTGGCTTGGATTATGTGCGTGGTTTTTCGAGCGAGTTCTTGGGACAAGTTAAGGATATTTCCACGCCTTCGGTCGAAGCCATCTCGGCAAACCTCAATAACGGCATTGAGGTGTCGCTGGGCGATTCGAACGATATCGTCAAGAAGGAGCGCGTAGTTACCAAGCTGCTTTCGCAGGTAGAGGGCGTAACGTATATCAATGTGCGCTCTCCGGGTAACTATACATTTAGGAACGCTCCGACCTCGTAGCGCTGGTTGATGCTTTGTTGAGGGGCCATACCACGCCGTTTATCTGGTTTGTTTGGTTTTCACGGTCAATTATTTGACTGATACGTTCATAATGTGCAAACATAATACGGTTTACCTTTGCATTTACTTTCAACCTGAAGGTTAATGTGCGCAGGGGTCGACCCATGCTATGGCTATAACCTTTGTTCGGAGGACCGACATGCACGAGACAGAGATCAACAACTACCTTGCCGTCATTAAGGTGGTCGGCGTCGGCGGCGGCGGTACCAACGCGGTCAATCGAATGATCGAAGAGGGCATCCGCGGCGTCGAGTTTGTTGCCATCAACACCGATGCTCAGGCACTCGCGATCTCTGATGCCGATATCAAGGTGCACATCGGCACCGACCTTACCCGCGGCCTGGGCGCCGGCGCCAACCCCGAGGTTGGCCGCAAGGCTGCCGATGAGTCCCGCGACGACATTGCCGAGGCGCTCGCTGGCGCCGACATGGTGTTCATCACCTGCGGCGAGGGCGGTGGCACCGGTACCGGCGCTGCTCCCATCGTTGCCGATATCGCGATGAACGAGGTCGGTGCGCTGACCGTCGCCGTCGTGACCAAGCCCTTCACCTTCGAGGGCCGCAAGCGCAAGAAGAGCGCCGAGGAGGGCATCAAGACCCTCTCCGATTGCGTCGACACCATGATCGTCATCCCCAACGATAAGCTGCTCGACATCGCCGAGAAGAAGACCACCATGCTCGAGGCCTTCGCGATTGCCGATGGCGTCCTTTCCCAGGGCACCCAGGGCATCACCGACCTCATCACCGTCCCCGGTATCATCAACCTGGACTTCGCCGATGTTAAGACCATCATGAAGCAGGCCGGTACCGCCATGATGGGTATCGGTACCTCTTCTGGGGACACCCGTGCCGTCGACGCTGCCCAGCAGGCCATCTCCAGCCCGCTGCTCGAGAGCTCCATCGATGGCGCCACGCGCGTGCTGCTCTCCATCGCCGGTTCCAAGGACCTGGGCATCCAGGAGATCAGCGACGCCGCCGACGTTGTCGCCAACGCCGTCGACCCCGAGGCCAACATCATCTTCGGTACCGTTGTCGACGAGTCCCTGGGCGATCAGGTGCGTATCACCGTCATCGCTACGGGCTTCTCCGACTCCAACGTCAACCGTCAGGATGAGCTCTTTGCCGCTCAGCAGTCTCAGAGCAAGGCCGCTGCTTCCGCTGAGCCGCAGCGCACCGCTCCGGCCACCAGCCCGGCTCAGGCCGCTCCGACCCGCAACGTCGGTGGCACCGAGCTTCCTAACTTCGGCAACGATCAGTTCGAGCTTCCCGACTTCCTGAAGCGCGGTAGCTTCTAAGTCGTTCTTTGCATTGTTGTGCACAGGGGCGTGTCCGTATGGACGCGCCCTTTTTATTTCGACTTTGTAAACTAGAACCTCCAATCTCTTTACGTTCCCTTTACGATTGCCTCCAGCGCAGCAGGTATCCTTTTAGAGAAGTATGACAGCCGTATAAACGCGGGCTGTAGCGGCGATGCCGCGGTACTTGTGTTATTAGGAGGCTTTAGTATGGCAGCACGTGCGGACAACGTTTCGCGTGTCGACCATGATGGAGTTACGTTGGTGGAAGGCGCGACATCCGATGTTCGCTTTGCCTTCACCGAGCGCGCCGGTGGTGTTTCCGAAGATGCGTACTCCTCACTCAACTTGGGCTCGCATGTTGGCGATGACCCCTTTGCTGTTCAAGAAAATCGTCGTCGCGCGCTCGAGGCTATGGGTGCCGCCGAGTGCGAGCACAACCTGCTCGTTCCCAATCAGGTCCATGGTGACCATATCGTTGCGGTGACCTCGAACGGCGCCGATGACCTTGAGGACGTCCGCGAGCAGATTGCCGAGGGCTGCGATGCCATCGTCTGTACGGCGCATAACGTGCCCGTGCTGCTCTGCTTTGCCGACTGCGTTCCCGTGGTGCTGGTGGCCCCTGGCGGATTTGCCGTGGTGCACTCCGGTTGGAAGGGTACGATTGCACGTATTTCCGCCAAGGCGTGCCAGGCGCTTTGCGATGCTGCCGGCTGCGATGCGAGCGACGTTTCCGCCTATATCGGCCCCCATATCTTGGGTGACGAATATGAAGTATCCCAGGAGCTCATGGATCGCTTTGCCGCCGAGTTCTCTTGCATCGATGCGAGTACCTCTCGCATGCTCGATCTTTCCGCTGCCATTCGCGAGGCGCTGGTAGATGTCGGTGTCGACGCGGATAATATCGTGGATACCCAGCTTTCGACCGTGCGTCAGAACGACCGCTTTTATTCCTACCGTAATGAGGACGGCACCTGTGGGCGCCATGCTGCGATCGGCGTGATGCTATGAGAAAGATCGTATCGGTCCTGAGCGCCGCTGTGCTTACACTTACGCTGTGCGCCTGTTCTTCGGGATCTTCTACCTCTTCCATTACTGTCGCTGGCTCCACGACCTGCCTTCCTATCGCCGAGATTGCGGCCGAGGGCTTTAAGGAGGAGACCGGCATCGACGTGCTCGTTTCCGGTTTGGGTTCTTCCGCTGGCATCGAGGCCGTCAGCGCCGGCACGGCCGATATCGCCAGCTCCTCCCGTGGACTCAATGCCGACGAACAGGATCTGGGCCTGACTCCCATCGTCATTGCCCACGACGGTATCGCGGTCATCGTGAACGACGATAACCCGGTCGATAACCTCTCGACCGAGCAGCTCCGCGATATTTACGCCGGCAAGATCACCAACTGGAAAGAAGTCGGTGGCGAGGACCTGAGGATTCAGGTTATCAACCGAGATGAGGCGTCCGGCACGCGTGAGGCCTTTCGCACCATCGTGATGGACGGCACCCCCTTCGATCGCCGCTCGGCCGTTCTTTCGGGCACGGGCCAGGTGCGCGACGTGGTATCTCGTTCGCGCGGAGCCATTGGCTACATTTCGCTGGGCTTCGTCGATAGCCTCAACGCCAAGACCTCGGTCAAGGCCGTCTCGGTCAATCATGTTGAGGCGTCCGAGAAGACGGTCGCGAGCGGCGGCTATCCCATCTCGCGCGACCTTTACTTCTTTGTTAAGGGTGCGCCTTCGCAGCAGGCGCAGGATTACATCGACTACGTGACGTCCGAAAAGATGGACAAGCAGATTCGCGAGGCGGGCTTTATCCCCGTCACCAACGACGAGAAGGGGAGTGAGTAGCATGGAAGCACAGGAAAACTCCCAGACTGAGCAGAATGTTCAGACGCCCAAGAAGCGCGAGCTGGCGCTCGTATCGCGCAGTACCTATATCAAGGAGAAGGCGCTGCAGTGGATCTTCTTTGCCTGCGCGTTCTTGGCGGTCGTTACCGTCATCCTGATTTTTGTCTTTACCACGTACTCGGCGCTGCCCGTCTTTACCGACATCGGTCTGGCGGACTTCTTTAGCTTTACGTGGGCGCCCTCTGAGGGCCACTACGGCATCATGTCGCTGCTTGCCGGCTCAGGTCTGGTGACCGTCGGTGCGCTCGCCATGGGCGTGCCGCTAGGTGTGGGTACGGCCGTATACCTGGTCGAGATCGCCGGCAAGCGCGTGCGCAAGCTCATCAGCCCTGCCGTCGACCTGCTGGCGGGCATACCCTCCATCATCTACGGCTTCTTTGGCATGATCATCATCCGCCCGTTTATCGCACAACTGACCGGCGGCCTTGGTTTTGGTGCGCTGACGGCGTGGTTCGTGCTTGCCATCATGATCGTCCCTACCATCACCACGCTCACCATCGATGCTCTCAATTCCATTCCCATGGGCATTCGCGAGGCATCGTATGCCATGGGCGCCACCAAGTGGCAGACCATCTATAAGGTCGTGTTACCTGCCGCCAAGCTGGGTATCGTGGATGCCATCGTGCTGGGTATGGGCCGTGCCATCGGCGAGACCATGGCCGTGCTCATGGTCGTAGGTAACGCCCCGGTTATTCCCGACAGCATTGCGAGCCCCATCTCGACGCTCACGAGCCAGATTGCGCTCGACATGAGCTATTCCTCGGGTCTGCACCGCTCGGCGCTGTTCGGCATGGGTGTGGTCCTGTTTATCATCTCCGCCACGCTGGTGGGCATCGTCCGTCTGATTTCCAAGAAGAAGAGGGGGTAGGCTATGTCCGATTCCGTTGACACGACGGTCGATACGACCTCGTCGCGCGAGCGCATCAAGCGTGCCCTTTCCCACGGCAAGAAGGGCCGCATCAACAAGGACCTGTCCAACAAGACCATGCTTGGCGTGTTCCGTGCCGCTGCCTACATCACCACGCTGGTGCTGGTCGCTATCATCGCCTACGTGGTCATCAACGGCCTGCCACACATCTCGCTCGACTTTATCTTCGGTTGGCCCCAGGGCGTCAACGCCGAGGGCGGTATTTGGCCCACGATCGTCTCGACCGTCTATGTGACGGCGCTCGCCATGCTTATCTGCACGCCGATCGCTGTGCTGGCAGCCGTCTATCTGGCCGAGTACGCCAAGCAGGGCAAGGTCGTCGAGCTCATTCGCTACGCTGCTGACGCTTTGGCCTCGGTGCCCTCCATCGTTATGGGTCTGTTTGGCTACGCCTTGTTTGTCGAGGCCATGGGCTTGGGCCTTTCGATGGTCTCTGCCGCCCTGGCACTCGCGCTCTTGATGCTTCCCATCGTCATGCGCACCACCGAAGAGGCCATTCGCGCCGTTCCGCGCTATATCCGTTGGGGCGCGTACGGCCTGGGCGCCACCAAGTGGCAGGTTGTCTCCAAGATCGTGCTTCCTTCTGCCTTTGGCCGTATTGCCACGGGCATCGTCCTCGCCATCGGCCGTGCCATTGGCGAGACCGCGGTGGTGCTCTACACCATGGGGCAGGCCATCAATCTACCTATTTCGCCGCTCGATTCCGGCCGCCCCATGACGGTTCACCTGTATCTGCTTGCCAACGACGGCATCAACATGAACGCAGCCTACGGCACCGCGCTCTTGCTGATGGTGATCATTTTGGCCTTCAACCTGTTTGCGCGCTTCCTGTCGCGCAAGCGTCGCTAGTTAAGGAGTCCCATGTCCGTTTATCAGTCCGCTCCCACGCTGGAGCAAGCGGCCATTACGGCCAAGGATTTCAACTTTTGGTACGGTGACTTTCATGCGCTGACGGGGCTCGACCTCAACATCGCCAAAAACGCCATCACCTCGTTTATTGGCCCTTCGGGCTGCGGCAAATCGACGTTTTTGCGCTGTATCAACCGCATGAACGACCTGATCGAGGGCACGCGCATCGAGGGCACCATGACGCTCGACGGCAACGATATCTATGCCGAGGGTGTCGACCCGGTCGATCTCCGTCGTCGCGTGGGCATGATCTTTCAGCAGCCCAACCCGTTTCCTAAATCCATCTACGAGAATGTCGCCTTTGGCCCTCGTCTGCAGGGCGTGACTAGCAAAAGTGACCTCGATGACATCGTGGAAGAATCGCTCAAGCGCGCCAACCTCTGGAAAGAGGTATCCAATCAGCTCAACAAGGATGGTTTGGCACTCTCGGGCGGTCAGCAGCAGCGTCTGTGCATCGCGCGCGTGCTCGCGGTGCAACCCGATGTCCTCCTGATGGACGAGCCCTGCTCCGCCATCGACCCCACGTCCGTCTCTAAGGTCGAGGATCTGATGGCCGAGCTGGCGCCCGAGATGACGATCATCATCGTCACGCATTCAATGCAGCAGGCAGCTCGTATTAGCGACTACACCGCATTCTTCTTGCAGGAAGTTGCCGGCGAGCCCGCCACGCTCATCGAGTATGGTCAAACCGACGCGATCTTCACCAGTCCGGTGGACTCGCGGACGGAAGACTATATCACCGGCCGCTTTGGCTGATCGGTGCGACTAGTCCCAAGCTGATCGGACCTGGTCCGGTGTATATTCACTGTGCGGGCGGCATGACCGCACCCAACTGATTGGAGTGAACCATGCGCAAACTGTTTTCCCGTCAGCTCGTCGAGGCCCGTCACGAGATGCTGAGCATCTATGAGGCCGTCGATCTGGCCCTCCACGATGCCGTTAAGGCCTATGTGACCGACGACCGCAAGCTCGCCACCAAGACCAAGAAGCGCACGCTTTCGATTGACGCGCGCTGCGCTAACCTGGAGGCCGTGTGCTACAACCTGATCGCCACGCAGTCACCGGTCGCCTCCGACTTCCGCTTGCTGCAGACGATTATCTACGTCGACTTTAACCTGCAGCGCATGACCGATAAGGTTCGCCAGATCTGCCGCGCCACGCGTCATATGATCAAGGCCGACATCTCGCTGCCCCAGGAGCTCGTCGGTACGGTCGAGGCCGAGGCTGAGGCCGTCTACCAGGTGCTGGGCTCTTCGCTTTCTGCGCTCGTCACTAACGACATGTCCATCATCTGCAGCCTGGCCGTCGAGGACGAGCCGGTGCATGCGGCGTACGAGAAGTTCTTCCGCACCTTTAACCGCATGGACACGGGCGATTTTATGGACGACGACAGCAACTATGACGACCTGCGCCGCGCCATCATGGTTTCGCGCTACCTCGATCGCATCGCCTCGATTTCCATCGATGCCGCCTGCCGTCTGACCTTCCTGTTGACTGGTCAGCGCATGAATGCCGGCGATATCGCCCGCACTGATGAGGATGAGCTCGAGAGCATGCGCGTGCCTTCGGGCGAGGGTGTTATCATGAGGCCCGCCGTCGACGCTCGCTACGTTGCCAAGGTGCCCGCTAACGAGGTCAGCGAGGGTCTTCGCTACCTGCTCGATCATCTTGAGGATGAGGACGATGGCGAGGACGACGAGGAGTAAGTAACCCCGTTCGTCGAAAGATTGTAAATACCTAAGTGAGCGCGGCCTTGCACATGCGGGGCCGCGCTCTTGCGTTAGCATGGGACTACTTGTTTGGCTGTCAGCGGAGGCGATTAGCAATGGATAACTATTTGGACTTGATGCGCGCTCGCCGCGAGCAGATTCTGGAACGTTTTTATGCGGCGCTCGATCGCGCAGGCCGTCCCCACGACGCCGCGCGCCTCATTGCCGTGTCCAAGACCGTTGGTGTCGATGAGACCGTTGCCGCCATCCAGGCGGGGTATCGCCATTTTGCCGAGAACCGCCCGCAGGAGCTGGTTCGCAAGCTCACGGGTCTGGCGGAGCATCCGGAGCTGCCCGAGGTGCGCTTCGATATGATCGGCAACCTGCAGACCAATAAGATCAATGCGGTGCTGGGCTCAGCCGAGCTGATTCACTCGGTGGGTTCGCTGCATCTGGCGCAGGCGATCTCGAGCCGTGCTGTCCGCAAGATTGAGGCAGGCGAGCTCGCCGGCCCCCAGCGTGTGCTCATCGAGGTCAATGTGAGTGGTGAAGAGTCGAAGGGAGGCTTTTCGCCCGATGAGATTCGCGCCGCCGCGGGTGAGCTTGCGGAACTTGAGGGAATTTGCGTGCAGGGGCTTATGACTATGGCGCCCCGGGGGAATAAGGATGTGGCACGCCGCACCTTTGCGGGGCTTCGTGAGCTGAGGGATGAGCTGGAGGCGGCGCATCCCGATTTGAACCTGCCTGAGCTTTCCTGCGGCATGAGCGAGGACTTTGAGTCTGCCCTTGAGGAGGGCTCTACGCTCGTTCGCCTGGGCAGGGTAGTATTTAGCCCGGAGTTTGCAGTAAAATAAGGCTCTGAAGTGCGCACTGATTATCGGGGCGCCTGCACTAAACCGCGAGAGGACACAACCATGGGCTTCCTTGACGAGATTAAAAATAAAATGCACCTGGGCGGCCAGCAGGGTTACGACCAGGGTTATGGCCAGGACGACGACTACGGCTACGATGACGGCTATGACGATAGTTATCAGGGCAACGGCTACAGCGGTGCTTCGGGCGAGGGCTTCTACACCAAAGACGAGCCGAGCAACGGCCTGCTTGGTCAGACGCGCCGCGGTGAAGCTGAGTCGGTTGCCGTGTATACGCGCTCCGGTCAGCTGGTCGGCGATGACTCCCGCCATGCCACGACGTATAATCCGCCTTCGCGCTCGCAGGACAGTGTTGCGAGCGGTTATCGTCCTGGTGCCTATGACACGCCGTCGAGCTACGCCGAGAACACCCGCGCCCGTGCCGCCGCTGCGCCCGCGCCTGCACCGAGCGATGCCTCGGCCTATGCGAGCAATATCATCAACGCCACACCGCAGCTGCCGGCCTATGTCCTGCGCCCCGAGAGCTATGACGACGTGGAGACCGTGGTGCGCCGCGTTCGCACCAAGCAGCCTGTCGCACTGATTTTTGTGGGCGTACGCACCGAAGTTGCCAAGCGCGTCTTGGACTTCTCTTACGGCTTTGCCTGCGGTCTGGGTGCCACGGTCAAGGAGGTGGGCGACCGCGTGTTCATGGTGCTGCCCGCCGGTTGCGAGGTCAAAGATTCCGATCTCAAGAAGCTTCGTGCCGACGGCTACCTTAAGTAAAGACAAGACGAGGAGATTCCCATCAACATCTACACTATCGTCCAGCTGGTCAACACGCTGTTCAACTTCTATTCCACGCTCATTGTCGTCTACTGCTTTATGACGTGGATTCCCATGAAGCAGGGTGGTTTGCTTCAGGATATTGCCGCGGTGCTTGATAGCGTGTGCGGTCCGTGGCTCAACCTGTTCCGTCGTTTCATCCCGCCGATGGGCGGTATCGATTTTTCGCCGGTCGTTGCGATTATTGCGTTGCAGTTGGTGCAGAGGCTGGTTCTGCAGCTTCTTATAGGTATACTCGTGTAGAACTGACTTAGTAACTTACGTCGGGCGTGTAGCGCCGAGGCGATGAAAAAGGAGACTTGTTATGGCTATTACCCCTGCAGACATCCAGGCTCAGACTTTCTCTGAGGCCAAGCGTGGCTACGATCCTGCTGAGGTCGACGTCTTCTTGGAGACGCTGTCTTCCGAGGTTGACGCTATGCTCGCTAAGATCGTCGACCTTAAGGGTCGTCTGACTGCTACCGAGCAGCAGCTTGCCGATGCGCAGGCTCAGCTTGCCCAAGCTCAGGATGCCACCGCCCAGGCCGTTCCTGCCGCCCCCGTGGCTGCTCCCGCCCCTGACTTCTCCGCTCAGGAGCGCCAGATTTCCGCTGCCCTGATCGCTGCCCAGCAGACCGCTGAGACCATCGTCAACGATGCCAATGAGAACGCTGAGCGTATCCGCAACGAGGCTGACGCCAAGGCACGCGAGGTTATCCGCCAGGCTCTGACCGAGAAGCAGGCCGAGCTCGAGGAGATCGATCGTCTCAAGGCTTCCCGTGAGGAGTTCAAGGCCGAGTACCTCAAGCTCATCCAGCACTTCATGGACGATGCCCAAAACTCCTTCCCGGCCGACCTCATGGCCTCCACGCCGGTCGGTTCTGCCGCTTCTCCTGCAGTGACTGTTCCCGCCGAGCCGCTGCCCGTCGCTGACCCGGTTGTCCCCGTGGCCGATCCCTTCGCCCCGATCGACAACTTCGCTGCCGACGACCTGGACTAACATTCGGCCTACAATTTAGTGCCTAGAAAGGACCCGCAGCTTGCGGGTCCTTTTTTATGACTGT
>DBFBFY010000079.1:0-4164 GCA_048201615.1 Collinsella sp.
GCTGCGCCAGGAGACGCGCGACAGCGTCGTGGCCGCCAAGGCCCCCAAGACCGCGGTGACCTGCCCCTTCTGCGGAGCCACCACCATTCCCGATGCCAGCGGGCGCTGCGAATACTGCGGCGGCGCCATCGGCGCATAGCCCCCGGCACGGAAAGGACCGATCATGGCCTTCGAGAGCGTTAACTATCAGTGCCCTGCCTGCGGTGGCCCCTTGCATTTTGCAAGCGCCGAGCAAAAGCTCGTCTGCGACTACTGTGACTCGCGCTTTGAAGTCGAAGAAGTCGAGGCCCTCTATCGCGAGCGCCAGGACAAGGCCGATGCCAAAGCCGATGCGGCAGCCGCAACGCCCAAGCCCGCGACCGACGCTGCGGTGCAGGAGCTCGCCCAAAACGCCGGCTATATCTGCTCGTCGTGCGGCGCCGAGCTAATCTCGGATGGCACCGTCGCCGTTACCACCTGCCCGTACTGCGGCAACACCGCCGTGGCACCCGGTCAGCTCTCGGGCGACTTCTCGCCCGACCTGGTAATTCCGTTTAAGCTCGGCCGCGACGACGTTATGGCCGCGCTCAAAGAGCACTACAAGGGCAAGATCCTGCTGCCCAAGAGCTTTGTCACCGGCAACCACATCGACGAAGTCCAAGGCGTTTACGTGCCGTTTTGGCTTTACGGCGCCCGCGTGGACGGCGAAGTGTGCTTCGATGCGACCAACGAGACCGTGACCGAGGAATCCGACCGCACCGTCACGACCACCGACCACTACGACGCCTACCGCAAGGGAAACATCTCGTTTAAGCGCGTGCCCGTCGACGGATCGTCCAAGATGCCCGACGGCCACATGGACGCCATCGAGCCGTTTGACTACGATGCCCTGCGCCCGTTTTCGGTCGCGTATATGCCCGGCTACATCGCCAACCGCTACGACGAGGACTGCGAAACCTGCAAGGCGCGCGCCGAACGCCGCATGGAGGAAAGCACGATCTCGGCCCTGCGCGAAACCGTCGTCGACGAATATGACGATGCCACGGTCGAAAGCAAGCAGCTCGACTACACCTGGGAAGACAGCGACTATGCCCTGTTCCCCGTGTGGATGCTTTCCACCTCGTGGAACGGCAAGAGCTACCTGTTTGCCATGAACGGCCAAACCGGCCGTATGGTCGGCGAGCTTCCTTGCTCCAAGCCCAAGCTCGCTATCGCCTCGGCGCTGTTCTTTGTGATCGGATTTGTCCTCTCCCAGATCCTCTTCATGGGTGAGAACGCCTTCGATCCGGATTACCTCACCTTTGATATCGAGGGCATCCTCATCAACATCGTCGCGCCGCTGATCATCGTGGTCATCGCAGACGTGCTGCTGGTGGGCCAGCTCAAGACGGCCAACGAGGCCACCCACGCCGATTGCTACTGTGGCGAGCTCGACCTGACCGAGAAGCACGACACCTTCAGCCACACCGAGACCACCGTTGTCATGAACGACGACAAGGACGATTAACCATCCTGACCAATACCACCCGGCCTTTGACGAGAAAGGAAGATCACCATGGGACTCTTGAAAGCTGGATTGGGAGCTGCCGGCGGCGTCATGGCCGACCAGTGGAAGGAATTTATCTACTGCGAATCGATGCCTGCTGACGTCTTGGCCTGCAAGGGCAGCAAACGCACCAGTGGCCGCAGCTCCAACACGCGCGGCGAGGACAACGTCATCTCCAACGGCTCGGTCATCGCCGTCAACGACGGCCAGGGCATGCTCGTGGTGCAAAACGGCAAGATCATCGAAGTCGCGCTGGAGCCCGGTGAGTTTGTCTTCGATACCGGCAGCGAGCCGAGCGTCTTTAGCGGCAACCTGGGCGATTCCATCAAGGAGACCTTCGCCAATATCGGCAGCCGCTTTACCTTTGGCGGCGACGCGGGAAAGGATCAGCGCGTCTACTTCATCAACACCAAGGAGATCATCGGCAACAAGTACGGCACCGCCTCACCCGTGCCCTTCCGCGTGGTCGATAACAACATCGGCTTGGACGTTGACATCTCCGTGCGCTGCAACGGCGAGTATTCGTACCGCATCACCAACCCGCTGCTGTTCTACACCAACGTATGCGGCAACGTGACCGATAGCTACACGCGCGACAAGATCGACAGCCAGCTTAAGTCCGAGCTGCTCACCGCCCTGCAGCCCGCCTTTGCCAAGATCTCGGAGATGGGCATCCGCTACAGCGCCATCCCCGGCCACACCACCGAGCTCGCCCGCGCGCTCAACGAGGTCCTCTCTGCCGACTGGCGTGACCTGCGCGGCGTCGAGATCGTGAGCTTTGGCGTCAACTCCATCGCCGCCTCGCAAGAAGACGAGCAGATGATCAAGGATCTGCAGAAGGCCGCGGTCATGCGCGATCCCACCATGGCAGCCGCCAACATTGCCAGCGCCCAGAGCGACGCAATGCGCGCGGCAGCCGCCAACCCCAACGGCGCGATGGCAGGCTTTATGGGCATGGGCATGGCAGGCGGCATGGGCGGCATGAACGCCAGCCAGCTGTTCGCCGCCGGCCAGGCACAGCAGCAGGCCGCCCCACAGCCGGCTCCGGCACCCGCCCCGGCTCCTGCCGCCGCACCTGCAGCCGGCACGTGGACTTGCAGCTGCGGCGCCACCAACACCGGCAAGTTCTGCTCCGAGTGCGGCAGTCCCGCACCCACCCCGGCACCGGCCAAGTGGTTCTGTCCCAACTGCGGTAGCGAAAACGGCGGCAAGTTCTGCAGCAACTGCGGAATGCCCAGGCCCTAGCCCCTCTATCTGGTAATTGGCGGGGGGTCCGCCACCCCCGCATTTGCTTCTATGGGTTTCGTTCGATAAAGGAGGACACCATGAAGACAACGTTCAAAAAATCCGTACTCGCATTCCTGACATGCGTTCTGGCGCTCGCCTTTGCCCTGACGGGCTGCAGCGGCGGCGGCAAGGACCCCAAGGCCAACTTCGTCGGCAGCTGGGAACTCTCGGGTGGAACCGTGGATGGCGAAGAGCTGACCGATGAGTACATGAAGATGCTCGAGGATTGGGGTGTCCACTGCGTCCTGATTCTCGATGAGGACGGTACAGGCGCCCTCGACCTGTTCCTTGAAGTCGTCGACCTTAAATGGGAGGCAAAGGACGCCACCACCGTAACCATCACCGCCGAAGATGAGTCGCACGACATGAAGCTCAAGGACGGCAAACTCATCCTCGAAGAAGATGACGGCAATCTTGTCTTTACCAAGTCCGACAAGGACCTGTCCGGTACGGTGAAGAAGGATCGCGAGGCGGCCGAGAAGGAAGAGGAGATCGATGAGGCCGTCGAAGACGACGATGTCCAGAACGTCGAAATCTCCCCCGCCGTCACCGTCGCCGATGACGATCTGTGCACCATCACCATCACCGAGAAGTTCAAAGACGACTGGGGCGACATCGGCTTTGTCGTCAACATCACCAACAAGAGCGACAAGGACCTGACCTTCTACGCTCCTTCCGGCAAGACCAACGTCAACGGCACCATGAAGGAACCCTGGTTCTCGGCTAACCTGATGCCCGGCACCAGCGCCACCGAGGAATTCACGTTCTCGAGCGGCGAGCTTGACAGTCTTGACGACCTGGTCAACACGACCATCGGCATCGACGCCTACCTGACCGATTCCTACGAGGACGTCGCCTCTTACAGCGCAACCATCGCGTAACGGCAGACACCGATAGCCGCGGATTGGCGGACATATCCGCGCACATGCCAGGCGGGGCCGCAGGAAATGATCCTGCGGCCCCGCCGCTTTTATGCCGATGCATAACGAGCGTTAGCGCTCCATGTTGGGAACGATGCTGCCCTCCGTTACTGCGTGCACGGCTAGGCGCATGATGTTGTCGTAGCCGGTCTTATTGAGAATCTCCGAGATGCGGCGTTTGATGGTGCCCTCGCTCATAAACAGCTCGGCCGCAATCTCGCGGCGGCTCTTACCCTCGCAGGCAAGGCGCAAGATCGACAACTCGACATCGTCGAGGGCCGCCGTGCCCGAGAAGATGCTCTCGGGCGGCTTGGGAAACGTGCAGTAACCCGCCAGCGTGGAGCGCATCACGGCGAATAGCTCGTCGATACCGACGTTCTTGTACACAAAGCTGTCGACGCCCGCCTCGCGCGCCTGGTCCACAAAGGTGAT
>DBFBFY010000080.1:0-5320 GCA_048201615.1 Collinsella sp.
TCCCGATAGGTTGCCGCGAGGATTCGGTCGTCCATCTCGTCGCGCGCGATTTTGATTCCCAGGTCAAAGTCGCGTGACGAGATTTCCTTCGAATCGCTTGTGAGATCCCAGGCACGGTAGCCTACGAGTTGCAATAGGAAGGGAAAACCAGAGATCGAGCGAACGGCTCTATCGATTCCCCCAGCATCTGCCAGGCGATCGTTTTCCTGGATTGTGCGAATCAAGGCCTCGCGTACGTCATAGTCGGCAATGCGACCCAGATGATATTGTTGGGCGCGGCGAAGGAACGAGACCGTCTTGTGGTTCAGCAACGTCGAGACGTTGTTGGGAAGTCCCGCCATGAGCAGGGCGACGCGTTTCCCATCGGTCACAAAGTGCTGATACGTCGCTGCAAGCTGAATCATCTCGTCGAGTGTCGGGTCCACCTCGTCAACTGTGACGAGCAGACCGGTGCCAGCCTCGTTGAGCTGGTCGATGATGTCGCTCATGCGATAACGCCAGGTTGAGGCATCGTGAACGCGATTGACTTCGATGCTGCCGAGCGGTGCAATTCCGAGACCGGTGACTTCGAAGTTCTTAGACGGGTCGATAAGATGGCCGGCAGCACGTTTCGCCCCGAACTCGATTTCCTCAAGCATTCCCGGGAGCGCGGTCGTCTTTACGGCAATCCAGCCGTGGGATTCCGCCCTTGTCGCGAGCGACGACATGAGAGCGGTTTTACCGGTTCCACGCGCGCCTGAGAAGATCGAGGTCAATTCTGGGCGCCTACGCTGGCTCAAGAAGGCGCGGTCCAAATCCCGAATAATCTGTTGTCTGCCAGCGAGATGGGCAGGAACCTCACCAAAACTGGGGGTAAACGGGTTCTCGAGATATTCCACAAGGCTCTCCTTTCACACCGTCGTTTAACTTCATTTTACTTTAGTTAATTCTGATTAAAAGTGAGGGCTCTTTATCTAGAGCATCAATTAGGCGTGTGTGCCATCGGCGTGGCGCTTGAATGTGACAAAGGGATAGTTCCTTTGTCACATTCCCGGAAAGCCTGCCTGGCGCAGGGCCTCGTAGAGGACGATGGCGGCGCTGTTGGAGAGGTTAAGCGCGCTGATGCGGTAGTCGTCCGGGTTGACGAAGTTGCCGCAGATATCCTGTTGAAGGATGGCCTCGTGGCTGTCCTCGGTATGCCCCAGCGATTCCTCGTGAGCTTCCCAAGCTTCGGCGTTATCGAGTGAGTCGCAATCGCACAGCATCGGGATGCGCTCGCAACGCTCGGGCGCCGCGGCAAGCAGTGGCTCGGGAATGCCCGAGCTCTCGCTGCCAAAGACCAAGTAGTCGCCATCGCGGTAGGCACTCTGCGCATAGGTGCGGCGTGCCTTTTTGGTCAGCAGATGCAGGCGTTCGTCGGCAGGGGAGAGACCATTGCGTGCAAGGAAATCCTCCCAGCCGGCATAGGTGGTCACGTCCAAGTTTTGCCAGTAGCCCAGGCCGGCGCGACGTACTGTCTTGTCGTCGAGCGAAAAGCCCAGTGGCTCCACCAGATGTAGACGGGCGCCGGTGACCACGCAGGTACGGCCGATATTGCCCGTATTGGCCGGGATTTCGGGCGCATACAGCACAATGTTGAACATGAATCTCCTTGGCTCAGAACGAAAAACCACCACGAAGGGGACAGGCACCTTCGTGGTGGTTTGGCGGTTACGTAGCGGAAAAACCCGCTTGGATAAACCTAGGCGCGGTGCCAGTCGGTCAGGCAGGCATCGAGGGAGGCGATGAGCGCATCCTTGTCCATGTGACGGCCGATGATGCACAGGCTCGTCATGCGGTCGCCCGTCTCGTCGTCCCAAATCTGCATGATCTCGGGGTTCTCGTCGATGATCTTCTGCTTCTCGCCCTCGGGCGCCGAGTCGACAAACAGGCCGTTCTCCATCAGGCGCATCTGGTGGCCAGCCTGCTCAAACATGTAGCACATGTCCGGATCGCCGGTCTGCCACAACGGACCCTTGACGCGAATGACCTCGTCGGGCCACTCCTGCTCAACAAAATCGGTGAACTTCTGCAGGTCAAACGGCTTGCGGCGCGAGTAAACAAAGGTCTCGATGTCGTACTCGAGCACCTCAGGGTCATCGTGCTCCTCGGGATGCTCCATGGCATCAATCCAGGCGGCGGAATTGTAGGCGCGCATAAAGTCGAAGCGGTCGGTGTCGAGCAGCTCCTCCATGGGGACCTCGCCGTTTTGGGCCTCGACGATCACGGCATCTTTCTGCAGGCTGCGCACGATGGCCTTGAGCTCGGCGATCTGCTCAGGGCTCACGGTATCGGTCTTGTTGAGAATCAGCGTGGAGCAGAACTCGATCTGCTGGATGAGCAGGCTCTCGATGTCGTCCTCGTCGATATCCTCTGCCAGCAGGTCGCGACCGCCGTTGAACTCGTCGTACATGCGGGCGCAGTCGACCACGGCCACGATGTTGTCGAGCGCGAGCTTGGGCTCGCCGCCCACCTTGGCCTCGTCGCAGAAGCTCGAGATGGTGTAGGCGATGGGGATAGGCTCGCAAATACCCGATGCCTCGATGATGATGTAGTCGAAGTTGCCCGAATCGGCGATGCCCTGCAGCTGGTTGGCAAGGTCGTCCGAAAGCGTACAGCAGATGCAGCCGTTGGTGAGCGGGATGAGGTCGTCGGTCTCGGAAAGGCCACCGTCGGCGATAAGGCTGGCGTCGACGTTGATCTCGCCGATATCGTTGACGATCACGGCGGCGCGGATGCCGCCGTCGTTAGCGAGGATGTGGTTGAGCAGCGTGGTCTTGCCGGCACCGAGGTATCCGGTAAGCATGATGATCTTCACGGGTTTGTTGGGCATGTGCCCTCCTTTGTTAGACATGGCTTACAGTTGAATCTTATGCCAAACGCCTGCTCTTATACCCACGCGCCGGCAAATAACACAAGCTACTCCCAGGCTCCCCATACATCGGGGCAATAACCGACGGTGGCCTTTTTGCCGTTGCGCACGATGGGCTCGGCTAGAACCTGCTGGTTCTCGAGCAGCTTGTCGAAGCGCTGACTGGGGGTAAGGTGCTGGATGAGCGCGAGCGTCTCCTCGTCCTTGGTTTTGGGATTGAGCAGCTTGTCGATGCCGCCGACCGCCTGCATCACGCTCGTGAGCTCGCCCTTGCTCATCTCCTTTTCCTTAAGGTCAATAAACTGCACCTTAATGCGGCGCTCCTTAAAAAAGCGCTGCGCCTTCTTGGTATCGAAGGACTTTTTGGTGCCAAAAATCTGCACGTTCATGTATTTGTTCCGCCGTTCTACCTGATGAAGTTGGTCGTTGCTCGATCTGCCTCGGGTGCGTTGATGCCGGCGGCCTGTCCTGCCTCGATACAGCGAAGGAGCCAGGCCATGTTTTTGCCGATGTTGCGCATGGTGGCAAGGCCCTCGGCGTCCCCATTGGCGTCGCCGGGCACGCGACCAAACACGTTGTTCCAGTACGTGGAGGCAACCACGGGCATCTGGTTGATGGTGAAGTACTTGTTGAGTACGTCGAAGGTCGTCGACGTGCCGCCGCGACGGGCGACGGCGATGGCAGCGCCCGGCTTGTGCGCAAAGGCCTTGCTGCCGGCATAGAAGGCGCGATCGAGGGCCGAAAGGATGCGGCCGCTGGGGTGCGCATAGTAGACAGGTGAGCCAAAAACAAAGCCATCTGCCTGCTCGGCGGCAGCGATGAGCTCGTTCACTACGTCATCGTCAAAGGTGCAGCGACCGCCAAGCTTGCCGCACTGGCCGCAACCGATGCAATCGCGAATGGGCTTGGCGCCCAGCTGAAACACCTCGGTATCAATGCCTTCGGCATTGAGCTGCTCAGCGACCTCGGCGAGTGCGCGGGCGGTGTTGCCGTTTGCCTTGGGGCTGCCATTGACTAAAAGAACCTTCATCACAAACTCCCTCTGCTTTTGGTGACTTCTGCAGAGGATTATCGCACGATGGGGGAGGCGGCGCGGGCGCGACGCTAATCCAGTTTGGTGCCTGGCACCTGCACGGCTTTCCCGAGCAACGCTTTGAGCTCGTTCAAAATGGAAACGGGCTGACGGTCAACGCTGTCCAGATGAAGCGTCGCCACACGAATGGGTGGCTGATATTCAAGTGAGCCGATGAGCACGGGAGAACCCAGGAACCGCTCGATTTCGTTTGCGATCGCGTCGGTCTCTTCGGGATTAAAGTCATCGAAAAGCGCCACGAATGTCGGCCCCGTCGAGCGGAACAGGCGACCCTTGCCGCGCGAACATTCCATAAGGCAGGCGGCGCTTTCGGCGAGCACGCGGTCGCCTGCATCGAATCCAAAGCGGGCATTGACCTCGGCGATATCGTCGACCTTAATGGCAATAAAGCCTGCCTCGCGCGCCACGCGACGCATTTCGCCAATGGCGTTGACCAGGGCGTGAATATCGCCCAGACCGGTTACGGAATCGGTCGTATCCGCTAGGCTTCGGTTGACGATAATGCCCACATACATGCTGGGCTCGGTATCGGTGCCGTCCAAGCGGTAGCCTGTGCAATCGCAAAGCACGTATTTTCCGGTGGCATCCATTACGCGATACTGCATGTAGTGGAAGTGCCACGTGCCGTTTATCACCATGTCGAGCTCGGCGCGTACGTTGTCGCGGTCCTCGGGATGAACGCGGGCGAGCCACATGTCGAGTGAGTTAAAAGGGTGCTGGGAGGGCAGGTCAAAATCGCGCACGGCGTTAACCGACCATTGCGATTCTCCCGTATCGAGGTTAAGGATGAACGGATAGCGCGTCTCGGAGCTCATGGAGATCGCTTGGAACACTCGGTCGTTGCAGGGAAGCTGATCGACGATTGGGCGTTGCGGCGCATCATTGTCTTTCGGTTGCTGCACACGATGCATAAGCTTATAGCGATACATCTTGCGATCGGCATCCATCGTCATCTGGCGACGTGTGTCGCCGGCAAGTGGATCGACGCGCGAGCAGCCAAAGCTAAAGCTGCCGATCATGGGCGCCTTGCCGCCTGAGCTCGCCTCGATCAGCCCGGCACGTACCTGCTCCAAGCGCTGCTCGAGTTCAGTCTCGTTTGCGGAGAGCGAGATGAGCACAAACTCGTCTCCACCGATGCGGAACAGCATCTCATCGTGCTTCATGGTTTCGGAGAGCGTGCGGCAGATGCTCAGAATATAGCGATTGCCTTCGGCGTGGCCAAACCTATCATTGCAATGTTTGAGATGGTCGATGTCAATATAGGCGCAGGTGAAGGGGTCGCCTTTGTGCCAGAGTTGCTCGACGTGACGGTCGAATCCGTTGCGGTTGCCCAAGTT
>DBFBFY010000081.1:0-5202 GCA_048201615.1 Collinsella sp.
GCCGGACAGCAGCCCGCCACATGTAATATCCCACCAGCTGAACCATATAGGGATGCCCCATGCTCTTGCGTGCCGCAAGGTCCGCCGTCTCCGCGTCAACGTAAAGACCAGCGTCTTTGACCGTCTGGATATACGAATCGCGCACCTTGGGCAAAGATATCGCCCCCAGCGTACGCTGCTGGGCACGCCGCAAAAACGTCACGCTCGGCTCTTCGAGCAAGTCATCAACCATACTGGGCAATCCAGCGAACACCAGCGCAAGACCGCGCTGGTCGCTATCGGGCAATCCCGTAGCATCCTGATCTCCGAGCACTTGCTGATAGAGAACGGCGAGAGCCGCCAGTTCCTCGATAGACGCCGATTGCGCCTCGTCAATCGCAAACAGTATGCCCTTGCCTGGACCGAGCTTCTTGAGGCGCTCGTTGACCAGCCCTCGTAACGTTTCACCCTTTGCTCGCGCCGCCTCGACCGACATCCGGCCAAACGACGGACCGAACTCCATTGACGTCACAACGGGTTTATTCGAGCGAAGCGCATCGGCCAGGCGGTCGCATAAGCCAAGCGAAGCGGAATCGGAGATAACCGCCCATCCACGCTCGCTGGCTAGACGTTGCAGCTCCCGCAGGAGAACTGTCTTGCCGCAGCCGCGGTTCCCCGTAATGAGCATGAGCCTGCCCGGCGCTCCGGCGCCGTTAGCGAGCCCTTCCTCGAAATCTTCGATGACCGACTCGCGACCGATGAGTATCGGAGGCCGCTTGCCAGCCGTGGGCTTAAAGGGATTTGGATTCATGTCGGCCTCCTCGGATTGGCAAACCCTGGTAATAGTTATACCAACTTATACCGAGTTATACCAATAGCATGTGACAAAGGAACTGTCCCTTTGTCACATGTGGCCGAAAAACTCGGCGTCTGCTGCTCGCCAGGGGCGGAAGGTGGAGGGGTCGATCTTTACGTGCGCCGCGGCGGGCACGTCGTACCATTTGACCGTGTAGCCGGCGCCGTGAAAGCAAAAGGCCGAGTCGGGCGTGTTGGGCAGATCGGCCTCGGGCTCATAGGCGGCCGCCTCGATGACGCGCTCGGCATCATGGCAAGCCGCATAGCCGGCGAACTCTAGATACAGATGCCCACGACCACTCGTGTAGGCAGCCACCACCAGCGCATAATCCTGCACCTCGGATGCCGGTACGCGACCCACAAGCTTTGCCCGGTCGCCCGCCATCGTCGGTGGCTCGTACTCGGCACCCATGCGCGTGGCATCCGAGAGCGCCCGGCCCACGCACTCCCCCGGCACCTCAAGCTCAAAGTGGTACCACGGCTCCAGCAGCACCGCCGCGCCGGCCTCACGCGCCTGCATGAGCCCCTGGCGAATCGCGCGGTACGTGGCCTGGCGAAAATCGCCGCCCTCGGTGTGTTTGGCATGCGCGCGGCCGCCCGTGAGCGTAATGCACACATCGGTGATGGGCGAGCCGGTCAGCACGCCCAAGTGGTCGCGCTCCATGGCGTTGGTGAGTGCCAAACGCTGCCAGTTAAGATCGAGCTCGTCGGTCGAGGTCACGGTGCCAAACTGCACGCCCGAGCCCGCCGGCAACGGCTCCAGACGCAGATGCACCTCGGCATAGTGGCGCAGTGGCTCAAAGTGGCCCACGCCCTCGACCGGCTGCGAAATAGTCTCCTTATAGAGAATGCCGCCGGGCTCAAACTCGACCGCAAGGCCAAAACGATCGGCCAGCACGCGCTGCACGACCTCGAGTTGCACGGCGCCCATCAACTGCAGGTGAATCTGTTCCAGATGAGTATTCCAGCTTACGCCGAGCATGGGATCTTCGTCCGCCAGCTCAGTCAGCGCTTTGAACACCGCGTGGACATCGTGTTCGCCCGGAAGCACCGTATAGGTGAGGACCGGCGCAATGACAGGCGCATCGCCCGCGGGCTCCGCGCCCAGGGCGTCCCCCGGGCGAACGTGCGCAAGACCCGTCACGGCGCAAATACCGCCAGCAGCAACTTCTTGGGCAAGCTCATACTTCTCGCCGTTATAGATGCGTACCTGATCGACCTTCTGCTCCCATGCCTCGGCACCGGAACGTCCGGCAATCATCTGCTTGGCATGCAGCGTGCCGCCGGTCACCTTAACCCATGCCAAGCGCTCGCCGCAATCCCCGCGGCTGACACGATAGACGCGCGCGGCAAACTCCGGGAGCCACGCCTGTTCGCGCATCAGCGCGCATATACCATCCAACAGCTCGTCCACACCTTGGTCCTTGAGCGCCGAGCCGGCAAAGCAGGGAAAGAGCTTGCGCTCAGCAACCATGCGCGACAGCGTCGCGGAGGAAAGCTCACCCGCCTCAAGAAACTCCTCGAGCGCCGCCTCGTCTAACGCAGCAGCATCCTCCTGAACGGTGCCGCCCGCCAGCAGTTCGTTGGCATCCAGGCAGCCCTCGGAAAGACGCTGCCCGAGCTGTGCCAGCAAAACATCGCGGCCGGGATTCTCCAAATCGATCTTGTTGATGAAGATGAACGTCGGGATGTCATAGCGCGCAAGCAGGCGCCACAGGGTTTCGGTGTGCCCCTGTACGCCATCGTTGGCGCCTACCACCAGAATCGCGTAGTCCAGGGCACGCAGCGTGCGCTCCGCCTCGGCAGAAAAATCGACATGGCCGGGAGCGTCCACGAGCATAACGTGGGTGTCACCATGGTCGAGCACAGCCTGCGACGAGAAGATCGTGATACCGCGCTCACGCTCAATCTCGTTCGTATCCAGATGCGAGTCGCCATCGTCAACGCGGCCGCGCTTGCGAATGCGACCCGCGTTGAACAGCATGGCTTCGGCCAACGTGGTCTTGCCGGCATCGACATGCGCCAAGATTCCAACGACCGCTTGCTTCGACATGGCTCTCCTCTTATTGCAAGCCCATCGCACGCGGCAACGGGCACCCTCGTTCCACACTGGATGATACAATTTACGGGCCGGCGGGCGAAGCGGGCCCTATCCCCCGACCGAGCTCATCGCCCCGCGTTGCCGCGCGGCGATTTTCGTAGGTTCGCGCCTTGCGAAAGCCGGCTTTCAAAACAGCACAGCGAACGAAAATGACCCCGCCCAGGGCCATTTTCGTTCGCGCGAATTGTTGATACGCATCCCCACTCTTATGCCTCGCGCAGCCAATCAAACGCGACGCGCGGCGTACCGTCCGACACATATACGATACCGGCGCGCTTAAACCCGGCCTTGGCGATGGCGCCCTGCATGGGCAGGTTGTCTTGATGCGTGTCGATACGCAGGTGATCGGCGCGCTCCTTGGCAAAGGCAAACATCGCAGCCGCGATACCGTGCACGGTGCCGTCGGATGCCACGCGGTGCAGCACGGCGTACGGAGTGTCGCTATGCCATTGACCGTCCTCAATTACGTCATAGCACTCGTCCGGACCCGGTAAAAAGGCAAACGTCGCCACCACGCGACCGTCGACTTCGCACACATAGCTGCCACCAGCGGCGATATCGGCTGCCAGCTGCTCGGCCGAAGGCGTGCCCTCGGGCCACTGCGTGGCGTTGCCATGCGCGCGCATAAAGGCGCGGGCCGCGTCATAGATAGCCATGACGGCGGGAATGTCGGTATCGAGGGTTTTTCTGATCATCACGCGGCGACCTCACGTTTATTGGTATCACTTTGATTGGGCAATGATACCAGCGTTTGGAGAGGGGCACGAAGCAGATGGGGAGCAAAAAGCGAGCCGCTTGGTCAAAAGCCAAAAGCGAGTTTTTAGGCGCTGCCACGGGCGGCGATATGAGCGACCTGTTTGCGCGCGAGAATGAGCGCCGCGACGCCCTGGACGCCGAGCGCGATGAAGCCTGGCGCTACAAGTCGTGCGAACGCAAAAACCGTTACGACACGCGCGCCGAGGCCGAGGCCGTTATGGCCGACTGCGAAAACCGCGGGCGGCGTGGTTTGGCCTGCTACAAATGCGAATACTGCGGCGGCTGGCACCTGACGTCGCATCCTTGGAAATAGGCCTCGCATCGGCACGGCACTGACGGAGCGCCAACCATCGCGCGCAAGCTACGGGCGCGGCGGCACCAAAACATCGTAACGAACGGCCTTGCCCGCAAGTTGATAGCTCGGCTTAACTCCGGCAAGCAGCGGGCCCTTCACCGGCCGCTTGATAACGACCTTGCGCGGATGCACAGCAAGCGCCGCCTCGACCAGCGATTCCTCATCGGCACACGGCTGTTCCAAATGGTGCAGGAGTTGGAACTTCTTTTTCACCGCCGCACTCTTGGTGCGCTCGGGAAACATGGGATCCAGATACACCGCGTCGGGAGCGGCGAGCTCGCCCTGCCCGATCAGCTCAGCTGTATGGCGAAGGCCGGCAATGCTGTCCTCGCCCGCATGAAGGCGCATGCGAGCCACGGCAGCCGCAAGCACCTGATCATCCGCCGCGCGATCCAAGGCATCCTTGAGGAGCGCCGCGATCACGCAATCCTGCTCATACAGATCGACGGTAAAGCCCGCGGCCGCCAACAGCAGCGAATCCTCGCCAAAGCCTGCCGTGGCATCAATCGCCCATGGGCTCTCGATGCCTTTTGTGCGCGCAGCCTTTACCAGCAGCTCTTGCTGCAGACGGCCTTGCTTGAGTCGTGGCAGCATGCGGGCAAAATCGGCACGCAGCTCCATCGCGCCGTCGGTGAGCGTGAGGCCCTCGGACTTCCGCACGAGCTCGAGCCCCGCGGCCCGAGCAACAGAAAAGGGATCGACGACGCCCATGGACACTCCTTAACAAGCAAAACGAATACGCGGGGCGCCGTTTATGCCAGCACCCAACCGTCCGCTATTGTCCCACATGCGACATGGCCCACAGCATCGCAATGCAAAGCACCGCCATCAATCCCGTGCACACGGCAGCGATCACAGAATCGCCCATGCGCCTTCCCAACGACCGCGGCTCACGCACTTGCCCTGTTCCGTACATCATGGCTCCTCCTTGAGACCAGCTCCTTGTTACGGCCTCATCATCGCAGCGCCGCACATGGGCTGCCATCGATTTGGCTTACGTCCAGCTTTCCTTTTTGAAAGGTTGGACCGTACAGGCAAGAGACGCTTTCAAACGCATGCATCGTCCCGTTGAACTACAATGTGCTTCACGATATGTGCCGTAACCTGGGCGCGACAGATTCTCCGCGCCCGCATCGAAAGGACCAGCTATGAGCGC
>DBFBFY010000082.1:0-5019 GCA_048201615.1 Collinsella sp.
GACCCCCGCGAACTTCGCGGCGGCGGTCGGCCCCATGCCGTCCTCCGTCGCCAGGAGGAAGAGCTCGACCTTCTCCCTGCTGTACATGCGAACCTCCAGTCCGAACCGCTTCACGGTCCAACTTTCTGTCCGCACCCCCAATCCAGGAACTATTTCACCGCAACTTAGAAGGGGATGGGGGTTAGCTGCGGGATTGGTGGCGGAGTTTGTCGATGGTGGAGTCGGTGCTGCGGCTGCGGGCTTCGGCGGCGCGGTCGCGGGCGTCGGCGGCGGTTTGGCGCTTGCGGCGGTAATCGATCATGCCTTGGATGATGGGCTTGCCAAAGCTCACGACGTCGTCGTTATAGATGGCGGTTCGGGCTGCGAGGAGGCAGTCGGTAAAGTCCATATGGGTCTCTTGCCAAAGAGCTTGACGGCAAGGGCGACAACGGTGGGCTCGTCGACCATGACGTCATCGAGCAGCCTTTTCATGGCCGCAGCAATCTCAACGCGGGGAACCTTATAGACGTCGCGCAGCGTGACCACGACGCGCGTGATGATTTCGGGATAGACACGAGCGGTGCGCGTGGCGATGACCTTGGCGGCGCGCGGTGACAGGACTTCGTCGTCGTCAAGCAGGTAGCGTAGGATGACGGTCTCGTCGATGATGGTGCTACTCATGGATATCTACTTCCTCGGGACCCAAAATCGAATCGTCGCTTTCTGTGGCAAGGTATTCAATCCAGGCATTGCGCTCCTCGGAGCGGCGATTGGGGTCACCGTATGCTTTGAGCGATCCATAGGCGGCGGTGCCGTCCTTTGAGCGCACGGCGACCGGCTGAAAGGGGAGCTTGCGCATCAAAATGCTCTGCGCGACAAATAGACGGACGGCCTCGGCGAGCGATGTGCCCATGGCGTCGTAGAGATGTTCGGCATGCTGCTTGTCTTCCTCGCGAATGCGCACCTGCAGGATGGCTCGTTTTTGAGTCGATGACATCACTGGCCCCCTTAATGAGCGTGCAATATAGTCGGTCAAATGCGGCATGTGCCGATACTTGAGCATCTTATAACGATTACTTTATTTCGCTCAAGTAAATAACCATTAACTTGAATACAAGCGTAGTACATCTAAAATGAGAGCGCGTAAAAATCTCTGAGGCGTACGCATGTAATACACTCACCTTTATAGCTTCTAGAGAATAATTCCAACCTGCCAAAACCCCTGCAATACACCCGTATTGCAGGGCCTATGCTCAAGTTTGCCCCCTGCAACTGCGTATATTTAACCTCTATATCGTTGGAGGAATTCTATCGAAGTGCCTGTTTCGCCGCATGCACTCGATACGCCGATGCCGGACCACGGGCGGTCCGGGGCAACGTCGGCAGGGTCTCTCCGGCATGGGATTCAGGAGGGAGTGAACAACATGGGCAATAAACGAGTCGTGGCTGATTCTTCACGCTGCATTGGGTGCCAAACCTGTATGGCGGCGTGCATCGAGGCACACGATATTCCCGGCAACATCGCCGCACCTCGCTTGCGCGTAACGCGCACCTACGAGATTTCCGCGCCGGTGGCATGTCACCACTGCGAGGACGCTCCGTGCGCCAAGGCCTGCCCCACGGGTGCCTTGTTCTTTGATCCAAAGAACCATCGCATCGGCGTCAACGAGGACAACTGCATCGGCTGCAAGAGCTGCGTCATGGCCTGCCCCTTTGGCGCCGTGAGTGTGGCGACCACGCAGGTCCCCGTCTTGATGGGCGACGTGCGCGTGGGTTCGCAGACCAAGAGCTTCGTGCTCAAGTGCGACCTGTGCGTGGACCGTCCCGGCGGTCCGGCGTGTGCCGAGGCGTGCCCGACCAAGGGCCTCACCTTGGTAGACGAGGAGCGCCTGGCAGAACTGACTGCCGAGCGTGCCCGCGCCACCATCGAAAACGAGGCGTAGCCGGGCGGCCATACAGGCCCAACGATTGTCAAATACGTACCGATTAATCGGTAGCAGAGAAAGGAAGGAGGGTGTCATGGAGAAGCATAAAGTGATCTGCCCGTACTGCGGCGCCGGTTGCCAGTTTAACCTCCTGGTCCAAAACGGCCAGGTCGTGGGCACCGAACCGCTCAACGGCATCACCAACCAGAGCGAGCTGTGCCTTAAGGGCATGAGCGGCTACGACTTCATCAACGACACCAAGATCTTGACTCCTCGCGTACTGCACCCGATGATCCGCCGCACTAAGGGCGCGGATCTTGAGCGCGTAAGCTGGGACGAGGCACTGGATTTCACCGCATCTAAGATGCAGGCCATAATTGACGAATATGGTCCTAACGCTGTCATGACCACCGGCTCTTCGCGAGGCGGCGGCAATGAGGCGAACTACGTCATGCAGAAGTTTACGCGTGCGTGCATCGGCACCCACAGCGTGGACAACTGCGCCCGTACTTGACACGGCCCTACTGTCCTCGGTCTGATGGACACGGTTGGTTCAGGTTGCATGTCATGCTCCATCCCCGGTATGGAGGATGCGGGCTGCATTTTCCTCTTCGGCTATAACCCTGCCGATTCGCACCCCATCGTCGCAAGGCGTATCGTGCGAGCCAAAGAAAAGGGTTGCAAGATCATCGTCGCCGATCCGCGCCATATCGAAACCGCGCGTATCGCCGATCTCTACCTTCCGATCAAGAACGGTTGCAACGTTGCGTTCCTCAACGCCTTTGCCAACTGCTTGGTCAACGATGGCCTCTACGACAAGGAATTCGTCGCCGAGCACACGAACGGCTTTGACGAGTGGTGGGAGACCATCAAGAACTACACTCCCGAATCCGTACAGGACATCACGGGTGTCGAGCCCGCGTTGATCCACCAAGCTGCCGAGATGTACGCCACGGCGAAGCCCTCTGCCATCATTGGCTGGGGCATGGGCGTATGCCAGCAGAAGCAGAACCTGAAGACGGTGCACACCATCGCCTCCATCGCCTGCGTTGCCGGCCAGATCGGCAAACCCAATTCCGGCCTCGCGCCCGTGCGTGGTCAGAACAACGTCCAGGGCTCCTGCGATATGGGCATGCTGCCCAACCTGTACCCTGGCTACCAGAAGGTCACCGACCCGGCTGTGCGTGCCAAGTTTGCCAAGGCTTGGGGCGTGCCCGAGGAAAAGCTCCCGCTCGAGGAGGGCTACAAGCTCACCGACCTGGGCCACCTGGTCGACGAGGGCAAGGTGCACTGCTTCTACAACTACGGCGAGGACCCGGTGCAGACCGAGCCCGATTCGGCCGGTATGCGCAAGACGCTCTCCGAGCTGGATCTGTTCATTTGCCAGGACATCTTTATGACGCAGACGACCATGCTCGCCGACGTCATCCTGCCTGCCACCTCTTGGGGCGAGCACGAGGGTGTCTTTACCGCATCCGACCGTAGCTTCCAGCACTTTGACGCGGCCGTTCCGCCCAAGGGCGAGTGCCGTCACGACTGGGAGATCTTCGCGGACCTGTCTACGCGTATGGGTTACCCCATGCACTACGACAACACCGAGCAGATCTGGAACGAGTGCATCAGCCTGTGCCCCAACTTTGTGGGCGCAACCTACGAGAAGATGGCTCCCGAGGGCGGTTACGCCCAGTGGCCGGTCAAGAGCACCGATGTGAACGACCACGGTACGCCCGACATGTTCGCTGGTGGCAAGTTCACCACCAAGGACGGCCGCGCCAACCTGATGGCGCACGACTGGGAGGCGCCCTCCGAGCTTCCCGACGATGAGTACCCGCTCATTCTGTGCACCGTTCGCGAGGTCGGTCACTACAGCTGCCGCTCGATGACTGGCAACTGCAAGACGCTGGCGCTGCTCGCCGACGAGCCCGGCTTTGTCCGCATGAATCCCGCGGACGCCGAGGCACGCGGCATCAAGAACGGCGACATCGTCTCGATTCACAGCCGCCGTGGCCAGGTATACAGCCGCGCCGACGTGAGCGACCGCATCAACAAGGGCACGGTCTATATGACCTACCAGTGGTGGATCGGCAAGTGCAACGAGCTGACCATTCACAAGGTCGACCCGGTCTCGCATACGCCCGAGGACAAGTTCTCCGCCTGCCAGGTCGACGCTATCGCCGACCAGGTCTGGGCTGAGGGCGAGGTGGAGCGTCAGTACACCGAGCTCAAGCAGGCTCTGGTGGACGCCGCCGCTCCCCAGGACGTTGAGCCCGGCGCCGCCAAGTTCGATGACGAGACGCACGTGAACCAAATCGTGTAGTCCCGTTCTCGTTGGCTTTTTGGGCCGGGCGTCCCGTACGTTCGGGAGCCCGGCCCGTTATTTTGAAAGGAAGTGGGGATGAACCGCTTCATCGACATCAACCCGGAGAGGTGCATCGGCTGCGGAACATGCCAGTCCGCCTGTGCCGACGCCCACCGGATGCAGGGTCTTCAGGATACGCCGCGCTTGGCGCTCGTGAAGACCGGCGGTATTTCGGCCGCCCTTGCCTGCCACCATTGCGAGGGTGCCCCCTGCGCCGAGGTTTGCCCGGTGAATGCCATCGAGCACGATGGCGATCGCATCCACGTCAAGGAGCAGGAGTGCATCGGGTGCAGGCTGTGCGCCATCGCGTGCCCCTTCGGAGCCATCCATCCCGATGGCACGTCTATCGCCGGTGTCGCAGGCATGTGCGACCCGACGCCTTCGTATCCTAAGTCCCTGAGCAGCCTGCTTACGTGGGCTCCTGGTCAGTACACCTGCGCTGTCAAGTGCGACCTGTGCGCATTCGATCCGGACGGCCCGCATTGTGTGGCGGCGTGCCCTACCAAGGCGCTGACCGTCATGGGTGGCGCGGCCGATCGCGAGCTCGACGAGGCCAAGCGCCTGCGCTCGATCGAAAACGGTCCGTCCGTCGACGTTACCGCTGTGGCCCAGGGCCTGTCCGAGAAAGCAGAAGGGAGCGTAAACAATGGATAGCATGACGCTGTTTATCGCATCGCTTGCCGTCTCGTGCATCGGTGCGCTCGCCTCGGTTCTGCTGATCAAGGCCGATAACGCCGCCAAGACCGCCGGCTGCCT
>DBFBFY010000083.1:0-15888 GCA_048201615.1 Collinsella sp.
GGGGACATCGAGCTCGGTGCGCATGGCGGCTCCTTGGTGCTGCAGGTGCAAGTGGCTCAAGGATACCGCAGGGCGCAGACATCGCGGCGTTTTGCTGAGGAGTTGCGGCTCGGATGGGTTCGAGACGCGTTGGCCTCGGCCTCGGTGGCTATTGACGCGGTTTTGATTGACTGCAGAGTCAGCCGGGATAGGCACTTGGGTCGCTGACGCGGTTTTGTGTATGGGCAGGGTGGTTGCTTGGGCGGTTGGAGCTGCCAGCGGATTTGGCGACATAAAACAAAACAGCCCAGAGGACATAGCCTCTGAGCTGCGAACATTTGGTGGGCGTTAGAAGATTTGAACTTCTGACCTCTTCCGTGTCAGGGAAGCGCTCTCCCCCTGAGCTAAACGCCCGATCAAGGGTGCGCAAGCGCGCAAGGGATAATATAACGGAGCCTGAACTCGGTGGCAAGAACATTTTTAAAAATCGCTTACATTGTGGAATTCGGGGGCTTCGTCATATCCATTTTAAAAGAGCCTGCTGCCGCGATTTGGCTGTCGCATAATGCAAGGCCATTGCGGTATCGAGCTATGGAAAGACACCTGCGGAATTGTCCTACCGATAAGCGGACAAGCCTCCAGCTGGTGCCTTCGCCGTGGTAAGGTAAGCCGAATTGTTTCCAGGCTGTTTCGGGGGAGTGGAATGAGCAAAGAGTGTGTCGAGCGGGTCGAAGGCGCAGGGGCTTCGGTGCCGATGACCGATATATCGAACATTGATGTGCCCGAGGGCACCGACGAGCTCAGCCGTAGCACCCGCCGCGCCTGGCGCGACCGCCTTAACGATGCGTCGTCGCGCAAGATGATCACGGGCGTCTTGGCTACGCTGGTGGGCGGTTCGTTTTGGGGCTTCTCGGGCACCAGCGCGAGCTTTCTGTTCGATACCTACCACGTCGACACCTTGTGGCTTATGAGCGTGCGTCAGATTCTCGCCGGTCTACTCTTTATGGCCGTGGTTGTTACGCGCGACCGCGAGCGCCTGATTAAGCTCTGGACCACACCCGCCGATCGCAAGCAGCTGCTGCTCTTTACCGCCTTTGGCCTGCTGTTCAACCAGTTTTGCTATCTTTCGGCCGTGCGCCTGACGAACGCCGGAACCGCGACGGTGCTCCAGTGCCTGCAGCTCGTTATCATCATGGGCTACACCTGCGTGATCGATCGCCGCATGCCGCGTACTCGCGAAGTCATCGGCATTGGCCTGGCTCTGGGTGGAACCTTTTTAATCGCCACCGGCGGCGACCCCACCAGCCTGAATATTTCGCCGCTTGGCCTGGCAGCAGGTCTTATGTGTGCGGTCAGCGCCGCGTGTATGGCGGTGATTCCCGCCAAGATCCTGCCCGAATACGGCAGCCCCATCGTCACGGGTTCGGCAATGCTCACGGCGGGCGTGGTCTCGTGCGTCTTCGTGCAGCCCTGGGCGCATATGCCGGCGCTCGACGCTGCCGGCGTCGAGGCGCTCGCGGTGTTCGTGGTTATCGGCTCGTTTTTTGCTTACATGCTCTATATGCAGGGCGTTAAGGACATCGGCTCGGTACGTGCGAGCCTCATCGGAACTGTGGAGCCGGTTTCGGCGACCATCACCAGCGCCGTTATGCTGGGGACGGTGTTTTTGCCGACCGACCTTATCGGCTTTGTCATGATCATCGTGATGATGTTCCTTACGGTGTAGCTAGCGCCGCCGCCAAGACAGAAAAGGTGTTGTGCCGCATTTTCGCCAATTGATGTCCGTGTCTGGAGTTTAGCTGTCGATGTTCAAAATGCCATAAACTAGCAACGTTATGGACTTTTTCATTGCGACTCAATTGCGAGGATTTCTTTATGGCTGGTAATCACTTTAAGGGCAGCGATAGCGGCCGCCCTGCAGTTCCGCCGCGTCCGAACGGGGCTGGTAAGGCCGGCACGCCGGGCGGCGCTGGACAGGGCGGTTCCGGTAAGCGCGTGTCCCCGGGCGAGACGGCGATGTTTACCGCTCTGTACGAGCAGTCTCAAAAGGCAAAAAAGACCGGCCGTGCAAGAGGGAATGTCTTTGCGGGCGGTGCAACCTCCGCGTCGCAGCCGAGCGGGGCTCCTTCGGCACCTGCGAACAACGCAGGTGCTGCCAACGCCGCGAATGCCGCCGGCAACGTTAATGCCGGCAAGGCCGACAACAATACTCCCTCTGCCGGTGGCGCGGGGCTTACGGGTAACCTTGGCACGATTTACACCGGCGCCTCCGAGACTGGCACGTTCGCCCGCCTGGATGATAGCGGTGCCGAGTTTGCGGGCTCGGGTTCCAAGGAAGATTATTACGATTTTGGCTTGAACTACGGTAGCGATGCTTCGTCGAGTTCGACCTCTGACGGTCTGGTCCGTCATCGCCATCGCAAGGGCGAGCGCAAAAAGCGTCACACCGGCGCCATTATTGCCGCTGTAGTCGCGGTGCTTCTCGTTGTGCTTGGCGCAGGCGGCTTTATGCTGCTTAACTCGGCAAAGACCGTAAAGAGCGAAGCGAAGGAGGCTGTCGAGATCGTCGGTGGCCTTAAGGATAAGGTCACGTCGGGCGATTTTTCGACGCTGCCTGACGACGCGAAGAAGATCGATGAGCTCTGTAACAGCATGAAGGCGGAGACCTCGAGCCCGCTGTGGACGGCGGCTTCGTTTATCCCGGTGTATGGCAGCGATATCAATGCGGCCCGCACCATGATTGACGCCCTGTCCGATGTCTCGAGCAATGCGCTGGTTCCCATGGCCGACAACCTCTCGCAGGCTACGCCCGGCAAGCTGTTCCAGGACGGCATGATTAACGTGTCCGCGCTGCAGGCGGTCGCCGATTCGCTTTCCAGCAGCTCGAAGGTGTTCAAGAGCGCCAACGAGAAGGTCCAGGGCATTGGCGATACTCATATTTCCCAGGTGACCGAGCTGGTCGATAAGGCCAAGGACGGCTTTGCCACCCTCAACGGTGCGGTTGACGCGGCGGAGAAGGTCGCCCCCGTCCTTCCCCAGATGCTCGGCGCCAACGGCCAGACGCGCAACTACCTTATGTACGCCATGAACAACGTCGAGATTCGTGCTTGCGGCGGCTTTGGCGGTTCGCAGGGCCTGATTTCGGTCACTGACGGCCAGATGTCGATTGGCGAGTTTGTTCCCCGCATTGGACTCAGCGAGGATGAGGCAGTCGAGAGCGTCGACGAAGAGGATGAGGCGCTGTTCGGCAACCACAGTAACCTGTACAACTCGGGCAATACCTATTCGCCTGATTGGCCCCGCAACTCGCAGCGTGTCGCCGCGCTGTGGAAGTCCCAGTATGGACAGGACGTTGATGGCGTCATCGGTATCGACCCGGTGTTCCTGCAGTATCTGCTGGGCCTGGTCGGTAATGTCTCGCTGCCCGACGGAACGGTTGTCGACGGCACCAACGCCGCAAAGGTCCTCATGCACGATGTGTACTGGAACTATCCGGTCGAGGAGTCGGACGGCATCTTTGCATCCGTCGCCAGCGCTGCCTTCGACAAGATCCTTGGCGGTATCGGCGATGTCGATGTTACGAAGCTTGTCAGCGCCGTTGAGCGCGGTGCCGAAGAGGGCCGCCTGATCGCGTGGATGAGAAACGATGATGAGCAGAATGCCATCAAAGAGACGGGCATTGACGCTTCGCTGCCCGATCCGGATGACCCGAGCGCCGATCCTGTTGCCGGCGTTTACTTTAACAACCTGAGCTTCTCCAAGCTCGACTGGTACCTGAACGCCGATACGCAGATTGGTCAGGGCGTGAAGAACGGTGACGGCACGTGCTCCTATCGCATCACCGTTACCCTGACGAACATCATGACGCAGGAGGAGGCTGGCAAGCTGCCCGACTACGTTGCGGCGAGCGCACCCGATGCCGCGCGTGACGACGAGCGTCTGAATGTCTCGTTGTTTGCCCCGACGGGCGGCAACATTACTGATCTGACCGTCGAGGGCACCCAGTTTGGTCTTGGCGCCGCTACGTGGCATGGAATCCCCTTCTATTCGGGCACCGTTGACCTGCATGCTGGCGAGACGACGACGATCACGTATACGCTGACCACGTCGGCCGAGGCGGGGGACAAGCCGCTTACGCTGCGTCAGACTCCTACATGCCAGGCGGCTCGCGACAGCGCGTCGGCGTAGGGTTTTTCTGGTAGCGCAGATAATCGAGTACCATTTTGGGGCGGACAGGCAATCTGTTCGCCCCTATTTTGTAAGGAGAGCGCATGAAGTACTTTGGCACCGACGGCTTTCGTGGTGAGGCCAACGTTGGGCTGACGGTAGAGCACGCTTATAAGATTGGCCGTTTTGTGGGCTGGTATTACGGCGCCAACCGCGAGCGCAAGGCACGCGTGATCGTGGGCAAGGACACGCGTCGCTCGAGTTATATGTTCGAGGCGGCGCTGGTGAGCGGCCTGGTCGCGAGCGGTGCGGACGCCTATATGCTGCACGTGATCCCCACGCCGGGCGTAGCGCATCAGACTGTGGAAGGCTGCTTCGATTGCGGCATCATGATCAGCGCGAGCCACAACCCGTTTTGCGATAACGGCATTAAGCTCGTCAACAGCGACGGCTTTAAGATGGACGAGGACGTACTGGAGCTCATCGAGGACTATATCGATGGCAAGAGTGAGGTGCCGCTGGCCACGGGCAACCACATCGGCGCCACGGTGGACTACATGCAGGGCCGCAACCGCTACATTGCTTCGCTCATCGCCAGCGCGAACTTTTCGTTGCAGGGCGTCAAGATCGGCATCGACTGCGCCAACGGCTCGGCTTCCTCGGTTGCCAAGCCGGTGTTCGACGCGCTGGGCGCCGACGTGCGCGTGATCAACGCCGCGCCCGATGGCTTTAACATCAACGTCGACTGCGGCTCCACGCATATGGAGCGCCTGCAGCGCCATGTGGTGGAGCAGGGCCTGGACGTGGGCTTTGCCTATGACGGCGATGCCGATCGCTGCTTGGCCGTGGACGAGCGCGGTCGCGTGGTAGACGGCGACCAGATCCTGTACGTGTGCGGCGTGTACCTGAACAAGCACGGGCGACTCTCGGGCGGTACCGTGGTGCCGACGATTGCCAGCAACTTTGGCCTGGTCAAGTCGCTGGAGCTTGCCGGTCTGAGCGCCGTGACCAGCGGCGTGGGCGACCGTCACGTGTATGCCAAGATGCGCGAGGGCGGCTACAGCCTGGGTGGCGAGCAGACGGGCCATACGATCTTTGGCGATATCGAGCGCACGGGCGACGGCATTATGACCTCGCTGCGCGTGATGGAAGTGATTCGTGCCGAGCGCGAGACGCTCTCGCAGCTCACGGCTCCGTGCAAGCTGCTGCCGCAGGCGCAGGTGGCCGTGCACGTGGCGGACAAGGACGCCGCGCTCGAGAACATGGGCGTGCAGAACGCCATCGCCGAGGCCGAGGCCGCGCTGGCAGGCGAGGGCCGCGTACTGGTGCGCAAGAGCGGAACCGAGTCGGTTATCCGCGTGCTGGCCGAGGCGCCCGACCAAGCATCCGCCGATGCCGCCATGAAGCGCATCGCAAGTGCTCTGGAGGCTCTTTAGTTACGCGTTTTTACCAAACCGCGTAACTGCTCGACGCTACAAACGGCCCCAAGCGGCAGCCTGATGTTCAATTTCAAGGGCGCGACCAGAAGGTCAGCGCCCTTTCATTTCACGTCACCTTGCTCGCTTAGGGTCGTTTTCGCTGACGTTGCCAAGACATTAGCGTCAACGAACTAGTCATTGGGTACCTAGTTATTGGGTGAAAAAAGGGGACGCTGCGGATTGGTTCCGCGGCGTCCCCTTTGCGTTGGCGTGTTGGTTATGCCTTACAGCTCGTAGAGCGTGGTGAACTTGTCCTGCAGGTAGCTGCAGTAGTAGCGGGCATCGAACGCCATGCCGCAGGCGCCCTTGATGAGCTCCGGCGCGTCCTTGGCGCGTCCCCACTGCCAAATGCGCTCGCCCAGCCAGGCGCGAACGGGCGCAAGGTCGCCGCTCGCGCAGGCGCCGGTAAGGTCGACGCCGTCGCGGCACATGGCCGGCACGAACATGGCGTCGTAGGCGCTGCCCAGCGCATAGGTGGGGAAGTAGCCAAACGAGCCGCCGCTCCAGTGCGTATCCTGCAGGCAACCACGCGTGTCGTCGGGAACGGGGATGCCCAGGTACTCGTTCATAAGGCGATTCCAAAGCGCGGGGATATCCTTGGCTGTGGCCTCGCCGGCAAACAGCATGCGCTCGATCTCGTAGCGCACCATAACGTGCAGCGGATAGGTGAGCTCGTCGGCCTCGGTGCGGATCAACGACGGCTGCGCGATGTTCACGGCGCGGTAGAGCGTGTCCTCGTCGACGTCGCCGTAGACCTCGGGCGCGTGGCGGCGCAGCACCTCGAGCAACGGTCCCATAAAGGCGCGGCTGCGACCCACGGTGTTCTCGAAAAAGCGGCTCTGGCTCTCGTGGATGCCCATGGAGGTGCCGCCCTCAAGACAGGTGCGCGCATAGGCGGGATTGACGCCCAGCTCGTACATGGCATGTCCCGCCTCGTGGATGATGCTGTAGACGTTGGAGATGCAATCGTTCTCGTAGATGTGTGTCGCGATGCGCGCGTCACCCACGGCAAAGCCCTCGCTAAACGGGTGCTCGGTAAAGGCAAGCGTGGTGTCGTCCAGGTTCAGGCCGACAAGCTTCATAAGGTCGAAGCTCATGGCGCGCTGGGCGGCCTCGGGCACGCGGGCGTGCAAAAAGTCGGCATCGGGCTGCTGGCTGCGCTCGCCGATGGCGTGCACGAGCGGCACGACCGTCGCCTTGACCTCATCGCAAAACGCATCGAAGCTCTTGGCGGAAAGGCCGCGCTCGTACTGGTCGAGCCAAACATCGTATGGGTCGCGCTTGGGGTCCATAAGTTCGGCCTGATGCTTAAGTTGGGCGACGATCCTATCCACATAGGGCTCAAAGCTCGCCCAGTCATTAGCCGTCTTGGCCTTGTGCCACACGGCATCGGCCTCGCAGGTGAGCCTGGTCCAGGCCTCGGCCTCCTCGGTGGGGATGACGCTTGCCTCGCGCTGGTCGCGACCGAGCACACGGATCTCGTCGAGCAGCTGCGGGTCGTCAATTTTGCCGCCGGCGACGGTCTCGCGCGCTAACGAGCGTACGAGCTCAACGGATTTCTCGCTGGTCAGCAGCTTGTGATGCTCACCGGCAAGCGTGCCCATGGCGTCGGCACGGGCGGCAGCACCATTGGCAGGGGCAATCGTCGCGCCGTCGAACTCGGCAATCTTGAGCAGGTACTCACGAGTCCACAGCTTGCCCTCGAGTTTGCGGAACTTTTTGACGGCCTTGTCGACTTTAGCGGCCTTGACGCCCTTGGCGGCCTTTGCCACGGCGGCCTTGGCCTTCTTATCGAGTTTCTTTCCCATACCGTATCCTTAATCTCGCAGGCCGAGCACCGCAGGCGGATGCACGGCCACTTTTCACAGCTACTTGCCTTGTACCCAGCGCGAACAAAACGGAACGCGGCGATGCGCTCGCGAAATGTGTTATCCTATAGCCCAATGCGTTGACGGAGAGGGTTTTGCCCGCCGCGTCGCCGGCAAGAGAGGGAAGGTCATGGGCTGCAAGCCTTCCTGCGGTGGCAAGGGCCAAGCGTTCACTCCCGAGCAGCGACCTCAACGGGCACGCGGCCAGTGGCAGCAAAGCCTCAGTAGGGAAGCCGTGAGCCTCGCGACAAGAGGCGCAGAGTGGGCGCGGCGGGCCAGACATCCGCCGGGTCAAACAAGGTGGTACCGCGGAATTTAACCGTCCTTGGGCAATGCACATGCCCGAGGGCGGTTTTTTGTTACCGAACCGGGCCGCGCATCCGCAGCATCGGGCGGCGTCAGCCGTCCCGGGGTGCGGATGCGCGAGAGACGAAAGGGAAGACATGAGTCTGATTGATGATCTGGTCAAACTCGAGGAAGAGGCCAAGGAGCTCGTCACTAGCGCCGACGACGCCGCAAAGCTCGAGGCCGCGCGCGTTGAGCTGCTCGGCCGCAAGGGCCGCATCACCGGCCTGATGCGCATGATGGGCAAGCTCGCCCCCGAGGACCGTCCCGTGATGGGCAAGCGCGCCAACGAGATGCGCCAGCTGATCGAGGGCATGCTCGACGAGCGCACCACCGAGATGAAGGCCGCCGCCCTCAAGCATGCACTCGAGCACGAGGCCGTCGACATCACGCTGCCGGGCATCCGTCCGCAGATCGGTCACCAGCACCTGATCAAGCAGATCATCGAGGAGGCCGAGGATATCTTCTGCGGTATCGGCTACACCGTCGAGTCCGGCCCCATGGTCGATACCTCCTACTACAACTTCACCGCGCTCAACGCGCCCATGGATCACCCGAGCCGCTCGGCTCGCGACACGTTCTATGTGGTCGACAACAACCCCGGCAGCGTCGCGCACCCCGAGGCTCACGCCCACGGCGAGTCCGACGTGCTGCTGCGCACCCAGACCTCGGGCGTGCAGATCCACACCATGGAGTCGCAAAAGCCGCCCATCTACATGATCTGCCCGGGCACCGTCTATCGTCCCGACACGGCCGACGCCTGCCACCTGCCGCAGTTCAACCAGATCGAGGGCCTGGTCGTCGACGAGGGCATCACCTTTGGCGATCTTAAGGGCACGCTCGACTACTTTGTTAAATGCATGTTTGGCGAGGATCGCAAGACGCGTTACCGCCCGCACTTCTTCCCCTTCACCGAGCCTTCCTGCGAGGTGGACGTGAGCTGCCACGTGTGCGGCGGCAAGGGCTGCAACTTCTGCAAGCACAGCGGCTGGATCGAGATCCTGGGCTGCGGCATGGTCGACCCCAACGTCCTGATCAACTGCGGCATCGACCCCGAGAAGTACACCGGCTTCGCCTTTGGTATTGGTGCCGAGCGCGTCGCTGCCCTGCGCTACGACCTGCCCGACCTCAGAACGCTCATGACTGGCGATATGCGCTTCTTGAATCAGTTCTAGGCTGCGGCTTGCCCAAGCACGGCACCTCGGCGCTCATTCGTCGCTTGCGTACCAAAGTACGCGGCGCTCCTCTTTCGGGCCGATCTGCCGCACTTGGACAACCCTCGCTTTGTAAGGAATGTTCACAAAGTTGAAGTTTCCACCTGCATCTCTTCGTAGGCTTTCAGTATGAAAGGAGAGCTAGATGCGTGTTTCTTACGACTGGCTCAAGACCATGATCGATATTCCGGAGGATCCCAAGACCCTTTCGGACGAATATATCCGTACCGGCACCGAGGTCGAGGCGATCGACACCGTGGGCGAGTCCTTCGACCACGTGGTGACCGCCAAGGTGCTCACCAAGACCCCGCACCCCGATAGCGACCATATGTATGTGTGCTCGGTCGACGTGGGCGACAAGAATCTCGACGCCGACGGCAACCTCGCTCCGCTGCAGATCGTCTGCGGCGCGCAGAACTTTGAGGCCGGCGACCACATCGTCACGGCCATGATCGGCGCAGTTCTGCCCGGCGACGTCAAGATCAAGAAGAGCAAGCTTCGCGGCGTCGTGTCCATGGGCATGAACTGCTCCGCGCGCGAGCTCGGTCTGGGCGGCGACCACTCCGGCATTATGATCCTGCCCGAGGATACGCCCTGCGGCATGCCGTTTGCCGAGTATGTGGGCTCGAGCGACACCGTGCTCGACTGCGAGATTACGCCCAACCGCCCCGACTGCCTGTCCATGATCGGCATGGCCCGCGAGACCGGCGCCATCTTCGACCGCGATTTCCACGTTGAGCTGCCTGCCATCAAGGCCGAGACCGGCCGCGCGACCGACGACGAGCTTTCCGTCGAGATTGCCGACGAGGGCCTGTGCGACCGCTACGTTGCCCGCATCGTGCGCAACGTCAAGGTCGGCCCGTCGCCCGACTGGATGGTCAAGCGCCTTAACGCCTTGGGCGTGCGCCCGCACAACAACATTGTCGACATCACCAACTATGTAATGATGCTCACCGGTCAGCCGCTGCACGCCTTTGACCTGGACACCTTTGCCGAGCGCGATGGCCACCGTCGTGTGGTGGTTCGCGCCGCCCAGCAGGACGAGAAGTTCACGACGCTCGACGGCGAGGAGCGCGTGCTCGACGCCGGCATGGGCCTTATCACCGACGGCGAGCGTCCCGTGGCGCTGGCCGGCGTTATGGGTGGCATGGATTCCGAGATTGAGGACGACACCGTCGACGTGATGGTCGAGAGCGCCTGCTTCAACGCCGGCCGCACCTCGCACACCAGCCGCGACCTTTCGCTGATCTCCGACGCCTCCATCCGCTTTGAGCGCCAGGTCGACGAGACCGGCTGCGTGGACGTCGCCAATGTGACGTGCGCGCTCATCGAACAGATCGCCGGCGGCGAGGTTGCTCCCGGCTACGTCGACGTGTTCCCCGCGCCCAAGACCATCGACAGCATTAAGCTGCGCCTGGCCCGCGTACACGCCATCTGCGGTGCCGACATCGAGCCCGACTTTATCGAGCGTTCGCTCACCCGCCTGGGCTGCACCGTCGAGCGCGATGGCGAGGACTTTATGGTCACGCCGCCGAGCTTCCGTCCCGACCTGCCGCGTGAGATCGACCTGATCGAGGAGGTCCTGCGCCTGTGGGGCATGGGCCGCGTGACGGCGACCATCCCGGCTGCCAAGAACCACATCGGCGGCCTGACCCGCGAGCAGAAGCTTACCCGCAAGGTCGGCGAGATCCTGCGCGCCTGTGGCCTCAACGAGACCACGACCTTTGGCTTTGCCGCCCCGGGCGACCTGGAGAAGATTGGCATGTCCACCGAGGGCCGCGGCTGCCCCGTGGTTCTCATGAACCCGCTGGTGGCCGAGCAGACCGAGATGCGTCGTTCGCTGCTGCCGGGCCTGCTGCAGTCCGTGGCCTACAACGAGGCGCACGGTACGCCCAACGTGCACCTGTACGAGGTCGGCAGCCTGTTCCACGGTCGCGAGAACGCCAGCCTGCCCAAGGAGACCAAGTCCGTGGCGGGTGTGCTCTCGGGCCAGTGGAGCGAGCAGTCCTGGAACATGAAGTACCGCAAGCTGCGCTTCTTCTTTGGCAAGGGCATCGTCGAGGAGCTGCTTGCCCAGCTGCGCATCGAGAAGGTTCGCTTCCGTCCCGTCGAGGGCGAGAGCTATGCCTTCCTGCAGCCGGGTCGTGCTGCCGAGGTGCTCTCGGGCGGTACCGTGCTGGGCTGGGTTGGCGAGATCCACCCCGAGGCACGCGAGGCTATGGGCATTGACGAGGTCGTCGTTGCCTTTGAGCTCGACCTGGACAAGCTGATCAAGGGCGCCCGCAACCAGGAGAACTACCGTGAGTTCTCGCAGTACCCGGCCGTTGAGCACGACCTTGCTATCGTGGTCGACAACACTGTGACCTGCGAGGATCTTGAGCGTCGTATTACGAGCGCCGGCGGCAAACTGCTCGAGGGCGTGCGCCTGTTCGATGTCTACCGCGATCCGGTCCGTATCGGCAAGGGCAAGAAGTCCATGGCCTTTGCGCTTACGTATCGCTCCGACGACCACACGCTTACCAGCGAAGAGGTCGAAAAGGCGCACCAGAAGATTGTTACCAAGGTGTGCAAGGGCGTAAACGGCGAGGTCCGCGGCTAGGTCCTGCGCCGGATATAGGCCAGCGTCGGCTGCCGCCGAGTCTTACGTGACTGCTGTTTTCGGTATAAGGCACCGTTGAGCCTGCATATATGACACGCGCATTACATAACGGCGTGCTGCTTTGTCGGCAGTGCGCCGTTTTGCTATGATAGCCCGCGTCGTGTTACGAATCTGACATTACGTAACACTGGAAAGGTGATTCAAACGGCGTTGCAATTCCGTGCGCCGATAACCGGGAGGCGTGCATGCACATTCCAGATAATTATCTGTCCCCGCAGACCGATGCCGTCATGGCAGTGGCGATGGTGCCCGTTTGGGTTCACTGCATCAAGAAAGTGCGCGCCACGCTCGATCGCGAGCACATGGCTTTCCTGGGCATCTGCGCCGCGTTCTCCTTCTTGCTCATGATGTTCAACGTGCCGTTGCCCGGCGGCACCACGGGTCACGCCGTCGGCGGCGCGCTCATCGCGCTGCTGCTGGGTCCCGAGGCCGCGGCCATTGCGGTTTCGGTCGCGCTGGCACTGCAGGCGCTGCTGTTTGGCGACGGCGGCATCCTGTCCTTTGGCGCCAACTGCTTTAACATGGCCTTCGTGTTGCCGTTTGCCGCTGCTATCGTGTTCCGTGCGCTCAACAGCCGTTTGCACGACAAGAGCTGGGGCACCTCGGTTTCGGCCATCGTAAGCGGCTGGGTCGGCCTGTGCCTGGCGGCCCTTTGCGCGGCAATCGAGTTCGGTATTCAGCCGATGCTCTTCACCAACGCTTCGGGCGCTCCGCTGTACTGCCCCTTCCCGCTGTCCGTGGCTATTCCGGCCATGTTGATCCCGCATATGCTGGTTGCCGGCGTGGTCGAGGGCGTGGCGACTGCCGCGATCTACGGCTTTATCAAGAAGACGGCGCCGAGCGTTATCGTCGGGCCCGAGGCCGTCGATGGCCAGCTTACTGCCGAGGGCGCTGCTGCCAAGAAGACCTCGCTGGTCCCCACGCTCATCTTGGTTGCCGTGCTTGTCGTGGCTACGCCGCTCGGCTTGCTTGCCACAGGTGACGCATGGGGCGAGTGGGACGCCGAGGGCGCCGCGACCACCGTTCAGGAGGTTGGTGACGACAGCCTGCAAGCTTCGGTCGGCCTTGATACCCCGACCTTTGCCGACGCTCTGCCTACGGGTGATTACCTGCAGGCCTATTCCGAGGAGCAGGGTCTTGGCTTTGCCGGTCAGGCTGCCATGTATATCCTGTCCGGCGTGATTGGCGTGGCGGTGCTCACCATCGCATTCCGTCTGATCTCGCTGACGGTTAAGGAAAGCGGTGCTCATGGCAATAGCCGAGCTGCCTAGCTGGCTTGCGGTCGAGCAGCGTTACGAGCCCGTGGGGGCTCGGCATCGTGTGATGCAAAAGAACGTCCTGCACCTGGCGAGCCTGCTTGAGCGGGTTCGCCTGGGTGGGGGCGCGCACGAGGGCGGGTCGATGGTCGACCGCGCCCTTTCTTGCGTTTCGGCTCCGGTGCGCCTGGTGGGGATGTTCGTCTGCGTTCTATGCGTGTGTCTGACGCAGAGCCCGCTGTACCTCATGTTGATGGCGGCTATCGCGCTGGTGCTGGTCGCGGTGCGCCCCGCACGCGGGCTGCGTGCGACCATTGTACCGGCGCTCGGCGCCACGGGGCTCGCAGTGGTTCTGGCGCTGCCTGCCCTGCTGCTGGGCGCTTCCGCTACGGGCGCCATGCTCAAAATTGCGCTCAAGACGTTCATTAACGTGTCGCTCGTGCTGGGCGTTTCGTGGACACTCACCTGGAGCCGCATGTCGGCGGCGCTCAAGACGCTACATCTGCCCGACGAGGTCATCTTTACGTTTGATATGGCGCTCAAGCACATCGAGGTGCTGGGTCGCACGGCGCACAATCTGTGCGAATCGGTCATACTGCGCAGCGTTGGCCGTGCGCCTGAGGGATTTTCGCGTACCGATTCGATCGCGGGTATCATGGGCATGACCTTTATCAAGGCGATGGAATGCAGCCGCGCGATGGACGAGGCTATGCTTTGCCGCGGCTTTGCCGGTGCGTATCCGGCGCCCGCGCGCGCCGGGTTTGGCTGGCGCGATGCCGTTTACGCAGCCGTTGTGGTTCTGCTCGCCGTGTTGTGCGCAGTGCTGTAGCGCGGGCGGTCGAGCCGTCGATGTGGATAGGGAAGGGCGACGTTTTGGCAAACGATACAAATGGTGCGATGGGCGCGAGCGGTGTTACCGGCGCCGAGGCCACACCGCTCATCGAGTTTCGCGACGTAGTGTTCTCCTATGCGGGTCATACGGTGGTCGATGGCGTTTCGCTGCAGGTCGATCGTGGTGAACTCGTTGCCCTGCTCGGTCCCAACGGTTGTGGCAAGACGACGATCATGCGCCTTATTAACGGCCTTGAGCTCGCGGACGCAGGGGCATACCTGTTTGACGGGCACGTGATCGATGCGGCGTTTCTAAAGGATTCCGCGGCCGCTCAGCGTTTTCATCAGCGCGTAGGTTTTGTGTTCCAGAATGCCGATGCTCAGCTGTTCTGCGCTACGGTGGGCGAGGAAGTTGCTTTTGGTCCCGCGCAGATGGGGCTGCCGGCAGACGAGCTCGAGCGCCGCGTGCGCGATGCCATGGGGCTGTTTCAGGTTGTCGACCTTGCCGATGCCTCTCCCTATCAGCTCTCGGGCGGGCAAAAGAAACGCGTTGCGCTGGCTGCGGTGGTGTCGATGAACCCGGATATCTTGGTCCTCGACGAGCCTACCAATGGACTCGACGAGGATTCATGCGACATCGTGGTCAACTTCTTGCTGGCCTACGTCGCGGCGGGTAAGACGGTCTTGATGAGCACGCATCACCAGGATTTGGTGCGACGCCTGGGTGCCCGTGCAATCTATATCGATCGATATCACCATGTGGTCGAGGCACCTTCGCCGTCGTATGGAACCGAAAGCGGTGCTACGGACTAGTTGCTGCGTAGAGCGTGCGTAGCCGCCCGCGCGGCTTTGCCGTGATGGTATAGTTATCCAGGTTTTTATGGGGGTGGGTATGCCAAGCTGGAACATTCATATCGCTCAGACGGAGCGTTTGCTGGAGCGCACCGGTGCGCTTGCCAATAGCGTGCGCGACCGCAATGCCTTTTTGTTTGGCTGCGTGGTTCCGGATATCTTCGTGGGCTATATGGTCCCTGGCATCGCCGATCCCATTCCGTACCGCATTACGCACTTTGCCAAGCCTGAGCCCATCCCTAAGCCTCGTGAGCATGAGTTCTGGGATACCTATGTGGCACCGTTGCTTAAAAGTTCGCCCATCGGTGCGCCGGCCGCGGCGACCTCGATTATCGAGGAACGCGAGCGGCTGAACCGCGTGCACTATCCCCAGCGCTACAAGGATGCCGAGCCGGTTGCCGGTCCCGGCGCCTGTGAGTTCTCGCTTGCGTCCGAAGATGTGGCACAGTCGTTGCTCGATTTGACACTTGGTGTCTGGTCGCATCTGGTGGCCGATACCGTATGGAATACGCGCGTGAATCAGTACCTGGAGGCGCACGGCGGCAAGCCGTGCGAGGAGTTCCGCATTAAAAAGCAAGGCGACTTTGACTGGTTTGGCAAGACGCTGGGCATTGTTTCCATCCCGCGTGCGACCGATCGCCTGTATACCGCTGCGACGCGTTTTGGGCAGTATCCCATCCATAAAGAATATGTGCTCAAGACCATCGGCGTCATGCACGAGATTGTACGCGAAAACCCCGGTGAGCCCGACCATCCGCCATACCGCCTGCTAACCGAGGAGTTTTTCGACGCAACGTTTACCGAGGTTATCGAGCTGACCGAGGCGGGATTTGCGACTCGCGTTGCTGCTTCTGGCGTTCCCGCAGTCCCCCTGATTGCTAGCTGCTAGCCGGCCGGCTTAACGGTGAACAGTTCATCCCAATTGACCAACAGCTCCCGTCGCAGGGCATCTTCGGTGGTACGCTCGGCATCGGAAAGGTTCGCGACTGATCACAAATCGGGCTTATAGGACAAAATGTGTGTCCCGATAGAACACCCGTTTCCATCCATTAATCCAGCCAGAACGGGTACGGGTCCCTGTGGTGGAGGTCCTCCCATACTGCCCTGTCGCCCCACTCCGGCCCTCCGTCGTCACGCGACGGCGAGGCGGAGTAGACGCTGAACAGGAAGTCGATGTCCGCGTCGGTCGGCATCGTGGCGAGCTTCTCGCGCGCCGTCCTCGCGTCCCCCGAGTGCGCG
>DBFBFY010000084.1:0-3029 GCA_048201615.1 Collinsella sp.
GCGATACAGCGAGAACTTGCGGCCGATGACCTGGACGACCTCGGCGTGGCAGCGCTCGGCGAGCTCTTCGGCGGCTTCGCGGGCGGAAAGACTGGAGCCATCGAGCACGGAGCACTTAACGAGTTCGTGCTTCTCCAGGTAGGCGACCGTCTGCTCGACGGTGCCCTCGTTGATGTCGGACTTACCGATGATGATGGCGGGGTTGAGATGATGGGCCATGCTGCGAAGTTGCTTGACCTGGGCTCCTGTCAGTGCCATGGGTTCTCGCTTTCTATGTATGGGGCGCCCCGCGACGGGGCCTTAATCTACGTGAGCTGTCCCACGATAGCGCAGGAACGGCGCGGTGTGGAGCGCGTTTGCCCAGTTCAAAAAGAATGCGGATGCCGAGTGAGTGGGCGGCGCGGGCTGCGAACGGGCTATGAGCTGGGCGCAGAGACCGGCTCCCATGCAATAAACGCCCAACGGACTTTGCGGACGTGGTCGAGCATATAGCGCCCCTGCGGCACGCCCTTGGAGCCCGGCTCACCGGCATGGGGGTTCTCAATCATGTGTTGAGCGATGTAGTCGCGCAGGCGGTCGATCTTATCCTCGTTGCCATGCTCGAGCATACGGGAAAAATCCGCTACGCCCGCCTCAAGGCTATCGAAGGTGTCGCGACGGGGCGATTCAAAATACGTGACCTGCGGCAGCGCACCCATCTGAATAAGGATGTTAAAGGCATACACAAAGCCATTACTGCAGGTAACCGAGGCACCGATGGCGTTCATCAAGTGCAGATCATAGCGCGGGCTGGAGTTGGCGACCATCGTGACAGCACAACGACGACGAGCCGTACGATCAAGCTTGGCAAGCGCGCCTTTTAGATTGGTCGTCGTAACCGACCGACTGGCAAAGGCGACATCCACCGCCTTCGCGACCGGTCCAACCAAATCCCAATCATCATCCCAAGCAAGCTCAAGCGGCGTTATGCGCCTTTCGAGTCCGTAGTACTCAATGCCGGCATCAAGCGTGCCCAGCATAGCGGGGGAGAAGTCGGCAGCAATCACAGGATGCCCAGCCTGAGCAAGCGGAATAGCAATCGACCCAGCCCCACATCCCATATCCAGCGCCGACTCACCAGGCTCAAGAGCCAGCAATTTCATAAAATCCCGGGCATACGGAGCAGTCTCCAGTGGACGAAAATGCCGAGCCCGCTTATCCCATTCAAAAGAATCATCAGCCCGATGCCGAGCGGCCTGCAGACGCATCCATTCGCCATTCCAATCCGCAGAAAGCAGCTCAGAACGAGTATCCCCATCAACCACGGGCCAACCTCCTAGCAACAAAAAAGCGACTCCCCCCAAAAGAAGAGCCGCAACCAGCATATATCAGAAAGAACCGTTCCAACGCCAAACCGCCCTCACAACCAAGGCGGGCAGGAGCGAAGCGACTGCCATACGGGATAGAACCCAACTGAGGTCCCGTTGTGCGGGAGCCCCGGGGAGGGCAAATATATAAGGTCGATCGCGAGTTCCGCACGAGCCGGAGAGCACTTAATGTGCTCTCCGTGCGAGTCAGGACTGTTCGAGCAGGCGACCTTATATATTTGCCCTCCCCGGGGCTCCTCGCCAGTCCCCCTCAGCTAGTTCTTCAGCGAGTTCAGCGGCGCCGGGAAGCGTCCACCACGGTGGGCAAGCACGGTGCCGGCGTTGGGGTTCACCGGCATGATGGGCGCACGGCCAAACAGGCCGCCATACTCGACGCAGTCGCCCACGCCCTTGCCGATGGCGGGGATCACGCGCACGGCCGTGGTCTTGTTGTTGATGACACCGATGGCCATCTCGTCGGCGATGATGCCGGCGATGGTCTCGACCGGGGTGTCGCCGGGGATGGCGATCATGTCCAGGCCGACGGAGCACACGCAGGTCATGGCCTCGAGCTTCTCGAGCGAAAGTGCACCGGCCTCGACGGCGGCGATCATGCCGGCGTCCTCGGACACGGGGATAAAGGCGCCGGAGAGACCGCCCACGCTGGAGCTGGCCATGACGCCGCCCTTCTTGACGGCATCGTTGAGCATGGCGAGTGCGCAGGTCGTGCCGGGGCCACCGCAGGTGCCAACACCGATGATCTCGAGGATGCGGGCAACGGAGTCGCCGATGGCAGGCGTGGGGGCCAGCGACAGGTCGACAATGCCCTTCTCGACACCCAGGCGATGGGCGGCCTCGCGGCTCATGAGCTCACCGGCGCGGGTGATCTTAAAGGCGGTCTGCTTAATCTTCTCGGCGACCTCCATCATCGATGCGGAATCGGGCAGCGTCTCCAGGGCTGCGGCCATAACGCCGGGGCCCGAGACGCCTACGTTGATGACGGCGTCGGCCTCGCCACCGCCGTGGACAGCGCCCGCCATAAACGGGGAGTCCTCGACCATGTTGGCAAAGCAGACAAACTTGGAAGCGCCGACGGAGTCCTGGTCGGCCGTGAGCTTAGCGGCGTCGATGATGGTCTGCGCAGCCATGAGCACGGCGTCCATGTTGATGCCGGCGCGCAGGCTGGCGACGTTGACGCTGGAGCAGACGCGACTCGTGGTGGCGAGCGCCTGCGGGATGGACTGGATGACGCGGCGGTCGGCGTCGCCGATGCCCTTCTGGACGAGCGCGGAGAAGCCGCCCAGGTAGTCGATGCCGAGGGTCTCGGCCGCACGGTCGAGGGCATGCGCGATGGGGGTGAGGTCCTCATCCTTGCAGCAAGCGGCGATCTGCGCCACCGGGGTGACGGAGACGCGCTTGTTGACGATGGGGATGCCGTACTCGCGCTCGAGGTTCTCGGCGGTCTCGACCAAGTGCTCAGCCGTGTGCGTCACGTGGTCGTAGATCTTCGTGCACATGCGGTCGAGGTTCTCGTCGCCGCAACCCATGAGCGAAACACCCATGGTGATGGTCCTGATGTCGAGGTTCTGCTCCTCAACCATGCCGCGGGTTTCCGCGATTTCTGCGGGCGTGATCGCCATCCTTGCGCTCCTATCTGCCAAAACGAGCATAGTCTTATCTATT
>DBFBFY010000085.1:0-4719 GCA_048201615.1 Collinsella sp.
GTTCACAAAGTGCTGCATGTCGTGATGCAGCTTGGCGTAGGCCTGGTTGCGGATCTCGTTGGACTCGGCCATCTTGGCGGCAAAGGTCTCCTCGTCGCCGGCGGCCTTGGCCTCCTGCGCGGCCTTGGCGGCAGCCATGGAGCCCATGACCATGCGGCCGACACCGGGCACATCGTACTCGGGGTGGAACAGCTGCAGCGCGACCTTGGCGCCGTGCTTGTGGACGGCATCGGCCAGCGCCTTAAACGTGGGGATCTGGGCGTCGGTTGCCAGCTTGGGCGTGGGGCTTGCGGTCATGACGGGAGCAACGTCGCCGATGACGATGTAGCTCACGCCGCCACGGGCCAAGCGCTCGTAAAAAGCCAGGCTGCGCTCGCCGATGGAACCGTCACGCTCCTCGTAGCCGGTGGTCAGCGGCGGAAACATAATGCGGTTCTTGAGCTCAAGGGGGCCAACCGTAATGGGCTGGAGCAGCTTGGATGCAGGTGTGGTCATGGACATTCCTCTCTTGTAGGCGCGGCGGCGATGATGCCGCGTAGTTGTCTAGAGGATATGGCATGGGAGCACGGCGGCGCAACGGAAATCGGCGAATATCAGGTGGCGGCAGGTGGATGGGGCAGAGCGGCCCGTCGGTTCGTCTCAATCTGTAACAGTTACTCGGCAAAACCGGGTCTTACTGTTACAGATCGAGATATTCCCCTCGACCCAACCTCAACAATCTCAATCTGTAACAGCTAGACCCACTTTTGACCCCTACCCGTTACAGATCGAGACAAACCAAACCCGCCTGCTAGAAAATCTCAATCTATAACAACAACTCGGCAAAATCCGTCCCTCGTGTTACAGATTTAGACAAACGAAGACCGTCCTGCCGAAACATCTCGATCTGTAACACTTAGCCGCCCAAATCGGGTCTAGATGTTACAGATCGAGATTTTGTTTGAGAGGCCAAGAATTGGACCGAAAACACAGTCCCGGGATAACAAAAAAGCTCGCCGGCTAGGCCGACGAGCTGCAAGTTCTTGGTCGCGGGGGCAGGATTTGAACCTACGGCCTCCGGGTTATGAGCCCGGCGAGCTACCAGACTGCTCCACCCCGCAATGTCTGGGCGCCTCATGTGCGCAAAAAAGAATATTACGCGGGAGTTCGGTAAACGGCAAGGAAAATCTCGTAGAGCATAATTCCTTCATATTTAAACCCCTCAGCCCCTATCACCGTAAACGAATCGCAGCCGAGTGCCGTCGGCGGCGCGTATACAATGGTGCGCGTCCTTTTATGCCAACACTGGGAGTAGACATGCTGCTCGCTATCGATATGGGAAACACGCAGACGGCCATGGGCCTGTTTGACGGAGACGAGCTGGTGCAGTCGTGGCGCATGCCCACCGACCGCTCCTATACCGCCGACGAGATCCATGTGCGCCTGATGGGTTTCTTTAAGATGTACGGCCTTTCGCTCGACGCGGTCGACGCGATCGCCTTTGCCGGCGTGGTGCCGCAGCTCTCGCGCGAATGGCACGCCGTGGCCGACCGCATTGCCGCGGACGCCATCGTCATCGGGCCGCAGACGGCCGCGGTGACCAAGCTGCGCGCGGCGCGTCCCCAAGCCGTAGGCGCCGATCGCGTCGCTAACGCCGTTGCGGCCGAAACTTTCTACGGCGCGCCGGCAATCGTGGTGGACTTTGGCACCGCGACCAATATCGACGTCATCGATGAGGACGGTTATTACATTGGCGGAGCGATCGCGCCGGGCATTCGCATCTCCATGGACGCGCTTGCCGCCCGTGCCGCCAAGCTCGCCAGCGTGCCGCTCGAGGCGCCCGAACACGCCATCGGCCGCGATACCGAGGAGTGCATTAAGGTCGGCGCCGTGATGGGCGCCGCCGCCATGGCCGAGGGCCTGGTCGCGCGCATGAAGCGCGAGCTGGGCCGCGAGGATGCCACCGTTATCGCCACGGGCGGCCTCGCCGGCATCGTCGCCGATTCGACCGATGCCTTCGACGTGGTCGACGGACAGCTCACCATCAAGGGCATCTGCGAAATCTACCGCCGCATGCAGGAGCTGGGATAGAGCAGGGGCTTAAGTCGAGCACGCCCGATGCCACAGCCCCGCAAACGTTCGCCAAGCCTATTCCTCAAAACTGAATAATTTTCAATTTTGAGGAATAGGTCCGAGGTGCTACCCCGCAGTCACGCAAAGCCCTCCCCGGTGCAGGCCGAGGAGGGCTTTGTTGTCATCGTTATCTTTGAGCGCGGGCGCCTCGCGTTACAGTCCGCGAATGCGCACGGCCTCGGGCGGAAACTCCTGCTCGCCGGCATCGGTCTTGATGGTCGCGCGACCCCAGATGTCCAGACCCGCAAACACACCGACCGCAAGCGGCAAACCGTTGGGCGACACCGCCGCAACTTGGCGGCCCAGCAGCGGCACCATGTCGAAGTACTCGCCCAGCACGGGAGCCAGCGGCCCTGCGGCGCCTTGCGGCGTGTTGGCAACAACCGCCCAGGCGTCCACGCGGGCCAGCACGGCGGCGGCCAGCGTCTCGACCAGCGCTTCGTCAGCTACGTCCACACCAAGCTCGCTCAGCGCCGAACGCTCAATATCCACCGTCACGGCACCGAACATGCCCGCAGCACCGGCACCGCCGTTCACGGTAACACGCGCGAGCGACGTCTCAAACGCAGGCGCACCGCACACGATATCGCTCGGCCACTGGATACCCACCTTACCGGCAAGGCCCAACCCCGGCGTCGAAGCCGTGCCCACGAGCGCATCCATCATGCCCATCGCGGCCACAAACGGCAGGCCGTGGAAGGCGTGCATATTCACATCCGGACGCACGACCAGCGAAAACGTCAGCGAAGCATCGCCCGCGCTCCACGCGCACCAGCCCGCGGACACGCCCTCGCGGCCCGCGTTACGCGCCGCGTCGAGCTCGGTGCCGGCGGCAACAGCATTCATCTCGATCATCTACATACGCCCCAATTCGCCCACGATATGGCCCACGCGGTCCTCGGGCTCCTTGACCTCGACACCGTTGTAGCGGAAGAACCGCGCCGGGTCGTGCATCAGGTCCTCGAGCGGCACCAGCACAAAGTCGCGCTCGCCAATGAGAGGATGCGGCAGGCGCAGCTTTTTGCCGCCGTGGGTCTCGCCATCCATCCACAGCAGGTCCAGGTCGATGGTGCGCGGACCGTTGGCCTTGGCCTTCTTGGAGCGGTCGCGCCCCAGCTCGGCCTCGATCTTCATGAGCTCATCGAGCAGCACCAGCGGCGCCAGCTCGGTCTTGATCTCGATGACGGCGTTGGCAAACGCGTCCTGGCGCGTCTCGTAGGCCGGCTCGCTCTCGTAAATCTTGGAGGAGTTAGACACGCAGGTGAGTGGAATCTCGGCGATCATCTCGCGTGCGGCGCGGATGTTGTCGCAGCGATGCCCCAGGTTGGAGCCCACGGCCACAAACGCGCGGCGCGGCTGTGGCTTGGCAACCGCCCAGTAGCCGTTCAGGAACTGCGCAAAACCCGCGGCGTCGTGCACGCGCACGATGTTGGCACCGGCCTGGATGGCGCCCAGGCACACGCCAAACGTAGCGGCATCGCGCTCGGCGGCCTCGGTCACGCCCGAGACGGCGCCCACAAAGCGCTTGCGCGACACGGCACACATGAGCGGATAGCCCAGTGACGCCATCTTGGCAGTCTCGCGCTGGATGACGATGTCCTCGTTAGCCGACTTACCAAAGCCCGGGCCAGGATCGATGCAGATGCGGTCGCGCGACACACCGGCATGGATGAGCGTGCGGGCCTGGTCGGACAGAAAGCCCATGACGCGGCGCATGATGGGCGCAGAATCGGGCAGGGTAAAGCGGCGGAGCTGCGAGGTGGGCACATAGGCCTCCTCACGGCGGGCACTGCGGCGCATCATGGCGGCCAGGCGGTCATTGGACTCCGATGCGGCCTCGGGCGCAGGCGCGACGGCCTCGGCGGCAGCAGCCTGCTCGGCGGCCGGCGTCTCCTGCTCGCTTGCAGGCTCGGACGTGGGCTCCGGTTCGCCAAACGGCAACGAGGGCTGCACCACGCCGCCCGGAAGCTTGGCCTCCGGCTTAGGCTCGCCCAGCAACTTGCCGCGACGGCGGCGAGCCGGCTTCTCGGCCTCACGCGCGGCCTCGGCAGCCGCCTCGCGCGCCTTCTCGGCAACAAACGCCGCTGCCGAGGTATCGAGCTGCACCGTTGCGTGCGTGCGTGCGGGCGCGGCGACCTCGCCGGCATGCATCACGATGACGCCGCAGGTGCTCGTCTTAACGAACTCGACCATCTTGGGATCAGTGAAGCCCGTCACGTCGTTGACGATCGAGGCGCCGCAGCGCACGGCCGCCTTGGCAACCGCCACATGACGCGTGTCGATCGAGACGATGGCGCCCTCCTTGGCCAGCGCACGCACCACGGGCAGCACGCGGCGAGCCTCCTCGTCGGGGTTGACCGGGGTAAAGCCGGGGCGCGTGGACTCGCCGCCCACGTCGATGATGTCGGCGCCGGCGTCGAGCATCGCCAGGCCGTACTCGATGGCGGCATCGGGGTCGAAGTGCTCCCCGCCATCGCTAAACGAATCGGGCGTCACGTTGAGGACGCCCATGATGCGCGGACGGTCAAAGCTGAGCTCGTACTTTCCGCACCGCCATGTCTTGCTGTCGTTCGCCATGAACATCCTCCTAAAATGCCCACGCCGCCG
>DBFBFY010000086.1:0-6411 GCA_048201615.1 Collinsella sp.
TATTGGCCCCCTCAAGGCACTCATCAACGACCAGTTCGTTCGCCTCAACGATCTGTGCGAAGAGGCCGATATCCCCGTCTGGCACTGGCACGGCGATGTCTCGCAGTCGCACAAGGCAAAGCTCATCAAAAAGCCGAGCGGCATCCTACAGATTACGCCCGAATCACTCGAGGCACTCCTGATCCACAAGCACATGGCAATTCCGCGTATGTTCTGCGACCTGCGCTATGTGGTCATCGACGAGGTCCACTCGCTCATGCGCGGTGACCGCGGCGGGCAGACGCTCTGCCTTATCGAGCGTCTTTCGCGCATGGCGGGCGTGCGGCCCAGGCGCATCGGCCTTTCGGCCACCATCGGGGACCCGGAACGCACGGGTGCCTTCTTGTCGCAGGGGACGGGACGCGACTGCGTCATCCCCCGCTTTGAGGAGCCGCGCCGCGTGTGGCGTATCTCCATGGAGCACTTCTACAACTCGGGTCCCCAGGCTCAGCAGCGAGGATTCACGAGCACAGGTCCGCAGGAAGCTGAGGTGCTCGCATGCGAACGCATTGAGGCGGCACCACCCGCGGCACTGCCGGCCGACACCCAAGACATGCGCCACAGCGGACAGTTCACACAGGAGGAGCGCCGTCAACGTCGCGAGCAGGCAAGGGGCAAGGCTGCCCCCAAGAACCGTCGTACTTCCTCGGCCCCCGAAGGGGAAGTCGACATCCCGCAGGCAACCGAACAGGCACTACTCAACCCCACCGACACCGCACCCGACAACGCCGACCCCGGCATGGGTTACATCTTTGAACATACCCGCGGCCGCAAGTGCCTGGTCTTTGCCAACTCGCGCGAGGAGGCAGAGGCCGTGTGCTCCATGTTGCGCAGCTACTGTGAAAGCCGGCACGAGCCCGACCGTTTCCTCATCCATCACGGCAATCTTTCGGCATCGTTGCGTGAGACGGCAGAAGAGCTCATGCGCGACGAGGAACAGGCACAGACAACCGTCACCACCTCCACGTTGGAGCTTGGCATCGATATCGGTCGCCTGGAGCGCGCGTTCCAGATCGATGCACCGTTTACCGTCAGCTCCTTTTTGCAGCGCATGGGGCGCACAGGCCGCCGCGATCTTCCGCCCGAAATGTGGTTTGTCATGCGCGAGGAGGAGCCCGAGCCGCGCACGATGATGCCCGAGACCATTCCGTGGAAGCTCCTGCAGGGCATCGCGCTCGTACAACTCTATCGCGAGGAAAAATGGGTCGAGCCGCCCGAGCTCGATCGGCTCCCCTACAGCCTGCTCTATCACCAGACCATGTCGACGCTCGCCAGCACCGGCGAGCTCACACCGGCCGAGCTTGCTCAGCGTGTGCTCACGCTCAGCTATTTCCACCGCGTCTCGGCCGATGACTATCGCATACTGCTGCGCCACCTCATCAAGATCGACCATATCCAGCTCACCGAGGGCGGTGGGCTCATCGTGGGTCTCGCGGGCGAGCACATCATCAACAACTTTAAGTTCTACGCTGTGTTCCAGGAGAACGAGGAGTTCACCGTCCGCAGTGAATCGGCCGAGCTGGGCACAATCGTCAACCCGCCACCACCTGGCGAGCGCATCGCCATAGCCGGGCACTGCTGGATTGTCGAGGAAGTGGATTGGAAGCGTCATACCGTCTTTGCCACACAGGTCAAGGGCCGGGTGCCGGCCTACTTTGGCGACTGTCCCGGTGACATAAATACACACGTACTCGAACGCATGCGCCAAGCGCTCAACGAGCACGCGGCGTATCCGTACCTTATGGGTAACGCGCGGGCCCGTCTGGCGCAGGCTCGTCATACCGCCGAGATTTCGGGCGCGGGAACTAAGCCGCTCATTAACCTGGGTGGTGACACCTGGGTACTCTTCCCCTGGCTGGGCAGCTACGCCTTTCTGGCGCTCGAACGTATGCTCAAGATTAAATGTGCCGCGGAGCTTGGCCTTCGCGGACTCGACCCATCACGCCCGTACTTTATGCAATTTAAGATGAAGGCCGACGAGGAGACGTTCTTTGAGGTGCTCGCCGCCGAGGCCGAGAAGGACTTCGACCCCATCGAGCTCGTCTTTCCCGGCGAGGTGCCTTATTTTGATCGCTACGACGAGTTTGTTCCCGAAGAGCTCGTGCGCAAGGGCTTTGCCGAAGGTGTGCTCGACATAGAGGGCATGAAGCAGCGCGTCCGCAGCTGGCGCGACCACGTCTAAGACCAGTCTTTTTGGGACGGGGAGACTTACTTGTCGTGAAGGACGGTGCCGAGGAAGTCAGCGTCGAAGGGCACGGCTTCGGCAAAGGCGTAGTCGCCGTCGCTGGCGATGAGCAGGTAGTTTTCCTCGCCGCCGAACTCTGTATCGCCGCATGGGACCACCCAAGCGCGGGCGAATACCTCGAGTGCCGTGGCAGCGCAATCGCGCAGGAACGTCACATCGCTCCCCTCGTTTGCGCTCACGATATTGGCAACGTAGATACCCCCGTGGTTCAGGCTGCCTCGCACCAAACGCAACGCCTCAACCGTCGCCAGCTCGCGTACGGGCTCGGCACCGCCAAAGCAATCGCTCACGATAACGTCGTAGCGACGATGTCCCACGCTCGTCACGCCCAGGTACGAACGCGCCTCGGCGGTAATCACCCTCAGGCGATCGCCAACCGTACGCTCCAACTCCTCCAAATAGAACCAGCGGCGCGCCAGGCGCGTAATCTCGGCATCATATTCAATGACGTCCATACGCAAGCCCTCATGCAACAACAGTGCAAACTTGGGATAGGCAAACCCGCCGCCGCCCAACATGAGCATACGGTCGATACCATGCCCGTAAGCATCACGCATTGCGTCCTCGGCCTCAAACACATCGTCAAATGCATGATAGTACGCAAAGACGGGCTCCGCCCAACGCTCGCCTACATAGCTCGCGCTTTGGTAGACACCGCCCTGCACGAGCACACGGACCTCGTCGCCGCTCTCATCGTGCACGCGCTTCACACGCGCCAGTCCATTGCGGGTCCTCGCGACCTGCAGACAGGCAGCACGAACAGCGACGGCGGCCGCACCAAGCGCCGCGGCTCCCAGAGCAACGCCGGCAACGACGCCAGCAGAAACACTTGGCTTGTTCATCTAGAGCTCCTTTTGCAGATAGAGTCCGTGGTCATAAAAACCCAAATGGCGATAGTACTCGCGCGTACCGATCGCGCTGATCACGTTGATGTGCGTATAGCCCGCATCCCGAGCAATATGGCACGCACGCTCCACCAGCGACCGCCCCAGCCCATGATGCTGAGCCGCCTGGCCCTGATCGCCTACACGTGCCGCCATGCCATACACGTGCACCTCGCGAATCATCGCCTCGTCCGGTGTCGTCGGCAACTCGTCCGCGTGCGTGGCAACAAACGAATGGTCGGGCAACGACAACCGCAAAAAGCCCGCGATCTTGCCCCGCGGTGTCACCCACTGCAAAAAGCGTTCGCTCGTCACCGGTGTCTCGTATGCGACCTCATCAAGAGATAGCTCATCCAAGTCGGCACCCGCCGTGCTGATCTCGCGATAGCGAATCTCACGCACCGTCGCACCATCACCCCGAGCAGCCAGGCGATTCTCAACGAGCTGGCGCAGGTTGGGCTTCTTGTTGCCCACCATAATGTCGTCGGAACTAAAGTCGCGGATCATGCGACTAATGCGGCAGAACGCCGGCGTCACCACGATGTCGTCGGCCAGCACATCGAGCAGCTCTTCCTCGGTATAGGGGCGCCACTCGCCGCGCTCGTAGCAGCCCACCAAACGCGAGCCCTCGATGAGCGCGCACGGGTAGACCTTGACCTCGTCGGGCATAAAAGCGCCCTCGGTCATAAAGCGCTCGTAGTCGCGCTTGTCCCCCTCGGGCGTAGCGCCCAACAAGTTGAGCATAAAGTGCGCGTGGATCTTAAAGCCAAACAGGCGCGCAAGCGAAAACGCCCGCTCGATCTGCGCCACCGAAATGCGACGCTCGTTGATATCGAGCAGGTGCTGGTCAAGGCTCTGAATACCCATCTGAATCTTGGTGCAGCCCAGGCGGCGGATAAGCGTGAGGGCCTGCGGCGTTACTGCATCGGGGCGCGTCTCGATAACGAGCCCCACCACGCGATGCTTCGCCGTCTCGTTGATGCGCTGCTGACGCTCAAGCTCCTCCATCGTTGCCGTCTGCCACTCGGCAACCTCGCCCCACGGCGTACCGGGGCCGTACAGACGACGCACTGCGCGGTTATAGCCACCAACGACAGCATCCACACGCCCCTGCTCGTCGGCAACGCCGGCAGCAAGCTCAGCCTCGTCTGTCACAATGCCGGCAGCCCGATAGCGCTCGCGGCGCTCTGTTACCACCGGCGGCAGGGCATCGGCGGGAGCGTCATCGAGCAGGCGCCCTGCCTCGGCACGGCTGATGCCCGGACGCGCCAACATGGGGTTTGCCGCCACGCCGGCGACGGCATCGTCATTGAGCGCACGGAAAAGCTCCGACATAAACCACGTTTGATACCCTTGCGGATAGTCGCTCCAGGTGCCACCGAGCACGATGAGCTCAATCTTGTCGGTCGCATGCCCCATCTGCGAAAGCGCGGTCAGACGAGCGCTCACCTGCAGATACGGGTCAAAGCAATTTTGCTCTGCACGGGCGCACGCCGGCTCGGCGTGCAGATAACTTTTGGGCATGCGCAGATCGTTGGGGCAAAACAGGCAATCGCCCGAGCACGGCCAGGGCTTGGTAATGACGGTAATGGTCGCTACGCCCGAAGCCGTGCGGCGCGGCTTCATGCGTAGCACCTGCAGCAGTTGGCGTTCCAAATCGGAATCGACATTCCACGCAGCCCACCGAGCCGGCTTCTCACGTTTGACCCGCTGGTAAAACGGCAGCAGACGGCGCTTGGCCAGATCACGCTTGTCGGCACCCTCGCGGCGCGCCTCGGCATGTATCAGTTTGACGAGCGCTTTGTCGTCCACGGTCTCGCCGCGACGCAGAGCCTCGAGTATGTTCAAGATAATCTGTTCCATGACCCCATTGTAAAGGCAAAGGCGCCGAAGCCGATCTCGGCTTCGGCGCCTTCATCAAACAGCGCGTCTATATCTTCGCCTAGGCTTTCGTCTGCCTCACTACTCCGAATCAAACGACATGTCGCCCGAACCGACCTCAAAACGATACGTGGCAGACTTGTCACCGTTATCGAATTCAAGATTCAAAATGGTCTCGCCGTCGTAGCCAAGCGGAAGGAAATCGCTCTCGAAGTCGCCGCTGCCCAAGGTGAGGCTCGCCTTAAAGCCCGTCGAGTTCGGAACCGTCATCTCCACATCGCCCGAGCCCACACTCACGTCCATCGACTTCGCGGGGGCCTGGTAGAGCTCGAACGTTACATCGCCCGACCCGACCTCTGCACTAAGCGCATCAGTCACGCTGCCCGCAAACCCTACATCTCCCGCACCCAGGAAAAGGTCGAAACCATCACAGGTGACACCGGCAATCTGCAGATCACCCGAGCCCACGTGCGCGTTGATTCCCTTCAGATGCTCGGCAACACGGCGCGGCAGCTCAACCGTAACCGAGCGGTCAATTGCCTTACCGTCATCACTTCCAAACTGAGAAACCTTGAGCGTCGAGTCCTCGACGGATGCGATGTTCTGCGTCGCGGCCTTGGAGGCATCCATACCATTGGCAATGCGCCCCCGCTCGATAACGCGAGCCTTGTTGCCATCAACAACCTTGACGTCCACCGTAGCCGCATCGATATCGAAATCGAGGTAGCGAAACTCATCAGCATCAAAGGTCGTACACGAAAGCTGCTGAGGCCGAGCGGAATAGTTACCGCTATCCAAGAGATCATCGTCGTCAAACATATCGTCAAAATCAGACAAATCGCCGGATAGAATAGCGGTCGTTCGCACCATATTGGAATGAGCCAATAGCCGCGAGGCACCAAATACAAGCCCGATGATGAGCACAAACGCTCCGATGCCAACGCCCAAGCGTACCTTGGATTCATGCGAAAGCTTCATCATTCATCACCCTCTTTGGCGATCGGCTCAGCGGTGGTCGCGGTAGCCACGTCAGTATCAACTGAAGCGGAAGTATTCTGAGCCCTAGCCGCCACCGGCGCCGGACCAACCTGAATATCTCCACGCGCCCAATCACCATCGAGCGCACGCGCCACCCAGTGATAGATGGGAATCGTGAAGAAGATCAGCGCGGCAAAGGGGCCGGCACCAAACAGGAACATCAGCAAAAAGAACAGCAGCCAGCACACGGCCCAATACGGGAACGACTGGAACGGGCCCTTCACCGGAGTCGAGCCAACTGCGCCGCCACTCGTCGCCTGCGCCGTAGCGGCATTGGCGGCCTGCGCACTCCAGCTTGCCGCTTGCGCCGCCTTGGCGGCGGCA
>DBFBFY010000087.1:0-2646 GCA_048201615.1 Collinsella sp.
TAAAGCCGCCGTCCTTGTCGGCATCGACCGTCACCTGATCGCCCTCGCGCACCGTGCCGTCGATGATAGCGGCGGCGATGGCATCCACGACCTCGCGCTGAACCAGACGCTTGAGCGGACGGGCGCCAAAGACCGGGTCCAGGCCGCCCACGGCGAGCATCTGCTTGGCCGCCGGGGTGATGGCAAGCGTCATGCGCTCCTTGGCCAGACGCGCGCGGACGTCGGCGAGCTGGATGTCGACGATCTTCTCGATCTGCGCCATGCCGAGCGGATGGAACACCACGATATCGTCGATACGGTTGAGGAACTCGGGGCGGAAGGTCTGAGCCATGGCCGCGTCGACCTGATGGCGCATCTCCTCCTCGTCCTTGCCCGAAAGCTCGGCGATAGCCTTGGAGCCCACGTTAGACGTCATGATGATAATCGTGTTCTTGAAGGACACCTGGCGACCCTGACCGTCGGTCAGACGGCCGTCGTCAAGCACCTGCAACAGCACGTTGAAGACATCTGGATGGGCCTTCTCCATCTCGTCGAGCAAGATCACAGAGTACGGACGACGGCGCACGGCCTCGGTGAGCTGACCGCCCTCGTCGTAGCCCACGTATCCCGGGGGCGCACCAATCAGACGCTGGACGCTGAACTTCTCCATATACTCGGACATGTCGATACGCACGAGCGCGCGCTCGTCATCGAACAGGCACTCGGCCAGCGCCTTGGCGAGCTCGGTCTTGCCCACGCCGGTGGGGCCCAGGAAGAAGAAGCTGCCGATGGGCTTGTCCGGATCGGAGAGACCCGCACGGCTGCGGCGCACGGCCGCGGCGACAGCGGAGACCGCCTCGTCCTGGCCGATGACGCGCTTATGCAGCTCGCCCTCCAGGCCCTTCAGCTTGTCGAGCTCGCCCTGCATCATCTTGGAGACGGGCACACCGGTCCAAGCGCTCACGACCTCGGCGATCTCATCGGAGGTCACCTGCTCGTTCAGGCCCTCGCCGTCCTGCTGCTTTTGCGCCTCGAGCGCGGCCTCGGAATCCTGAATCTGCTGCTGCAAGCCCGGGATCACGGAGTAGCGCAGCTCGGACGCACGGCCCAGGTCGCCATTGCGCGTCGCGCGCTCCTCTTCGCTCTTGGCCTCATCGAGCTGGCCCTTGAGCTCCTGCACGTGGTCGATGGCGTTCTTCTGGTTGAGCCAGCCGGCCTTTTGCACGTTGAGCTTTTCCTGAACCTCGGCAATCTCCTGGCGCAAGGCCTCCAGACGCTCCTTGGAAGCGTCGTCGGTCTCCTTCATGAGTGCCTGCTCCTCGATCTGCAGCTGGGTGAGCTGACGCGTGGTGGCATCGATCTCGACCGGCATGCTGTCGAGCTCCATGCGCAGGCGGCTTGCCGCCTCATCGACCAGGTCGATGGCCTTGTCGGGCAGGAAACGGTCGGCGATGTAGCGATCGGAGAGGTCGGCAGCTGCCACGAGCGCGCTATCGGTGATATGCACGCCGTGGAAGATCTCGTACTTCTCCTTCAAGCCACGCAGGATCGAAATGGTGTCCTCGACGGTGGGCTCGCTGACCATCACGGTCTGGAAACGACGGGCGAGCGCCGCGTCCTTCTCGATGTACTTGCGGTATTCGTCGAGCGTGGTCGCGCCGATCGCATGCAGGTCGCCACGGGCAAGCGCCGGCTTCAGGATATTGCCGGCGTCCATGGAGCCCTCGGTGGCACCCGCGCCCACGATGGTGTGGAGCTCATCGATGAACAGGATGACCTTGCCTTCGGATTTTTGCACTTCTTTGAGCACGGCCTTTAAGCGGTCCTCGAACTCACCACGGTACTTGGCGCCGGCGACCAACGCGCTCATGTCGAGCTCGATGAGGTCGCGGTCGCGCAGGGTGCTCGGCACGTCGCCGGCCACGATACGTTGGGCGATGCCCTCGACGATGGCCGTCTTGCCGACGCCCGGCTCGCCGATGAGCACGGGGTTGTTCTTGGTGCGACGGGACAGGACCTGGATGGTACGGCGAATCTCGTCGGTACGGCCGATGACCGGGTCGAGCTTACCGGCGCGGGCAAGGTCGCAGATATTGCGGCCGTACTGCTCCAGCGCCTCAAACTGTGTCTTGTCCTCGGCGGACGTCACGCGGTCATCGCCGCGCAGCTCCTCGTAGACCTGCTCGATGCGCTCCTTGGTGACGCCGGCGTCGCGCAGTACACGACCGGCCTCGCCCTTGTCCTCGGCAAGCGCCATCAGCAAATGCTCGGTCACCACAAAGCTGTCGCCCATCTTGGTGGCCTTCTTCTCGGCCTTCTCGATAACGCGGACGAGCTCGTTGGAAAGACCCATCTGCTGACCCTCGCCGGAAACCTTGGGCGCGTGGTCAATGGCATCCTGCGTGGAGCGTGCAAGCTGAGCCGGGTCGGCACCGATGCGCCCGATGATCACGGAGATATTGCGCTCGCCGGCACCGAGCAGGGCGGACAGCAGGTGAATCGGCTCCACCGCGCCGGCCTGCGCGTCGGCAGCCGTGCTCATGGCGGTCTGCAACGCCTCGCGCGACGTCATTGCTAGCTTATCGATTCTCATGGAATCACCTCTCTTGGGGCGGCCGCCCTACGGGGCGGCTTCACGTTGTTCGAGAAGTATTGTTGCCAGCTTTG
>DBFBFY010000088.1:0-4083 GCA_048201615.1 Collinsella sp.
ATCAACTGCCACACCCACATCTACTCGGGTCTGGCCCGCGGCCTTGCCATTAAGGGCTGCAACCCCACCAACTTCCTGGAGAATCTTGAGCAGCAGTGGTGGAAGATCGACGACAACCTGACGCTCGACGGCACCAAGGCCAGCGCCTATGCCACGATTCTGGATTCCATCCGCGACGGCGTCACCACGATCTTCGATCACCATGCGAGCTTTTGCGAGATTCCGGGCAGCCTCTTTACCATTAAGGACGCCGCTCAGGAGCTGGGCATGCGTTCGTGCCTGTGCTACGAGGTCTCCGACCGCCGCGGTCAGGAAAAATGCGACCAGGCCATTGCCGAGAACGCCGAGTTTGCCCAGTGGGCCGCCAAGGAGCGTCGCGATAACGACAACCACATGATCGCCGCCATGTTTGGCGGTCACGCCACCTTTACGCTTTCGGACGAGACCATGGACAAGATGGCCGAGGCCAACAACGGCCTGACCGGTTTCCACATCCATGTGTGCGAGGGCATGAATGACGTGTGGGACTCCCGCCTCAACCGCGGCGGCATCAGCCCCGTCGAGCGCCTGCTGCAGCACAACCTGCTCGGTCCCGACACCATGCTCGGCCACTGCATCCACGTGACACCTGCCGAGATGGACATCGTCAAGGAGTCCGGCACCTGGCTCGTCAACAACCCCGAATCCAATATGGGCAACGCCGTGGGCTGTGCCCCCGTGCTCGAGTTCTTCCGCCGCGGCATTCCCGTGTGCATGGGCACCGACGCCTACACTCACGATATGCTCGAGAGCCTCAAGGTCTTCCTGATCATTCAGCGCCACAACGCCGCTATGCCCAACGTGGGCTGGTGCGAGGCCATGACCATGCTGTTCGAGAACAATGCCAAGATGGCGAGCAAGTACTTCGATCGCAAGCTTGGTGTGCTCGAGGCCGGCGCTGCCGCCGACGTCATCGTTATGGACTACAAGCCTTTTACGCCGTTGAGCGAGGAGAACATCGACGGCCACATGCTCTTTGGCATGATGGGCAAAAACTGCCGCACCACCATCATCAACGGCCGCGTCCTGTACAAGGATCGCGAGTTCGTTGGCATTGATGAGGACAAGATCAACGCGTGGACCATGGCCGAGTCCAAGAAGCTCTGGAGCACGCTCAACGATCGCGCCTACTAATTACAAGTAGATTCGCGCGCGTCGGATGTTTCGCCGCATCCGACGCGCGTATAGGCGACCTCCGCGGGGTCGCCGGCGCTGTGCTAGCGCTACACCGTATTTGCGCCCGCCGCGCGGTCTCGCCGGGCGTTACAGAGAGGAGCTCACTATGAGCGACATCATGAGGCCGATCCCGTTTTCGCAGCTGATGAACTGGATCATCGAGGAGCACAAGACTCAGGGCGCCGTCTTTGGCGTGCGCAAGATGGTCACGACCAACCAGGAGGGCGCGCTTCCCATTTTTGACGAGCGCATCGAGACTCCGTTTGGCCCGGCCGCCGGCCCCAACACGCAGCTTGCCCAGAACATCGTGGCATCCTACGTGGCCGGTTCCCGCTTCTTTGAGCTCAAGACCGTTCAGGTTATGGACGGCGAGGAGCTCTCCAAGTGTGTGAACAAGCCCTGCATCGTGGCGCAGGACGAGTGCTACAACTGCGAGTGGTCGACCGAGCTCGAGGTTCCGCAGGCCTTTGCCGAGTACGTGAAGGCATGGTTTGCCTGCCACCTCATCGCTCGCGAGTACGGCCTGGGCAGCCCGGACGGCTTTGTCTTCAACATGTCCGTGGGCTATGACCTCGAGGGCATCAAGAGCCCCAAGGTCGACGCCTACATCGAGGGCATGAAGGACGCCAGCGGCTCCGAGGTTTGGAATGAGTGCCGCACGTGGGCGCTCGCTAACCTGGACAAGTTTGAGCATGTTGACGCCGCGTTTGTCGAGTCCATCCCGGCGCGCGTCTCCAACTCCATCACCGAGTCTACCCTGCACGGCTGCCCGCCGGCCGAGATCGAGCGCATCGCGACCTATCTCATCACCGAGAAGGGCCTCAACACCTACATCAAGTGCAACCCCACGCTGCTGGGCTATGAGTTTGCACGTCAGCGCCTCAACGAGCTGGGCTTTGACTACATCGTCTTCGATGACACGCACTTCCGCGAGGACCTGCAGTGGGCCGATGCCGTGCCCATGTTCGAGCGCCTGATTGCCCTGTGCGCCGAGCGCGGCCTGGAGTTCGGCGTCAAGCTGACCAACACGTTCCCCGTCGACGTGACGAGAAACGAGCTGCCCTCCACCGAGATGTACATGTCCGGCCGTTCGCTGTTCTCGCTGACCATCGAGGCCGCCCGCCGCATTACCGAGCAGTTCGATGGCAAGCTGCGCATCAGTTACTCCGGCGGTGCCACGGTCTACAACATCCGCGCCCTGTACGATGCCGGCATTTGGCCCGTCACCCTGGCGACCGACGTACTCAAGCCTGGTGGCTACGAGCGCTTTAGTCAGATGGCCGGCGAATTTGGCGATCTGAACGGCAAGCCGTTCGCGGGCGTCTCTCTCAAGGCTGTGACCGCGATTCAGGCTGACTCGCTCACCAACCCGCTCTACAAGAAGCCGCTGCGTCCGCTGCCCGACCGCAAGGTCGCCGGCAAGAGCCCGCTTTCCGACTGCTTTACCACGCCGTGCCGCACGAGCTGCCCCATCCAACAGGATATTCCCGCCTATCTGGCGGCTGTTGACGAGGGCCGCTACGAGGACGCACTCAACATCATCATCGAGCGCAACGCCCTGCCGTTTATTACCGGCACCATCTGCCCGCATCCCTGCGGTCGTGCCTGCGAGCGTGCGTTCTACGAGCCCGAGGGTGCCCAGATTCGCGCCAGCAAGCTCAAGGCCGCCCGTGAGGCCATGACCGCCGTGCTGCCCAAGCTGCGCGCCCAGGCCATCGCCAACGACGGTGAGCGCAACGTTGCCGTTATCGGCGGCGGCCCGGCCGGCCTGGCGACGGCGTTCTTCCTGACGCGCGCCGGCGTGCCCGTCACCATCTTTGAGGCCCGCGATTCGCTCGGTGGCGTGGTCCGTCACGTGATTCCCGAGTTCCGCATCGCGAGCGACGATATCTCCCACGATGCCGAGCTCTGCCTGGCCTTTGGCGCCAAGGTGCAGCTCAACGCTCGCGTTGATTCCATTGACGAGCTCAAGGCCCAGGGCTTTACCGACGTGGTCGTGGCCACCGGTGCCTGGATGCCCGGCTCTGCGGGCCTAGGCGAGGGTGCCGAGCTCGACGTGCTGGAGTTCCTCGAGGCCGCCAAGAAGGGCGAGAAACTCGAGCTGGGCGAGGACGTCGTGGTCATTGGCGCCGGTAACACCGCCATGGACGCGGCCCGCGTGGCCAAGCGTCTGGCTGGCGTGAAGAACGTGCGCCTGGTGTATCGCCGCACCAAGAAGCAGATGCCCGCTGACGAGGAAGAGCTCGATCTTGCTCTTACCGACGGCGTTGAGTTCTGCGAGTTGCTGGCGCCCAAGGCGTTCAACGGCGCCGTGCTGACCTGCGATGTTATGGAGCTTGGCGAGCCGGATGCAAGCGGCCGTCGCAGCCCCGTCGCCACGGGCGAGACCGTCGAGCTTCCCGCCACCACGGTGATCTGCGCCGTGGGCGAGGGCATCGACGCCAGCCTGTACGATGCCGCGGGCGTCGAGCACGACCGTCGCGGCCGCCTTGCTGCCACCTCCACCGGCGTCGAGGGCGTCTGGGCTGCGGGCGACTGCCGTCGCGGTCCTGCCACCGTGGTCGAGGCCATCGCCGATGCCGCCGAGGTTGCCCGTGCCATCGCCGGCGTGGACTTTAACAAGTACGCCGACCAGAATGCTCAGGCCGGCCGCGAGGACACCTGCTACGAGCGCAAGGGGTCGCTGTGCCGCGACAAGCGCAACTGCACCAAGACCCGCTGCCTGGGCTGCGGCTCGGTGTGCGAGGTCTGCTGCGACGTGTGCCCCAACCGCGCCAACGTGGCAATTAAGGTGCCGGGCCTGGCCAAGCATCAGGTCGTCCATGTCGACGGCATGTGCAACGAGTGCGGCAACTGCGCCGTGTTCTG
>DBFBFY010000089.1:0-18810 GCA_048201615.1 Collinsella sp.
CCACCGAGCATTTCCGTGAAGGAGGAAAAACCTGGTGACCTACGCATACACTGCCACTGAGCGCAAGCGCGTCAGCTTCGGGAAAATCCCGGAGGCCATGGAGCTCCCCAACCTTATCTCTGTTCAAAGGGAATCCTTTGAGCGTTTTAAGGACGAGGGCCTTCGTGAGGCGTTCAAGGAATCCAGCCCCATCCAGAGTCAGAACCATGTTCTCGAGGTTACCTTCGGCGAGCATCAGTTCGGCGACCCCGCGCACACCGTCGAGGAGTGCCGCGAGAAGGACATGACCTATCAGGCCCCGCTCCTGACCGACGTCCGTCTCACCAACAAGGAGACCGGCGAGATCAAGGAGCAGCTCGTCTTTATGGGCGACTTCCCCATGATGACCGATCAGGGCACCTTCATCATCAACGGTACCGAGCGTATCGTCGTTTCGCAGCTCGTCCGTTCCCCGGGTGTGTACTACAGCTCCGAGATGGATTCGGGCAAGCAGATCTACAAGGCCCAGATCATCCCGTCCCGCGGTGCCTGGCTCGAGTTTGAGGTCGACAAGCGCGATCAGCTCATGGTCTCCATCGACCGTAAGCGTAAGCAGAGCGCCACGATGTTCCTGCGCGCCCTTGGCATCGCCGTCACCAACGACGACATCATCGAGCTGCTCGGCAACTCCGATGTGATCAAGCGCACCCTGGAGCGCGACACCGCCCTCACCCGCGAGGATGCCCTTATCGAGATCTACCGTCGCCTGCGCCCGGGCGAGCCTCCCACCGTGGACGCTTCCCGCAGCCTGCTCGAGGGCCTGCTCTTTAACCCGCAGCGCTACGATCTGGCCCGCGTCGGTCGTTACAAGGTCAACAAGAAGCTCAACCTCACCACCGAGGAAGAGGTCACGGTGCTCACCGACGAGGATATCGTCGCGACGCTGCGCTACCTGCTGTCCCTCGCTGCCGGCGAGCAGGGCTTCAAGGTCGACGACATCGACCACTTTGGCAACCGCCGCATCCGCACCGTCGGCGAGCTCGTCGCCAACCAGTTCCGTATCGGCATGAGCCGTATGGAGCGCGTCGTCCGTGAGCGCATGAGCTCCCAGGACATCGACGAGATTACCCCGCAGTCGCTCATCAACATCCGTCCGATCGTGGCCTCCATCAAGGAGTTCTTCGGTTCCTCGCAGCTCTCGCAGTTCATGGACCAGGCGAACCCCCTGACCGGTCTGACCCACAAGCGCCGTCTGTCCGCACTCGGCCCTGGCGGTCTTGCCGGCCACAAGTCCGGCTCCAGCCGCCGCACCAACGTGCCGACGGCCGTCCGCGACGTTCACAACTCGCACTACAGCCGCATGTGCCCGATTGAGACCCCCGAAGGCCCCAACATCGGCCTGATCGGCTCGCTCGCTCTCTACGCCCGCGTCAACGAGTACGGCTTCATCGAGGCTCCGTTCCGTCGCGTCGAGAACGGCGTTGCCACCGACCAGATCGACTGGATGACCGCTGACGAGGAAGAGAAGCACGTCATCGCGCCGGCCAACACGCCGCTCGATCCCAAGACCAACGAGTTCATCACGACCGATGCCGAGGGCAAGCTTGTCCGCCCGCACACCGTGATCGCCCGTACCCGCGACTTCGACGGCTCCTTCGGCGCTCCCGCCGACGTGCCTGTCGAGGACGTCGACTACATGGACGTCTCGCCGCGTCAGATGCTCTCCGTCGCAGCCACGCTGATCCCGTTCCTCGAGCACGACGACGCCAAGCGTACGCTGATGGGCGCTAACATGCAGCGCCAGGCCGTGCCGCTGGTTCACCCTGCCGCTCCCTATGTCGGTACCGGCATGGAGCGTCGCGCCGCTCTGGACTCCGGCGAGGTCACCCTGGCCAAGAACGCCGGCGAGGTCATCTTTGCCGACGCTGCCAAGATCATCGTCAAGCATGCCGGCGGCATGGACGAGTATCACCTGGCCAAGTACCAGCGCTCCAACCAGTCCACCTGCATCAACCACCGTCCGCTCGTGCGCGTCGGTGACACCGTTGAGCAGGGCGAGCCCCTGGCTGACGGTCCTTCGACCGATCATGGCGAGCTCGCACTGGGTCAGAACCTCACCGTGGCATACATGCCGTGGGAAGGCTTCAACTACGAGGACGGTATCGTCGTGTCCGAGCGTCTGGTGGCCGAGGACCTGCTGACGACCATCAACATCACCCGTCACGAGATCGATGCCCGCGACACCAAGCTCGGCCCCGAGGAGATCACCCGCGAGATCCCGAACCTCTCTGAGGATATGCTTGCCAACCTCGACGAGGACGGCATTATCCGCATCGGCGCCGAGGTCGGCCCTGGCGACATCCTGGTCGGCAAGGTCACGCCTAAGGGCGAGAGCGCTCTGACCGCCGAGGAGCGCCTGCTGCGTGCCATCTTCGGTGCCAAGGCCCACGACGTCCGCGACACCTCCCTTAAGATGCCTCACGGCGCTTACGGTCGCGTCATCGACGTCGTCCGCTTTAGCCGCGAGAACGGCGACGATCTGGCCCCCGGCGTCAACGAGCAGGTGCGCGTCTACGTCGCCCAGCGTCGTAAGATCCAGCAGGGCGATAAGATCGCCGGCCGCCACGGCAACAAGGGTGTTATCTGTAACGTTCTGCCGGTCGAGGACATGCCCTACATGGCTGACGGTACCCCGATCGACGTTATCCTCAACCCGCTGGGCGTTCCCTCGCGTATGAACGTCGGCCAGCTGCTCGAGTGCCACCTTGGCTGGGCCGCTGCCTGCGGTTGGGATACCGAGAAGGCCGACTCCGACAAGTACGTCCCCGGTCCGTTCTTCACCGCGACGCCCGTCTTCGACGGCGCCAAGGAGGACGAAATCGCCGAGGTCATCCGTCGTGCCAACAAGAACATGCTCAACAAGGCCACCGCTGCCTTTGGCGATCACATGCGTCCCGAGTTTGTCACCCAGCTTGACGAGCGCGGCAAGACCCGTCTGTTCGACGGCCGCACCGGCGAGGAGTTCCGCGAGCCCATTACCGTGGGTACGTCCTACATCCTCAAGCTCGGCCACATGGTCGACGACAAGATCCACGCCCGTTCGACCGGCCCTTACAGCTTGGTTACCCAGCAGCCTCTGGGCGGCAAGGCCCAGTTCGGCGGCCAGCGCTTCGGCGAGATGGAAGTTTGGGCACTGTACGCATACGGTGCTTCCAACGTCCTGCAGGAGATTCTGACCGTCAAGTCCGACGATACCGTGGGCCGCGTCAAGACCTACGAGTCCATCGTCAAGGGCGAGAACGTTCCTGTTCCGGGTATCCCCGAGTCCTTCAAGGTTCTCGTCAAGGAGATCCGTTCCCTCGCGCTGGACATCGAGCCCATGCACGATGCTGACGAGGACGCCTCCGCCCCTGTGACCGCCGAGGAGACCTCTGCTCTCGACGACCTGGCTGCGCTCGCCGGCGTTGACGCCGACGTCGAGGCCGAGGATGCCGAGACCGTCGAGGCACCCGAGGCTGTCGCCGCCACGACCACTGATAAGGAGTAGTTGACTGTGGCAGATTTCGAAGCTACTGATTTTGACTCGGTAAAGATCTCCCTTGCCTCCGCCGACCAGATCCGTTCCTGGTCGCACGGTGAGGTCAAGAAGCCGGAGACCATCAATTACCGTACCCTCAAGCCCGAGAAGGACGGCCTGTTCTGCGAGAAGATCTTCGGTCCCGCCAAGGACTGGGAGTGCTCCTGCGGCAAGTACAAGGGCATCCGCTTTAAGGGTATCGTCTGCGAGCGCTGCGGCGTCGAGGTTACCTCGGCCAAGGTGCGTCGCGACCGCATGGGCCATATCGAGCTCGCCGCTCCCGTGTCCCACATCTGGTACTTCAAGAGCCCCACGAGCTTCCCGATGAGCCGTATGCTCGACATCAAGTCCAAGGACCTCGAGAAGGTTCTGTACTTTGCCAGCTACATCATCACCGAGGTTGACTACGAGGCTCGCGAGGCCGATGCCGACGACCTGCGCGAGGAGCTCGCCGCCGATCTGGAAGAGATCGATGCCGAGTGCGCCCGTCAGATCGAGTCCCTCAAGGAGCAGGGCGACCCCGAGAACTTTGACGAGTTCTCCGACGAGGAGCCGCTGACCCCCGAGGAGATCGCCTCTGGCATCGTCGACATCGAGGAAGAGTGCAAGGACGAGAAGCAGCTCCGCACGGACGCCTTCAACGCCTTCATGAAGCTCACCGAGCGCGACCTCATCTCCGATGAGCCGCTGTTCCGTGAGATGACCCGTTACTACTCCATGTACTTCAAGGGTGGTATGGGTGCCGAGGCTGTCCGCGACCTGCTCGCTGCTATCGACCTCCCCTCCGAGGCCGAGAAGCTCAAGGCCATCATCGCCGACGAGGATTCCCAGAAGCAGAAGCGCGAGAAGGCCGTCAAGCGCCTCGAGGTCGTTGACGCCTTCCTGAAGGGCGGCAACAGCCCCGCAAACATGATCCTGGACGTCATCCCGGTCATTCCGCCCGATCTGCGCCCGATGGTCCAGCTCGATGGCGGCCGCTTCGCCGCGTCCGACCTCAACGACCTGTATCGTCGCGTGATCAACCGTAACAACCGACTCAAGCGCCTGCTCGACCTGGACGCCCCTGCGATTATCGTGAACAACGAGAAGCGCATGCTCCAGGAGTCCGTGGACGCCCTGTTCGACAACGGCCGTCGTGGTCGCCCGGTCTCTGGCCGTGGCGGTCGCCCGCTCAAGTCGCTCGCCGAGGCCCTCAAGGGCAAGCAGGGTCGTTTCCGTCAGAACCTGCTGGGTAAGCGTGTCGACTACTCCGGCCGTTCGGTTATCGTTACCGACCCCAAGCTGCTGCTGCACCAGTGCGGTCTGCCCAAGACCATGGCGCTGGAGCTCTTCAAGCCCTTCGTTATGAAGCGCCTGGTCGAGCTCGGCAAGGTCGAGAACATCAAGGGCGCCAAGCGCGCTATCGACCGCGGTGCCACCTTTGTGTGGGATATCCTCGAAGAGGTCATCGACGGCCGCGTCGTGCTGCTCAACCGTGCACCGACCCTGCACCGTCTGTCCATCCAGGCCTTTGAGCCGGTGCTGGTCGAGGGCAAGGCTATCCACCTGCACCCGCTGGTCTGCTCGCCCTTCAACGCCGACTTCGACGGCGACCAGATGTCTGTCCACGTGCCGCTGTCCAGCCAGGCTCAGGCCGAGGCTCGCGTGCTCATGCTCTCTGCGAACAACCTGCGCTCGCCGGCATCCGGCAAGCCGGTCAACATCCCTTCGCAGGACATGATCATCGGTGTGTACTACCTGACCCAGGTCCGCGAGGGTCTGCCGGGCGAGAACCACGTGTTCTCGAGCTTCGACGACGCGCTGCACGCCTATGACTGCCGCTCCGAGGTCGACATGCAGGCCAAGATCCAGGTCCGCGTGTCCGCTGCCGATGCCAACGTCATCAATGAGGACGGCACCCGTATCTTCCGCGTCAAGAACGGCAAGAACGAGTTTGTCGACTACGATGTCACCGGCAATAAGACCGCGCGCTTCGAGACCTCTATCGGCCGCATCATCTTCAACCGCCAGTGCCTGCCCGAAGACTACGAGTTCATGAACTACAAGATGGTCAAGGGCGATGTGGCCAAGCTGGTTGCGGACTGCTGTGATCGTTACCCCGAGGCCAAGGTCGGCCCGATCCTCGACGCCATCAAGTACTCCGGCTTCCACTACGCTACCCGCGCCGGCCTCACCATCTCGGTGTGGGACGCTCTCATCCCTGCCGAGAAGCAGGAGCTGCTCGACCGCGCCCAGGCCAACGTCGACCAGATCAACGAGTACTTCGAGGAGGGCTTCATCAACGAGACGGAGCGCCACATCGAAGTCGTTAACGAGTGGACCGCTTGTACCGACAAGGTCGCAGCGCTCATGCTCGACATGTTCGACGAGGAGAACCCGCTGTACATGATGGCCGACTCCGGCGCCCGTGGTTCTAAGACCCAGCTGCGTCAGCTCGGCGGCATGCGTGGCCTGATGGCAGACATGTCCGGCGAGACGATCGACCTTCCCATTAAGGCGAACTTCCGCGAGGGCCTGCTGCCGCTCGAGTACTTCATTTCGACCTACGGCGCCCGTAAGGGTCTGGTCGATACCGCATCCCACACCTCGGACTCTGGTTACCTGACCCGTCGTCTGGTCGACGTGGCCCAGGACGTCATCGTCCGCGAGGAGGACTGCGGCACGCACGAGGGCGTCACCTACAACCTCATCATCCCCGGCACCACCGACCTCAACACCGACCTCGTCGGCCGTTGCTTCATCGAGGACGTCGTGGCTCCCGATGGCACCGTGCTCTTTGAGCAGGACGGCTACATCGAGAAGGTTGCCGACATTCAGAAGATGGTCGATGCCGGCCTTAAGAAGGTCAAGCTCCGCGCGCTGCTCACTTGCCGCTCCAAGTACGGCGTGTGCCAGAAGTGCTACGGCTGGGATCTTTCCACCCGTCGTCCGGTCGCCATCGGTACCGCGGTCGGCATTATTGCCGCCCAGTCCATCGGCGAGCCCGGTACGCAGCTTACGATGCGTACCATTCACTCCGGCGGCGTCGCTGGCGTCGACGATATTACGCAGGGTCTGCCTACGGTCAGCCGTATGTTCGATATCGTCGGCAACGTCAACGAGAAGATTCTGGGTCGCGAGGCCGAGCTGGCTCCGTACTCCGGCCACCTCTCGATTAAGCCCGAGAAGTCCGAGTACGTGCTGACGCTCACCGACTCCGAGGACCACACCCGTGTCCTCGACGAGCGTCGCGTCCCCGCTTCGGTTCGCTTTATGCCCGAGATCGAGGACGGCTGCGAGGTTCGCGCCGGCGACCAGATCACCAAGGGCTTCGTCAACTTCCGCAACCTGCGCAAGCTGACCGACATCGAGTCGACGATGCACACCTTCGTCGAGAGCGTCAAGGACGTCTACACCAGCCAGGGCGTCGACCTGAACGACAAGCACATCGAGGTGCTCGCACGTCAGATGCTGCGTCGCGTTCAGATCACCAACCCCGGTGACTCCAAGTACCTGCTTGGTCAGTACGTCGACCGCTACGAGTTCGCCGACGAGGTCGAGCGCGTTGCCCGTCTGGGTGGTCAGGCTCCTGTGGCCGAGCCCGTCATCCTGGGTACGCTCAAGGTCGCGTCCAACATCGACTCCTGGCTGTCGAGCGCTTCGTTCATCCGTACCGCCGGCGTCCTTACCGAGGCTGCTATTGAGGGCAAGGTCGACCACCTGCTCGACCTTAAGTCCAACGTCATCGTCGGTAAGAAGATCCCGGCTGGTACCGGCCTCAAGCCGTACGCCAACGCCAAGCTGACGTATCGCACGGCCGACGGCTACGTGGACATCGACGGCCCGGCTTCGCCCAACGCCAAGTCGCTGCCCGAGTGGGCTCCTGTGGAGCTCAAGGACCTGGACGAGCAACTCCCGCAGCAGCTCGACTGGGCCGGCTACGACGAGTTCGGTGGTGCTGACGGTTCGTTCACCCGCAACGGCCACACCATCTCCGCCGAGAAGGCTCGCCTGTACCTGTTCGACGACCTGGGCGTGTCGCAGCGCTGGACCAACAAGTTCAGCGAGGTCGGCATCGAGACGGTCGGCGACCTGGTCGGCAAGTCCGAGGAGGATCTGCTGCGCATCGATGGCATCGGTGCCAAGGCGATCGAGGAGCTCCGTGACGGCCTCGAGGCCCACGACCTGCTCTACATCCTCGAGAACAACGACGACGTTGCCGACGAGGAAGACCTCTCGCAGCTGCTGCAGATGGTCTTTAGCCCCGACGGTCCGGACGACATCCTGCTGGGCACCTCCGCCACGCCGACGCATCACGCCGACGCCGACGAGGAGCTCCTGGGCGCCCCGATCGACGACAAGAAGGCTCCCGCCAACGGCGCGATCAACGAGGACATGGCGTCCCTCGACGAGCTGCTCAACCAGCTCGTGGACACCGACGATGCCGAAGAGGCCAAGGACAACGACGAGGAATAATTTCCTAGTACGTTAACCGTCCTTCCAGAGACCCGTTTCCCAACAGGGAAGCGGGTCTTTTTTGTTGAAGAAAACCTGCCAATAAGGGACAGGTTTATTTTGGTAGGTTATTCCTGCTTGTATTTGAAACATTTCGTTCGGTCAAAGCGTATCTATGGTGAGGACCTCATCAAGAATCATTACCGTCACCGGGAGGTGATTATGGAAGAACAGGCATTTAGACAGGCGGTCGAAGATCACCGGGATGTCGTGTTTCGAATCGCATTGACGTACCTGCGCGATCGTGCCGATGCCGACGATATTGCCCAAGACGTCTTTCTTAAGTTGCTTAAAAGCGATGGAAACTTTGAAAGTTGGGAACATCTTCGTCGATGGCTTATCCGGGTCACGATCAATGAATGTAAATCGCTCTTTCGAAAGCCATGGAGGCGTGTGGAGGATATTGAGAACCTGGCCGATTCGCTTTCGGCGGTGCAGGAGGAGTCCAAGGCGGTCCTGTCAGACGTCATGCGACTTCCGGAACGATTCCGTGTTCCCATCATGCTCTATTACTATCTGGGCTTTTCGACCTCAGAGATTGCCGAGTTACTGCATGTGCCAGCCGCTACCGTTCGAACGCGTTTAGCTCGCGGTCGATCGAAGCTCAAATTCATCCTAGAGGAGGGCGACCGTGAAATCCAATCAAATCAAGCGGGCCTTCGAGTCCATCCAAGCCGATAGCGATCTTGCAGATCGCGTTCTTAATGCAGCTGAAGGCGAGCCGCTTCGCAAAAGGGGTCATGCTAAGCCCCTCTATGTTGCGGTTATCGGATGTCTTGCCGGAGTGTTGGCGACCGGAGGGGTCGCCTACGCCGTTGTCAATTCCAGCTATTTTGCCTCAGCCTGGGGAAACCACGGCAACGGGGATTCCATTACCTGGACCAACGGCGGCTCATCGGGAACTAAATATACCTACACCAGAGAGTTTGGCGATGGCATCGCGCCCCAAAGCCTGGAGGGCACAGTCCAGAAGGTTAATTTGTCCGTCGAGGGTAACGGCTATACGCTTGATATCCATGAGATGGCAATCGACCAAAACGGCTGCGGAGCCGTGACGTTTACGTTGTCCAATCCAAATGGAGTTAACTACTACAAGCCAGCAGCAGAGATTGGCGAACTTGTTCTCTATGGTGAAGAAGAACAGGGCATCGGCACGCCCGATATGAAGTTCGGCGAGGAATGGCCTGACACACGCAGCACAATTGATAAGGACACATCAAGCGATACTGTCATTAATGGCACGATGTACTTTGCCGCTATGGATCGCGAGCGAGATTTGCAACATGCGGTCACCTGGAATATCCACTGGACCGAGGGTGAAGGTGAGAGTGCGAGGCGGTTTGAGGCGTCGACACCCGAGTTCAATATTGGAGCGTACGTCGATACAAAGGGACTCCGCTCCGGTGACTCGCCTCTTGAGATTAGCCCGTTTTCCATCCAGACGCACATCGATGATTTGGGCTATGAAGCAGTTGATAATAAGCTGACCGTCAGCTACAAGGATGGATCGGAGCAGATTATCGAAGATGACGACGCAGGGGTGTTCAACTTATATTTTTCTTATGGGCGCAATAGCGGAGAGAACATCTGGGTGCCAACGAAGTTGATTGATGTCGAACAAGTGGTCTCAGTAACGCTTGAGGGCACGAGGTGCACGTCAACAGGGGAGACCGAAACAAAAGTACCCTTTACCATCGTTTATTCGTAAAGTCTGGGCCGCTTCCCAAGGGGGGAAGCGGCCTTTTTAGCGTTATATGGACGAGTGGATTGGACGTTATTCGTCTGATTCTCGGAAGAACGTAGCAAATGGATGCGGATCACCGTGAAGAGTGGCGTTTTCCCAGATAAAACCGACCAAAATAAACCTGTCCCTTTTTGGTAGGGAACGTTGCCCCGACGAGCACGTCGGATTCCCGGTCCGGGCGGCCCGCTGTTTAAGTTTGTCGCGAGTTCCGCACGCAAAGGAAAGCACTTAATGTGCTTTCCGTCTTGCGCAGGACTGTAGAGCAGCAAACTTAAACAGCGGGCCGCCCGGACCGGGAATCCGCCCCCGCGCACAGAAGGGGATTCCTTTTGTGTAGGCTTTGCGGAAATGTGCCAATTTTGGGATACGCCCGGCGGCGTGGTCTGTTGACGACACAGCTAACGGCACGTATCCTATCGAACTGCGTGTTTCGTAGGGGGATGCTGACCCCTCGATTCAAGCCGTTGCACTTTACAGAAAGCTGGAATCATTCGAGAAGGAGTACGCTTTGCCTACTATTAACCAGCTGGTTCGCCAGGGCCGTCGTTCCGTGCCCAAGAAGTCCAAGAACGCTGCTCTGCAGCACAACTCCCAGAAGCGCGGCGTTTGCACCCGCGTCTTCACCACGAGCCCCAAGAAGCCGAACTCGGCTCTTCGTAAGGTTGCCCGTGTTCGCCTTGTCAACGGCATCGAAGTTACTGCTTACATCCCGGGTGAGGGCCACAACCTGCAGGAGCACTCCATCGTGCTCGTCCGCGGCGGTCGTGTCCGTGACCTCCCTGGTGTCCGTTATCACGTCATCCGTGGCGCCTACGACGCTGCTCCGGTCCAGAACCGTATGCAGGCCCGTTCCAAGTACGGTGCTAAGCGCCCCAAGGCTAAATAAGCCAGATAACGTTTTGATACTTTCGCCGTGTGCCGCCTAAGCGCCGCACGGTAGACACTTAAGGAGATTTCACATGCCGCGTCGTGCAGCAGCTAATCGTCGTGAGGTTCAGCCTGACGCCGTTTACAACAACCGCCTGGTGACTCAGCTCATCAACAAGGTCCTTCTTGACGGCAAGAAGGCCACCGCTGAGCGCATCGTTTACACCGCTTTCGAGATCGTTGCCGAGAAGTCCGAGGGTGGCGACGCTCTCGCTACCTTCAAGAAGGCTATGGACAACGTCAAGCCCACGCTCGAGGTTAAGCCCAAGCGTGTCGGTGGCGCTACCTATCAGGTCCCGATGGAGGTTAACTCCCGTCGTTCCACCGCTCTGGGTATCCGCTGGATCGTCAACTTCTCCCGCGCTCGCAAGGAGAAGACCATGGCCGAGCGTCTCGCCAACGAGATCCTCGACGCTTCCAACGGCCTGGGCGCTTCCGTCAAGAAGCGTGAGGACGTCTTCAAGATGGCCGAGGCCAACCGCGCGTTCTCTCACTATCGTTGGTAAGTTAAGGTAAGGAACTAACATGGCTAAGCCTAAGTACAAGCTTTCCGATACCCGTAACATCGGCATCATGGCTCACATCGATGCCGGTAAGACCACCACGACCGAGCGTATTCTTTACTACACCGGTAAGACCCACAAGATCGGTGAGGTCCATGAGGGCGCTGCCACCATGGACTGGATGGTTCAGGAGCAGGAGCGCGGCGTAACCATTACCTCCGCTGCTACCACGTGCTTCTGGAACAAGGACGGTAAGGACTACCGCATCCAGATCATCGACACCCCGGGCCACGTTGACTTCACCGCCGAGGTCGAGCGCTGCCTGCGCGTCCTCGATGGCGCTGTCGCCGTCTTCGACGCCGTTGCCGGCGTTCAGCCCCAGTCTGAGACCGTTTGGCGTCAGGCTTCTACCTTCAACGTCCCCCGCATCGCCTTCATTAACAAGTATGACCGCGTGGGTGCTGACTTCTTCAACGCTATCGAGACCATGAAGGATCGTCTCGACGCTAACGCCGTGGCCGCTCAGGTCCCGATGGGCGCCGAGGACAACTTCTGGGGCGTCATCGACCTGGTCACCATGACTGCATGGGACTTCAAGGCCGACGACAAGGGCATGACCTACCCCGAGCCGATGGACGAGATCCCGGCTGAGTTCGCTGACATCGCTGCCACCAAGCGCGAGGAGCTCCTCGACGCTGCTGCCAGCTTTGACGATGAGCTCATGGAGAAGATCCTCATGGAGGAGGACTTCACCGTCGAGGAGCTCAAGGCTGCTCTGCGCAAGGGCGTTCTGGCCAACGAGCTCAACCTCGTCTTTGTGGGCTCCGCCTACAAGAACAAGGGCGTCCAGGAGCTGCTCGACGCTGTCGTCGACTACCTGCCCAGCCCGCTTGACGTCGAGGCCGTCACCGGTACCGATCCGGACACCGGCGAGGAGATCGAGCGTCATCCTTCCTTCGACGAGCCCTTCTCCGGCCTGGTCTTCAAGATCATGACCGACCCGTTCGTCGGTAAGCTCACCTACGTCCGCGTTTACTCCGGCCGTGCCGAGTCCGGCTCCTACGTGATCAACGCTTCCAACGGTCAGCGCGAGCGCCTCGGCCGCATCCTCGAGATGAACGCCGCCGAGCGTATCGACCGTGACGACGCTGCCGCCGGCGACATCGTCGCTTGCGTCGGCTTCAAGAACTCCACCACCGGTGACACCCTGTGCGCCGAGGGCAACGAGATCGTCCTCGAGAAGATCGAGTTCGCCAAGCCCGTTATCGACGTTGCCATCGAGCCCAAGACCAAGGCCGAGCAGGACAAGATGTCCCTGGCTCTGACCAAGCTCGCCGAGGAGGACCCGACCTTCCAGGTGTCCACCAACCACGAGACCGGCCAGACCATCATCGCCGGCATGGGCGAGCTGCACCTCGAGATCATCGTCGACCGTCTGCTCCGCGAGTTCAAGGTTGACGCTAACGTTGGTAAGCCCCAGGTTGCCTACCGCGAGACCGCTGGTCACGACGTCGAGAAGGCTGAGGGCAAGTTCGTCCGTCAGTCCGGCGGCCGCGGTCAGTACGGCCACGCCGTCATCAAGCTCGAGAAGATGGAGGAGGGCTTCGGCTACGAGTTCGTCAACGCTATCGTCGGCGGCGTCGTGCCCAAGGAGTACATCCCGTCCATCGACAAGGGCATCCAGGAGGCCCTGAACACCGGTGTTATCGCCGGCTTCCCGGTCCTCGACGTTAAGGTCACCCTGTTCGACGGTTCTTACCACGAGGTCGACTCCTCCGAGGCCGCCTTCAAGATCGCCGGTTCTATGGCTATCAAGGACGCCCTCAAGAAGTCCGATCCGCAGCTGCTCGAGCCGATCATGGCTGTCGAGGTCGAGACCCCCGAGCAGTACATGGGCGACGTTATGGGCAACCTCTCCGGTCGCCGCGGCAAGATCGAGGGCATGGAGGATCGCAAGAACAGCAAGCTCATCCGTGCCAAGGTGCCGCTGGGCGAGATGTTCGGTTACGCTACCGACCTTCGCTCCCAGACCCAGGGCCGTGCATCCTACACGATGCAGTTCGACTCTTATGAGCCCGCGCCCAAGTCCATCGTGGACGAGGTCATGAGCAAGAACGCCTAAGTTCGAGCTCCCTGTTACGTAATCCGCGAGAACATCTCTCGCACTCTTTGGAGGTTTAAGTTGGCTACCCAGAAGATCCGCATTCGCCTCAAGGGCTATGATCACGAGGTCGTCGATCAGTCCGCGAAGCTCATCGTCGAGACCGCTCAGAAGACCGGCGCTCGCGTTTCCGGTCCTGTCCCCCTGCCCACCGAGCGCAACCTGTACACGGTTATCCGCTCGCCGCACGTGAACAAGGACTCCCGTGAGCAGTTCGAGATGCGCACCCACAAGCGCCTCATCGACATCCTCGACCCCACCTCGGGCACCGTTGATTCGCTCATGCGTCTCGACCTCCCCGCTGGCGTCGACATCGACATCAAGCTCTAAGCGATATCGCTCATAGCTCAAAGGGCCCCGCTGCCGCTACGGCAGCGGGGCCCTTTTGTTTTGAATGATGGTTTGGACTGTGGGGTAATGCTGCCGAGTAGGTGGTTGCGGCGCCCTATTCGCTCAAGGGACGCAGCGATGCCTCCTCAAAATGGAAGGATCGAAAGCCGTCTTCCGTTTCGATGCACGCGCGACCAAAGCCATCGACCGTTTGAAAGATGCCACGCGCCAGCTCGTCCCCAGCGGGGGAGCGGGCGATAACGTGCTCCCCGATCCAATTGAGGTGAGCGATATATTCATCGTGGACGGGCGCGAGCGGACCGGCGTCTTCTTCCTTGGCGGTGAGGCGCTCTGCCCAGGCATCTACAGCGTCTATAACTGCGTGATAGACCTCATCGAGGAGCATGTCGACGGCGGGAACGTTCTCGTTGAGATCCGAGAGGCCAATTGCCGCCAGGCCGCCATCGGGCACCTCTTGGGGCGTGTAGTTTACGTTGACGCCAATGCCGCAGACGGCGAAAGGTTTGCCTTCGTTATCGCGTGCGGCCTCGACCAGAATGCCGCCGAGCTTGCGTCCTCGCGCGACCAGGTCGTTGGGCCATTTGAGGCCAATCTCGTTTGCAAGACCCTGCTTTTCGAGCGCCTCGAGCACCGCTAAGCCGCTGATGGCGGCAAGACCAGAGTACTTTGCAGGATTAACGCATGGACGCAGGACAATCGAAAGCAATAGGTTGCCGGCGGTTGAATCCCACTTGTGGCCGCGCCGGCCGCGTCCTGCCGTCTGAGTCCGGGCGGCAAGTCCCGTGCCGTGCGGCTCTCCCTGTTTTCCTGCTTCGAGCAGGTCATCGTTGGTCGATCCGGTTACGTCGACTATCGTTAAACGAGAATCCATAACAGCTGCTACCTCCTAAGTTAATAAGGCAATCGCGCAATGGTGTCGAGAGATAGACACAATGTGAAGCCTTTGTCGCATTTGGACAATTTAATGTTAACACGTCAACAACGACTAAAATGCGCTATCCTCTCTTGGTCGATGTAAACACGTCAACAACTCAAAGGAGGTTAGTGATGGGTTTCACGATTCTTGGAACAGGCTCGGCGCTTCCTGAGCGCAGTGTTTCCAATGACGAGCTATCTGAGTTCCTCGATACCTCGGATGAGTGGATTTTTACCCGCACCGGTATCAAGAGCCGCCACGTCTGCACCACCGAGTCACTCGACGACCTTGCCGTAGCGGCGAGCGAGCGGGCACTCCAGGTGTCCGGAATCGACGCGAGCCAGCTGGATCTAATCGTCTGCTCGACGACAACGGGTGACCACCTTGTTCCCGCCGAGGCGTGTGCCGTAGCCGAGCGTCTGGGCGCGACGTGCCCTGCCTTCGATGTCTCGGCGGCTTGTGCCGGCTTCGTGTTTGCGCTCGATGTCGCCGAGGGCTATATCGCCCGCGGCCGTGCCGAGCGCGTGCTTGTCGTTGCTGCCGAGCAGATGACGCGCACGCTCGACTGGACCGACCGCGCCACCTGCGTGCTCTTTGGCGATGGGGCAGGTGCCGCAGTGATTGGAGCTGGGGGAGACAACCCCCTTGCCGTTGAGCTTTCGACGGCGCCCGACGTCGAGACGTTGCGCGTACCCGGTCTGGTCGGCACCTCGCCGTTTAAGGCCTCTGCAGATAGCGAGAGCGTGCTGTCCATGAATGGCCGCCGCGTGTTCAAGTTCGGCGTCAACGCCATCTGCGACACGGTCCATAAGCTTGCGGGCGATGCGGGCATTTCGGTCGAAGACATCGACCATTTTGTATTCCATCAGGCTAACGAACGAATCCTGAGTCAGGCGGTCAAGCGCCTCGGCGTGCCAGACGAGCGCGTGGTTCGAACGCTGCGCGAGATCGGCAACATTTCGAGCGCATGCATTCCGCTTGCCCTCGACCGGCTGGCAAACGCCGGTGCACTTCACACAGGCGACACCATCGCCTTGGTTGGATTTGGCGCCGGTCTGGATATAGGTGGCTATCTGCTTCGTTGGAAGTAGTCGCACATAGGAAATAAAAACGCCCTAGGGCACAACCAAAGGAGAACTACCATGGCAGATCAGAAGACCTTCGAGCGCGTTTGCGACGTTATCCGCGAGACCGCCGGTCTTGACGATGTCGAGATGAAGCCCGAGTCCACGCTCGAGGAGATTGGTCTCGACAGCCTGGGCACCGTCGAGATCCTCGTCGCCGTCGAGGACGAGTTTGGCATCCAGCTCGATACCGAGGAGAACCCCAAGACGGTCGGCGAGTTCGCCGATACGGTCGAGGCGGCATTGGAGAAGTAGAGATGCTCAAGACTCCTCTCTGCGATCTGCTCGGCATCGAAAAGCCCGTGTTCCAGGGCGGTATGGCCTGGATTGCCGATGCCTCGCTGGCGTCCGCAGTGTCCGAGGCGGGTGGCTTAGGCATCATCGCGGCCATGAACGCCGACGCCAACTGGCTTCGCGACCAGATTCATGAGCTGCGCGCCAAGACGGATAAGCCCTTTGGCGTCAACGTCATGCTCATGAGCCCGTTTGCCGACGAGGTCGCGCAGGTCGTGATTGACGAGCGAGTGCCGGTCGTCGTGACGGGCGCCGGCAATCCCGCCAAGTACATGAAGGCGTGGAACGAGGCGGGCATCAAGGTCGTCCCGGTCGTTGCCTCGGTGGCGCTGGCGCGCCTCGTGGCACGTCGTGGAGCCACGGCGGTTGTTGCCGAGGGTACCGAATCGGGCGGCCATATTGGCGAGACCTCGACGATGGCACTGGTGCCGCAGGTCGTCGATGCGGTCGACATTCCCGTTGTGGCCGCTGGCGGTATTGCCGACGGCCGCGGCGTGGCGGCCGCCTTTATGCTGGGCGCCGCCGGCGTGCAGGTGGGTACGCGCTTTCTGATCGCAGACGAGTGCACCGTATCGGAGCAGTACAAGGAGATGGTCTTGAAGGCCAACGACACCTCGACGCGTGCGACCGGCCGCTCGACGGGACACCCGGTGCGTGCACTCAAGAGCCCCTTTACCAACGCCTACGCCAAGAGCGAGGCGGCGGGCGTAAGTGTCGAGGAACTCGGGGCCATGGGCACGGGCGCCCTTCGCAAGGCCGCCAAGGACGGCAATTACGAAGAGGGTTCGTTTTTGTGTGGACAGATTGCCGGCATGGTCAACGAGCGCCAGAGCGCACGTGAAATCGTTGACGACCTGATCGATGGCGCCGAGCGCGTCCTGAAGGGTGCGTCCGCATGGGTAGCGTAGCGTTTCTGTTTGCTGGCCAGGGTGCCCAACACCCCGCGATGGGCGTCGACCTGATCGAGGCATCGCCGGCGGCCGCCGAGGTGTTCGCCATTGTCGACGAGGTGCGCCCGGGGACCAGCGAGCAGTGCCGGAGCGCCTCCAAGGAGGAGCTCTCGCAGACCGAGAACACGCAGCCGTGCGTGTTCGTTCACGACCTGGCAGCGGCTACCGCTCTGCGTGAGCGCGGCGTGGTGCCTGCCGCCTGTGCGGGATTCTCGCTGGGCGAGGTCGCCGCGCTCACCTTTGCGGGGGCATTCGATACGCGAGCGGGCTTTGAGCTCGTGTGCGAGCGCGCGGCGCTGATGGCCGCGGCTGCCGAGCGCCATCCGGGCGGTATGCGCGCCGTCATCAAGCTCGATGCGGCGCAAGTCGAGGGCCTGGCAAAACAGGCCGGCGAGGACTGCTGGCCAGTCAACTACAACAGCCCACAGCAGACGGTTGTGGCCGGAGCGCCCGAGGCGCTGCAGGAGCTCGACGTCCTAGTAAAAGAGGCTGGCGGCCGCGCCATGAAGGTCGCGGTGTCGGGTGCATTTCATAGCCCCTATATGGCCGAGGCGACCTGTGGCCTTGCCGCATATATTGAGGCCGGTCACGCGCCGTCCCCGTTGCTCATTCCTGTTTTGGCAAATATGACAGCGGCGCCCTATCCGGCGGATCCCCAGACGGCATCGGATGTCTTGGCCAATCAGGTGAGCCATGCCGTACGCTGGGTCGATACGCTGCATGCTCTGCAGGATCAAGGCATCGACACATTTATTGAGGTCGGCCCCGGCAAAACGCTGTCCGGCCTGGTCAAGCGTACGCTGAGCGACGTTCGTGTGTATTCGTGCGAGACGGCCGAGCAGGTCGCAGCTATTGCCGACGAGCTCGCATAGTCCACAGGGCTGTAACCCGAAAGGAATGACATGGGCAACTTGAACAATGGCGCGCTCGAGCGCAACGACTCACGTCGCGTGGCACTGGTCACGGGCGGCTCGCGGGGTATCGGCCGCGCCTGCGCTATCGGTCTGGCGGAGGATGGCTACGATATCGCCGTCGTCTATGCCGGCAGCGTCGATGCGGCGCGCGAGACGTGCGACGCCTGCGAGGCGGCTGGTGCCACGGCGCGCTCATATCAATGCGACGTGGCCGACCCCGCTGCCGTCAACGCGTGCGTGGAAGCGGTCCTCAACGACTTTGGCTCCATTTGGGCGCTCGTCAACAACGCTGGCATCACCCGCGATGGCCTGCTCATGCGCATGGGCGATGACGCCTTCGATCGCGTGCTCGATGTCAATCTTAAAGGAACGTTTAACACGACGCGCGCGCTCACCAAGACCTTTATGCGCCAGCGCGGCGGCTGCGTCGTCAACATGAGCTCGGTCGTGGGCCTGATGGGCAATGCCGGGCAAGCCAACTACGCTGCCTCCAAGGCGGGCGTGATCGGCCTGACCAAGGCGGTGGCGCGCGAGCTTGCGCCCCGCGGCGTACGAGTGAACGCGGTTGCCCCCGGGTTTGTCGAGACGGATATGACGGCAAAGCTCTCGGAGAAGGTGCGTACGGTAACCGAGGAGCAGATTCCCCTTAAGCGTATGGCGCGCCCCGAGGAGGTGGCCGGCGTAGTGCGCTTTCTGGCGAGTGATGCGGCTGCCTACATTACGGGTGAGGTCGTGCGCGTCGACGGCGGAATGGCGATGTAGAAACCAGGGCCGAAGAACGGCTTGGATGAGGAGACCATGATGGAACAGAGAGTTGCAATCACCGGTATCGGTGCCGTGTCGCCGCTCGGCAACACCGCGCTTGCCACCTGGGCG
>DBFBFY010000090.1:0-2964 GCA_048201615.1 Collinsella sp.
ATCACGCTCTCCGGCGTGCCGGTGGCCCTGCTGCTCATGGGGCCGGCCGCATCGTCGCTCGTGACAGTGCTTGCCGTCTGCGCACTGTGGGGTTGCTGCGCCACGGCCTTTAACGTGGCGTTTCAGGCCGAGCTCATCAAGCACACGCCGGCAGATTCGTCGGCCGTCGCCATGTCGATCTTCTCGGGCCTGTTCAACCTGGGGATCGGCACCGGTACGGCGATCGGCGGCGCCGTGGTGTCGGGCCCCGGTATCGCCTGGATCGGCTACGCGGGCGGTGCGATCGCCGTCGTGGGCGTCATCCTCGCTATCACGGTAATGTTCCCGGCCATCCGCCGCGCCAAGCCCGTCGCCTAACCACATCCCCCTATCAGTTGCGGTGGAATAGTTCCTGTTTAAGGCTTCTGAAGGCCCAGACAGGAACTATTCCACCGCAACTTATTTTGGGGGAGAGGATACAAGCTGGGCATACAATGGATGTCGTTGTGTTGAGCTTACCGGGAGGCTGTTATGTGGGCATACGAGACGACGTTCTATCAGATCTATCCGCTGGGCTTTTGCGGGGCTCCGCGCGAAAACGCCGCGCCCGTTGCCGAGGGTGAGCTCGCCCAGGCTGCCAACGCCGCGCCCAACCCCGATGCTCCTATCATGAAGGTCGCCCAATGGGCCGACTACATGCAGGAACTCGGCGTTGGCGCTGTGCTCATCAACCCACCGCTCGAATCTGATAGCCACGGCTACGATACACGCAGCCTGCGCCATATCGACCGTCGCCTGGGTGGGGACGCCGACTTTGCCGCCGTATGCGACACGCTGCATGCCCATGGCATCCGCGTGGTGCTCGATGCCGTCTTCAACCACGTCGGCCGCGGTTTTTGGGCCTTCCGCGATGTGCAGGAGCGCAAGTGGGACTCGCCGTACAAGGACTGGTTCCACATTAGCTTTGACGGCGATTCCTGCTATGGCGATGGCTTTTGGTACGAGGGCTGGGAAGGCCATTTTGAGCTTGTGAAGCTCAACCTGCAAAATCCCGCTGTGGTCGATTACCTGCTCGAGTCCGTGCGCCGCTGGGCCGAGGTCTTTGGCGTCGACGGCCTGCGCCTGGACGTTGCCTATATGCTCGACCGCGACTTTATGCGCCGCCTGCACGCCTTTACCCGTGAGCTCAAGCCCGACTTTGTGCTGATCGGCGAGACGCTCCACGGCGACTACAACCAAATCGTCAACGACGAGATGCTCGACTCCTGCACCAACTACGAGTGCTACAAGGGCCTGTACTCCAGCTTTAACTCGGTCAACATGTTCGAGATCGCCCATTCGCTGCACCGCCAGTTTGGCGGCGATCCGTGGTGCATCTACCGCGGCAAACATCTGCTGTCGTTTGTCGACAACCACGATGTGCCGCGCCTGGCAAGTATCCTCACCGACAAGTCGTGTCTGCGTCCCGCCTACGGCATGCTCTTTGGCATGCCGGGCATCCCGTGCGTCTACTATGGCAGCGAGTGGGGAATTGCCGGCGAAAAGGGTGGCCCCGATGGCGACTGGGCGCTGCGACCTGCGCTCAATGAGCCTGCGCCCAACGAGCTGACGGCGTTCATCACGCAGCTTGCGCACCTTCGCTCGGCCGACGACGCGGCTGCCCGTGCTCTCAACTACGGTGCCTATCGCAACGTGGTGATCCAGAACAAGCAGCTGCTGTTCGAGCGCGCCTGTGACGGCGCGACGGTACTCGTGGCGGTGAATGCTGTGGGTGAGCCTTACACCTTTGGCGCCGGCGAGCTCAACGGGTCCTTCGTCGACCTGCTTGCCGACGATGCGCCCACGGTCGAGCTGACGGGTACCCTTGAGCTTGCACCCTACGAGGTGCGCTATCTGTTGAGAGCCTAGCCCATGGCCGTATCTGACGAGGGCTATCAACATATTGAGCATGGGTTTGAGCCCGTGTTTGACGAGCACTCGCGCGTTTTGGTGCTCGGGTCGTTTCCCTCGGTGCTTTCGCGCGCCAATTCCTTTTATTACGGCAACCCTCAGAATCGCTTTTGGCGCGTGATGGCCGCGTGCCTCGGTGTGCCTGTGCCGCCCAACGAGGGCGACCCTTTGGCAAGCGGTGAGCCCGCGACGCTTGATGCCTCCATTGCCGCCAAGCGGTCCATGCTGCTGAACGGCGGCGTGGCCCTGTGGGATGTGATCGAGAGCTGCGACATTAAGGGTTCGAGTGACGCCAGCATCAAAAACGTCGTTCCGGCGCATGTCGAGCGCATTACCGGCGCAGCTCCTATCGAGGTCGTTGTCTGTAACGGCGGCACGGCAGGGCGGCTCTACAAGCGCTATCTACAAGAGCGCACCGGGCTGCCGGCCATCGTTCTGCCGTCGACAAGTCCCGCCAATGCGGCATGGCGCCTGGAACGCCTTGTCGAGCGCTGGCGCGAGGCCGTTGACTGGGCTGTAATTTAATTTAGATTTTTGTTTGAGCGTGGGCGCCCAGACGTTTCAGAACGCCTCGCCAGATCGGCGCGGGCACGGCTGGCTCGGCGCAAACCATGCCGTCGGCGTCGACGTTGGCGGCATTGCCGCCGCCAAGTCGCTGTGCATGCTTGACGGAGCAGCCCATGCGCACGGCGCCCACGAGCTTGTCCATGGCCTCAGAAAACGGTCGCCGCAAGAGTCCCATGCGCGGAGAGCGACGAAGCGCCGCAATGCCGCTGCCGGCGCAGATGGCAACGCCGCCACACCACAATTGGCCATGGCGCTCACATGCCTTGTGCAGGCGAACGGCGGTCCCACGCGCCTGCTCAGTGCCCTCTTGTGCGGCTCGAATCGCGACATAGACGCGCGTTCCCGTACCGCCAAAGCGCTCAAGCGCCTGCTCGATGGCTGTCAACGTCTCATCGTCAGCCACATCTTCAATGGCCAGCACGATGCCATCGGCAACGCTGCCGGCGTCATTTGCCTTCAAGTCGACCG
>DBFBFY010000091.1:0-5421 GCA_048201615.1 Collinsella sp.
TGGTTCCCGCCGCCATGCCCGCTGTCACGCTGCTCGATAGTCCCGCGAACAGCAGCGCTACCGCAAAGATGGTCGAGCTCGCCGGGCCCAAGATGGGGGAGAGCGTGGCCGCTGCGACGGCGAGGTCGTCTACGACAATGCTGTGCGCAAAGAAGGTCGTTGCGGCCAGGATGACCATGGCCGAGTTGATTGCCCAGCCCACGCCCATCGAAAAGAGCGTGTCGAAGAGCTCGTAGCGCAGACGTTCCTCGATAACTTGCTCGCCTTGGCCTTCGAAGTGCATGGATTGGATGACCTCGGAGTGCAGAAAAAGGTTGTGGGGCATAACGACCGCACCCAGGACACTCACGATAATCGCGGCAGAGCCAGTGGGCATACTGGGCGTGATCCAGCTTGCGGTGGCTTGCGGCCAGTCGACCTTGACTAGCGCAAGCTCGGCCAAAAACGAGAGTCCTACCACGCCGACGAAGGCGATGATCCAGCGCTCGGCACGCTTGTAGGAGTTCGTCATGAGCATTGCCATCGATGCCGCGGCCACGATGACGCAGCCGGCGCGCACGGGCAGTCCAAAGAGCATCTGGAGCGCGATCGCACCGCCCAGGACTTCGGCCATGGCGGTGGCGACCGTGGCTAGATACGCGCTGCCGAGTATCGCACGCCCGACGAGGCGGGGCAGGTGGCGCGTCGTGGCCTCGGCAAGACACATGCCCGTGGCGATGCCCAAGTGCGCCGCGTTGTGCTGCAGCACGATGAGCATGATCGTGGACAGCGTGACGATCCACAACAGCGCGTAGCCAAACTGCGAGCCGGCGGCCATGTTGGAGGCCCAGTTGCCCGGATCGATAAAGCCGACGGTCACGAGCAGCCCGGGGCCGATATGCCGTGCAATGTCTAGGCCTCCGTGACCACCGGTGCGTCGGGAGCCAAAATGATGTTTGAGATGGTTGAGCATGGTGAGCTCCTGCGTGCCGTTTGTTTGACGCCGCAAAGGATACCCGTTTTAGGCTAAAAAGTTAATCAAAGCTAACAAAATTGTTGTATTTGAATAGGATGATGAAGGGGCTGCCGAAATGTCTTGATCTGTAACAACTAGGGATGGAAATTGGATCTTACTGTTACAGATTGAGATGTTTGAAGCGGTGAGCATACGGGCCGAACTCGGGGCCCTTGTCGTCGTCCTTGAGGTCGGCGGTGTCCACTCGTAGGGCGTGCGTTACGCGATTGTTTCGAAACGGGCGGGAAACACAACGGGCCGGCGATGCACCTAGTATGCCTAGTCAACTGACTGTCTAATAGCTAGGGGAGGATCGCGATGCAGGCAGATTCCGCTCAACAGCAGGGCCTTTATCGCCCCGAATTCGACCACGATGCGTGTGGCATCGGCGCGCTCGCCGATATCAACGGTGAGCGCCATCACCAGATTCTGGACGATGCACTGTCCATTCTGGTCAACTTGGAGCACCGCGGCGGTACGGGACTCGAGAAGAACACCGGCGACGGCGCCGGCATCCTGTTCCAGGTTCCGCATCATTTTTTTCGCAAAGAGGCTCAAAAGTGCTGCCAGATTCTGCCGGCAGAGGGCGACTATGGCGTGGCCATGCTGTTCTTCCCGCAGGACGACAAGGGCGTAGAGGATGCCCGCCGCGTGTTTGAGGAGGGCTGCGCCGAAGCCGGCGTTCCGCTGCTCTTTTGGCGTGAGGTACCGGTCGACCCGCACGACCTGGGCGAGACGGCCCGCGCCTGCATGCCTACCATCCTGCAGGCCTTCCTGGGCCGTCCGGACGACACACCCGCCGGTGATGCCTTTGAGCGCCGCCTATACGTGTGCCGCCGCACCATCGAGAAAAAGGCCGACGCCGAGTTTGCCCTGCGCGACAAGATCTTCTACGTGTGCTCCATGAGCTCGCGCACCATCGTGTACAAGGGTATGCTGGTCGCCACGCAGATGCGCCGCTTCTTCATCGATCTCAACGACGCCGCCGTCAAGACGGCCGTGGCGCTCGTCCACTCGCGCTACTCCACCAACACCACGCCCAGCTGGGAGCGCGCGCACCCCAACCGCTTTATCATCCACAACGGCGAGATCAACACCCTCAAGGGCAACGTCAACTGGATTCGCGCCCGCGAGCCCAACCTGTACAGCCCCGTGCTGCAGCACGATCTTGAGCGCGTGATGCCCATCATCAACCGCGAGGGTTCCGACTCCGCGATTCTAGACAACGTGCTTGAGTTCCTGGTCATGAACGGTCGCCCGCTTACACGTGCCGCGTCCATGCTGCTGCCCGAGCCGTGGGACCACAACGACAATCTGAGCGAGGAACGCCGCGCCTACGACGCCTACCAGTCCATGCTCATGGAGCCGTGGGATGGCCCGGCGGCCATCGCCTTTACCGACGGTCGCACGCTGGGTGCCGCCCTCGACCGCAACGGCCTGCGTCCCGCCCGCTACTATGTGACGCGCGACGGTCGCTTTATGCTGGCAAGCGAGGTGGGCACCATCGAGGTGAGCCCCGAGAACATCCTGACGAGCGGCTGCCTGGGACCGGGTCAGATGCTCGAGGTTGACTTTGCCCGCGGGCGCGTCATCTACAACGACGAGCTTCGCGCCCGTTACGCCAAGGAAAAGCCCTACCGTGACTGGATTGCCGAGGAGACGCTGACCGTTGCCGCGCTCGATGAGCCCGTTGCGGCAACGCCTGCCGAGGACGTCGAGGTGCCCGCCGCCGTGCGCATGGCCAAGCTCGGCTACCACTGGGATGACGTCGACGAGGTCGTGCGTCCCATGGCCCAGCAGGACAAGGCCCCGCTCGCCTCGATGGGCATCGATGCGCCGCTGGCCTGTCTGTCCAAGAAGACGCGTTCGTTCTTTGACTACTTCTATCAGTTGTTCGCCCAGGTCACGAATCCGCCCATCGATGCCCTGCGCGAGCACATGGTGACTTCGACCACGCTCTACCTGGGCAACCACGGCAACCTGCTCGAGGACTCCCGTACGGCCTGCCAGCTGGTGCGCCTGGAGCGCCCGTTGCTCAACGAGGAGGAGTTCGAGCGTATCTGCGCCATCGACCGCGTGGGCTTTAAGACTCGTCGCTTCCGTGCCGTCTACCGCCGCGATGCCGGCGAGGGCGCGCTGCAGGCTGCGCTCAAGCAGCTTGCCGAGGACGTTGAGGCTGCGGTCCGCGACGGTGTGAACATCGTGGTGCTGAGCGATCGCGCCGGGGCGGGCGAGGTGCCCGTGCCGTCGCTGCTCGCCGTGGGCTGCGTGCACAACCACCTGATCCGCGCCGGCGTGCGTACCTTTGCCGACATCGTGGTGGAGTGCGGCGATGCCGTGTCCCCGCACGACTTTGCGGCGCTGGTGGGCTACTCCGCGAGCGGCATCTATCCGTACAACGCGCATGCGTGCATTCGCGACTTGGCGGCGCACGGCGATCTGGACGTGACAGCCGAGCAGGGCATCGCCAACTACAACAAGGCTGCGACCGCCGGCATCGTTTCCATCATGTCCAAGATGGGCATCTCCACGGTGCAGAGCTACCATTCGGCGCAGATCTTCGAGGCCGTGGGCTTTACGCCGGAGTTCGTCAATGCGTACTTCGCTGGCACGGTGAGCCGTGTGGGCGGTATGGGTGTCGAGGACGTTGAGCGCGAGCAAAACGAGCGCTACGACGCCGCGCTCGCTATCCTTAAGAGCCCGGCTCCCGATCAACTGCCCACGCTGGGCCTGACCAAGTGGCGCCCGCTTGGCGGCGAGGATCACCTCATCGATCCGCAGACTGTCTACTTGTTGCAGACCGCCTGCCGTGAGGACAGCTACGACACCTTTAAGGAGTACAGCGCCCGCCTGCACCGCACCGGCCGTGCCGTGCGCCTGCGTGACCTGCTGGACTTTAATGCCAACGGTCGCACGCCGGTTTCGCTCGACGAGGTGGAGCCCGCGCTCAACATCGTCCGCCGCTTTAACACCGGCGCCATGTCGTACGGTTCCATCAGCAAAGAGGCACACGAGTGCATGGCCATCGCCATGAACCGCCTGCACGGTCGTTCCAACTCGGGCGAGGGCGGCGAGGATCCGCGTCGCGAGACCCCGCTGGCCAACGGTGACTCCAAGAATTCCGCCATCAAGCAGGTGGCAAGCGCGCGCTTTGGCGTGACGAGCCGCTACCTGTGCAGCGCCTTTGAGATTCAGATCAAGATGGCCCAGGGCGCCAAACCCGGCGAGGGCGGACACCTGCCCGGCAAGAAGGTCTACCCCTGGATCGCCGAAGTCCGTCAGTCCACGCCCGGCATCGGCCTGATCTCGCCTCCGCCGCACCACGATATCTACTCCATCGAGGACCTGGCGGAGCTGATCTTTGACCTTAAGAACGCCAACCCCGGCGCGCGCGTGTCGGTCAAGCTGGTCAGCGAGGCTGGCGTCGGCACCATCGCCACCGGTGTTGCCAAGGGCGCTGCCGACAAGATCTTGATCAGCGGTCACAATGGCGGCTCGGGCGCCGCGGCGCGCGACTCCATTTGGCACGCCGGCCTGCCGCTGGAGCTCGGCCTTGCCGAGGCCCAGCAGACATTGCTGCAAAACGGCCTGCGCTCACGTGTGGTGCTCGAGGCCGACGGCAAGCTCATGGACGGCACCGATGTCGCCGTCGCCTGCCTGTTGGGCGCCGAGGAGTTTGGCTTTGCGACCATGCCGCTCATCTCCATGGGCTGCCTCATGCAGCGCGACTGCCAGCAGGATACCTGCCCGGCCGGCATCGCTACGCAAAACTGCCGCCTGCGTCGTGGCTTCCGCGGCAAGCCCGAGCACGTCGAGCACTTTATGCTCTTTGTTGCCGAGCAACTGCGCGAGGTCATGGCGAGCCTGGGCTTCCGCACCATCGATGAGATGGTCGGCCACCCCGAGTGCTTGCGCCAGATCGAGGTACCGGGCAACCGCAAGGCCAACCTGCTCGATCTGTCGCCCGTGCTGGCGAGTGCGACCTGCGAGTTCGGCGCTCATATCCCGGGTGCCGACGGTCGCCACTTCCTGCCGCAGATGGCCGCGGACAGCGAGCTCGACAAGACGCTCGACTCCACGTTGTTTGTGCCCTATACGGCCGATGCCCGTGCGCACCTGCGTCCGATTCGCTTCCGCGCCGATATCGCCAACGTCAACCGTTGCGTGGGCACCATCCTGGGCAATGCAGTGACCAAGGCGCATCCCGAGGGTCTGCCTGCCGGCTCCATTACCATCGATTGCGATGGTTCGGCCGGTCAGAGCTTTGGCGCGTTCCTTCCGCGTGGCATTACGCTCAACGTGTGCGGCGACGCCAACGACTACTTTGGCAAGGGCCTTTCGGGCGGCGAGGTGTCGGTGCGCCCCAACCCGCATGCGACCTACAAGTTCGACGAGAACATCATCGTGGGCAACGTTGCGTTCTTTGG
>DBFBFY010000092.1:0-15990 GCA_048201615.1 Collinsella sp.
GGCGTTTATCTTCCTGATCACCTCGTAGGCGCTGCCTTTCTTGATCCTCAGCAGCTCCGCGACCTCGTCGGCGTCCAGCATGTGCGGCCTCGGCGTCTTCGCCACCTTCTCGTCCATGGCTCCTCCAATCAATGGCGTACGAATACGTACGGTTTACAGATTCAGAGTAAACGTACGTATCTGTACTGTCAATAGAATTGCGTACATTTACGTACGCTGATAAGATGTGCTGATACGTAATTCCAGGAGGAGGGCGCATGTCCGTAGGCAAAAACATAAGGCGGTACCGCAAGTCGCGCGGCATGACGCAGGCTCAACTCGCCGAGGCCGTCGGCCTGACCGAGGGGGCCGTGCGCCACTACGAGAGCGGCATCCGCGCCGTCAAGCCCGAGCTGCTCGAGTCCATCTCCGCGGCGCTCGGCGTGTCCGTCAACGCCCTCAAGGACTATGGCGTCGAGACCGCGGGCGACCTCATGTCGCTGCTCGTGCGGCTCGAGGACTCGTTCGGCATCGTTCCCTCCGCCGACGGCACGGGCCTCTCCCTGAACCCCAAGGCTCCGCACGCGCCCAAAGCCGCGACGGCGATCGAGCTGTGGGCAGAGAAGCGCGCGCAGCTCGAGAACGGCGAGATCGACGCCGACGAATACGAGGACTGGAAAGCCTCGCTGTAGCGGCTCCCCGCATTTCGCAACCAGCGCAACCGAATCAGGACGCCAAGCTAGGCGGTGAGCGCCGCTCACGCCTGCGTATGTTGAGTTTTTACTCCCCATTGCATGCAAAGGCATTTTCGGCGCACCTGGGGAGTAAATGACGCGGTGGCTTACATGGCGGCACACGGCGGTACCCCGCGGCATTTCCCCTGATTACTCCCGCTTTCCTTGAGACGGTGAGATTCTTTACTCCCCATTAACGACCTGGGAAAACGCCGCACAGAGACCGTCAAAAGGCCTATTGAGTTCGATTTGAGTTTCAAAGGACCTAAAACGGCCCCTTTTCGTTCTCGGGGACAAAAATCGCGCGTCTACTCACTCGGGATAAATCCTTACTCCCATTCCTCCGAATACCGCCCCGTGCCTTGCCGTCTCGAAACACGGGGAGTAAATCGCGAAATTGCAGGTGAAAGGGAGTAAATAGCCAAAGAAAAAGCCTCCGTTCCGACGCGGGAACAGAGGCTCGATAATCGGATTTACTCACCAATGTCGCTGGCGGCTTTGCCGTGACTCTCGTACAAAACGAAACTCAGCAGCACAGTGCGGCACTCAAAAATACAGGTCAGAACCCTGTCAGACTACTCCCATTCGATCGTCGCGGGCGGCTTAGACGTGATGTCGTAGCACACGCGGTTGGCTCCGGGAACCTCGGCAACGATGCGGCCGGAGATGCGGGCCAGCACGTCGTAGGGCAGTTTGGCCCAGTCGGCGGTCATGGCATCGCTGGACTCGACGGCACGCAGGATGATCGGACGCTGGTAGGTGCGCTCGTCGCCCATAACGCCGACTGACTTAATGTCGGGCAGAACCGCGAAATACTGCCAGCAGCTGTGCTCGGAGTTGCGCTCGCCGGTCTGCTCAAACAGACGCTGATTGTAGGCATCCAGCTCCTCGCGCACGATGGCGTCGGCGTTCTTGAGGATCTCGAGCTTCTCCTTGTCGACCGCACCGATGATGCGGATGGCAAGACCCGGGCCCGGGAAGGGCTGGCGGAACACGATGTGACCCGGCAGGCCCAGTGCCAGACCAAGTGCACGGACCTCGTCCTTAAAGAAGTGATCGAGCGGCTCAATAAGGTCGAAGTGCACGCCCTCGGGGAACGGGATCAGGTTGTGGTGGCTCTTGATGGTGGCCGTCTTGCCGCCCGTCTTGCGAGCGCCGGACTCGATGATGTCGGGGTAGATGGTGCCCTGAGCCAGGTACTTGACCGGCTTGCCATCGGTCTCGAGCTGCTGAGCAACCGCGAAGAACTCTTTCCAGAACTGCGTACCGATGATGCGGCGCTTCTCCTCGGGCTCGGTCACGCCGGCCAGAAGCTCGGCATAACGGTCCTCGGCGTGGACGTGGATAAAGTCAACGTCAAACTGCTTGGTGAAGACCTCCTCCACCTGCTCGGGCTCACCCTTGCGCAGCAGGCCGTGGTTGATGAACACGCAGGTCATCTGCTTGCCCACGGCGCGAGCGCCCAGCGCAGCCACGACGGAGGAGTCGACGCCACCGGACAGAGCCAGAATCACGCGGTCGTCGCCGACCTTCTCGCGAAACTCGGCCGTCATGGTCTCGACCAGGTTGTCCATGCTCCAGTTGGGCTCCAGGCCGCAGATCTCAAACAGGAAGTTACTCAGCAGCTGCTGACCGTACTCGGAGTGCTTGACCTCGGGGTGAAACTGCGTGGTGAAGATCTTGCGCTCGATGCACTCCATCGCAGCGACCGGGCACACGTCGGTGCTGGCGGTAACGGTAAAGCCCTCGGGCACCTCGGACACGGCGTCGCGGTGGCTCATCCACACGGTCTGCTCCATGGGCGTAGAGTTAAAGAGCTTGGCACCAGCCGTGCGCGTGATGGTGGCGCGGCCGTACTCGCCCACCTCGGAGTGGCCGACCTTGCCGCCGAGCGTCACGGCCGTGATCTGATGGCCGTAGCAAAAGCCCAGGACGGGAAGGCCCAGGTCAAAGATGGCGGGGTCGATGGACGGAGCGTCCTCGGCGTACACGGAGGCCGGGCCGCCAGAAAGGATGAGCGCAGAGGCGTTCATCTCGCGAATCTCGTCGGCCGAGATGTCGCAGGGGACAATCTCGGAATACACGTTGAGGTCGCGGACGCGACGGGCAATGAGCTGACCGTACTGCGCACCAAAGTCGAGTACGAGGACCTTTGCGGAAGCCTTTTGATCCATGGTTCCCCCTCTTGTTGGCGGGGAGCCGGTGCCCACCCGCGCGAATAAACGAGAATAACTTCCATAGTGTACACGTTATATGGGGTTTCTCGTCCCTCGCAGCCGCCAGCGCACGGCAAACGCACGACCTGGGTCCCTATTTGACAGCAATTGAAGTGTTTTCAAACGTTACAGATGATGTAATACGTTTGAACATTGGACGCCCTGTGCCACAATACTGCCGAACGACTCCGCCCTCGCGGCGGCAAATACGATAGGAATACCAGCATGAAGCGCATCCTTCTCATCGCCACGGGCGGCACCATCGCATCGACCGAGGACGGCAACGGCCTCTCTCCCGCCCTGACCGGTGAGGAGCTCGCCCAGAGCGTCCCCGAGATCTCGGGGCTCTGCGAGCTCGACGTCGTGCAGCCCATGAACATCGACAGCACCAACATGCGCCCGAGCGACTGGATGCGTATCCGCGACGTCATTGTCGAGGGTTATGCCGACCACGACGGCTTCGTGATTCTGCACGGCACTGACACCATGAGCTACACCGCAGCAGCGCTTTCCTACCTGATTCAGGACAGCCCCAAGCCCATCGTGCTCACCGGCTCGCAAAAGCCCATGGGCAATCCCTTTACCGACGCCAAGCTCAACCTGTACCAGAGCCTGCTCTATGCACTCGACGAGCATTCGCACGATGTGTCGATTGTGTTTGGCGGCGTCGCCATTGCCGGTACGCGCGCCCGCAAGCAGCGCACCATGAGCTTTAACGCATTCATTAGCGTCAACTATCCGCCCATTGCCTACATCCGCAATGACCGTATCGTGCGCAACGGGCTTCACGGCACGCATCAGGACGAAAACCCGGTGCATTTCTACGACAGCATCGACCCGCGCGTATTTGTACTCAAGCTTACGCCCGGCGTAAACCCGGGCATCCTCGACGCCCTAGCCGATAGCTACGATGCTGTAATCCTTGAGACCTTTGGCATTGGCGGTATCCCCGAGTTTGGTGAGTCGGGCGAGTCGTTCCAGGAGGCGATTTTCCGCTGGGTTGATTCGGGTCGTACTGTCGTTATGACCACGCAGGTCCCCGAGGAGGGCCTTGACCTGGGTGTTTATGAGGTCGGCCGTGCCTATGCCGATCATCCGGGTATTTTGCGCGGCGACGACATGACCACCGAGACGCTCGTGGCCAAGACCATGTGGGCACTCGGCCAGTCACGTGATGCCGCCGAGATCCAGCGCCTGTTCTACAGCCAAGTCAACCACGACCGCATCCCGATGGCGTAATCCCTAAGGCAGTTCCACTTATCGCAGCCTCAAACGACAGGTGGTCCCCCTCGGGCCGTGCAAAAATCGGAGTATTCTGCAATTTCTCCGCCGGAGGCATAGAATCGGCCGATTGTTAGACGAACTTTTAGGGCGAAGAGGCCGTCTAGTAAATATTTATTCCACATTTTTATTAAGGGTGTGGATTAACTACTGTCAAAAAGGCAAAGCCAGCCGCGCGAGCTACCATCTACGGCTGAACAGGTGCTGAATACTCGCGATTTTGCACATCGCAACCAGGGGGACCCGCCCAAAGAGCGTCAATTAGCAGCGGGGAACGCCCTATTCGATACCCTCGAGAAGTTCTGACACCGTCATGCCGAGTGCGGGCGCGATCTTAAATAGAACCTTGAGCGTGAAATTTGCCGTCCCATCTTCGATTCGGTCGAGGTAGGGTCGGCTGATTCCTGTCGCCACACAAAAATCAACCTTGGAGATACCAAGGTCCCTGCGTGTCTCTTCGACCCGCCTGCCAAGAATCTGTTTCGCACGTTCGTCCATGCAACCGAGTTTGAAATGGAGCCGAACATAAACGTAAACTATAGTTTACGTTTTGCCGAATACACAGGAGTTTTCTATGTCGGGTTCTTCGGTCCGCATGTACCGAGCCACGCTTCGCACAAACAGCGCGCCGCCCAAGCTCGTCGTCGTTGAAGCTGAATGCCTTTCGCCCGATGAGCGCACAGCATTTGCATTGCTATCAAGTCGCATCGCCGCCGTTCTGGTCCCCTGCCCGGCGCAAGGTGAACTTGCCATCCAATGCCAAGCGCACAGCTGCTCGCTCAATCAGGCTGCCGTAATCGCAACCAGCCAACGCGGTCTGCCCCTTCTCCTGGAAGCCGGCATCGCACTCGCCCTTCGCGGTACCGGATACGAAAACGAGACCGCCGCCGATATGGTCTTTAAACCACGATCGAGCGGCGGCCTCGCAGCAGCCATTGAATATATGTGCAGGCTCGTTGCCTAAAAAGAAAGGCTAGAAACCAAGGCCAAAGCCCGTTCCGGTAATCGCCGAGTACATAAAGTAAACGTTAACCACGTTGAGGAACACGCCCGTGATACAGCCGTTGCGCAGGTAGCGCTCGCACACGATGCGCGCCATGGCGGCGGAGTCATCATTGTTTTTAGCCTGGCGTCCTGCCGTAAAGTACGTCGCCACGCTCAGCAGCAGGTTGAGCACCGGCAGTGCCAGCAACTCATAGCTCTTGCCCCAGCGCGTCGCCTCGCCGGCGGCATTAAACTTCGTTGCCACCTCGGGGCCAATGTTGGGGATCACAAACGCCGCTACCACCAGCGGAAGCACTGCAAGCACGAGCAGCGCAATACCCATGTAGCCGGCTTTTTTGCCATATTTAAACATGCGCGTCGTCCTTACACGTTAAAGCGGAAGTGCACGACGTCGCCATCGGCCATGACATAGTCCTTGCCCTCAATACGCAGCTTGCCGGCGGCCTTGGCGCCCTGCTCGCCGCCGAGCTCGATGTAGTCGTCGTAGCCAATGACCTCGGCCTTAATAAAGCCGCGCTCAAAATCGGTGTGGATGACACCGGCGGCCTGCGGGGCGGTCGCGCCCTGACGAACCGTCCAGGCCTTGACCTCCATCTCGCCGGCCGTAAAGAACGACTGCAGGCCGAGCAGCTTGTAGGCAGCCTGAGCGAGCACGTCCAGGCCGGGCTGTTCCAGGCCCAGGCTCTCCAGGTAGTCGGCAGCGTCCTCGGGATCGAGCTCGGAAAGCTCGGCCTCGATCTTGGCGCAGATGGGCAACGGCTTGACGCCATCGATGGGCGCCAGATCGTCGTTGAGCATATCCTCGTCCACGTTGGCAACATACAGGATGGGCTTCATAGTGAGCAGGAACAGGCCCTTGGCGGCGGCACGCTCCTCGTCGGTCATCTCCATGGATGCGGCGCGCTTGCCCTCGTTGAGCCAGGCAAGCAGGCGCTTAGCCACCTCGAACTTGGGCATGAGCTCCTTGTCGCGCTTGGCCTCCTTCTCGAGCTTGGGTAGCTGCTTCTCGAGCGTTCCCATATCGGCCAGGATGAGCTCGGTCATGATGGTGTCGGCATCGCCGGCAGGATCGACGAACTCGCCCGTGCGGCCCACCTCACGCATGACGTTGGGGTCCTTAAAGTAGCGCACGACCTCGCAGATGGCATCGGTCTCGCGGATGTTTGCCAAGAACTGGTTGCCCAGGCCCTCGCCCTCGTTAGCGCCCTTCACCAGACCTGCAATGTCGACAAACTCGACCGTCGCCGGCACAATGCGACCGGGGTTGACGATGTCGGCAAGCTTTTGCAGGCGGCTATCGGGCACATCGACGATACCCACGTTGGGGTCGATCGTGGCAAACGGGTAGTTGGCGGCAAGGCCGGTCTTTTTGGTAAGCGCGGTGAACAGCGTCGACTTGCCCACGTTGGGCAGGCCCACGATACCGATGGAAAGGGACACGACAGCTCCTTTTGGTACAGGTACTTCAAACTTCATAAGTATAGCGCCGCCGCAGCATCCGGGCGAATCCGGACACCGCGGCGGCGCAAATGAAGCAGAGATGCGTAAGAGTTCGAGACAGTAGTCCTTACTTAAGCTCGGGCCAGAAATCCTTGTTGGCCTCGATGAGCTCGTCCAGAATCTGCTTAGCAACGCTTGCCGAAGGAATGGTCTTGGAGAGCGTGAGTGCCTGCCAGAGCTTCTGGTAGCTGCCCTCGACCCAAGCCTGGACAACGAGCTTCTCGACGGAAACCTGCTGCTCCATCAGGCCCTTCTGGAACTGCGGAATCGGGCCCTGGCAGATCTTCTCAAAGCCGTTGGAACCGACGATGCAAGGCACCTCGACCATGGCCGTCGGGTCGAAGTTGGGCACAGCACCATCGTTGGGGACGATCAGCAGGAAGCGCTCGAGCGTGTTCTCGGCCAGTGCGCAGGCAAGGTCGACGATGTAGTTGGCATGTACATCCGGCTCAAAGCCGCCGTCCTTGGCAGTACCCTTGGCGATGATGTCGCGGCAAGCGCCAAAGACCTTCTTCTCGCGGCCATCCATAACCTCATTGGCGCGAGTGTAGTTGGGGTCAGACGTCTCGACGACATAGTCCGGGTACAGGTAATACTTGAGGTAGGTATTGGGAATCGTCTCGGGATCGACAGCATAGACATCCTTGGCCTTGCCGAAGGTGTGAATCCAGCTCTCCTCGACATGCTGCTCCTTACCGGCCTCGTGCTCGATGCCGTCCAGGTAGCCGTTCTTAGCCATGTGCTCCTTAATCTGCGGCATGAGGTCGTTGCCCTCCTTGTCGTAGATTTTGCTCCACCAACCAAAGTGGTTGAGGCCGTAGTAGCTATACTGCAGCTCGCGACGATCCTTGATGCCGCACATACGGCTCATCTTATCCATAAGGTCAATCGGCATGTCGCAGATGTTGATGATGCGGCTGTTGGGGCGCAGCACGCGGCAGGCCTCGGCAACAATAGCTGCGGGGTTGGAGTAGTTGAGCATCCAAGCGTTGGGGCTGTACTTCTCCATGTAGTCGAGGATCTCGATGACGCCGCCGATGGAGCGCATGCCGTAGGCGATACCGCCGGCACCGCAGGTCTCTTGGCCAACGCAGCCGTACTTGAGAGGAATCTTCTCGTCGAGCTCGCGCATAGCGTACAGGCCAACGCGGATGTGAGCGAGGACGAAGTCAGTACCGGTAAAAGCGGTCTCGGGGTCGGTGGTGTAGTTGAACTCAACCTCGGGAGCGTTCTCGTGGAAGTAGATCTCGCAGGCCTTGGCAACGATCTCCTGGCGCTCGGCGTTGTTGTCATAGAAGGTCACCTTGTTGACCGGGAAGCGATCGCGCTCCTCAAGCAGCATCAGGGCGATGCCCGGAGTAAAGGTGGAGCCACCGCCGGCAATGGTCACGGCATAGTTTTTCTTGGACATGATGTCCTCCTCATTCTGGCCGCTTGCTCAATCCATCCCCGTACGCGGCCTGCACGGTTTGGAATTGTTACCTAGAAGTGGAGTTTTTTATCTCTAGAATCGGCCTTGCGGTGCATACCGGCTCTGCAAGGCCGATTGTTTCGATGGACGATGGTTTACAGAAGAGTCTCGAACTTCAGAAGACTCTCGAACTTCTCGCGAACCTGCGGGACGCTAAGGCCGACGATGACCTGGATTGACTGACCTTGGACCACCAAGCCATGCGTACCGATCGCCTTGAAGGAAGCCTCGGGTGCAACGACGCTCTTGTCCTTGACGTTAACGCGCAGACGGGTAGCGCAGTTCGTTACATCGATGATGTTATCCGTGCCACCGAGCAGATCGAGGATGTTCTCGGCAAGCACCAAGCGCTCATCATCTTTACTCTGGGCGGCCGATTTGCCAGCAGCAGCACCGCCCTGCTTTTGCTTGTAGTCGGCCTTGGACTTGAGCTCGACCTCAACATCGTCATCCTCGCGACCGGGGGTCTTAAAGTCGAACTTGACGATCAGGAAACGGAAGACCACAACCCAAAGAGCGGTAAAGCACAGACCGACAAGGATGGAGATGGCGTACTGCAGACCGTGTGCGGCCCAAAGGGGCAGCCAGTCCCACGAGAGCATCGAGATGATGCCGCCGTCGAAGATACCCACGACGCCAAGGAGGTTTTGAGCCATGCAGCCAAGCGCTCCGAGCACGCAGTGGACGACGAACAGGCCGGGCGCGATGAACAGGAAGGTGAAGTCAAGCGGCTCGGTGATACCGCAAAGCATAGCGGTAAGGGTGACCGGGATCAGCAGAGCCTTGACGCGCTGCTTGCGCTCGGGTTTGGCGGTCATATAAAACGCAATGGCGACGCCAAGCGAGCCGAAGACCTTAGTCCAACCAGGGCAGGTATAGGCAGCCCAGGGTGCGGCATCCTTAAGAGCAATGCTCGGATCGGCAGCCAGTTGGGGCAGGATGTTGGCCCAAGCAGCAAAGATGCCGCCGTTGACCGCCGCGTTGTCGTAATAGAACGGCGTATAGATAAAGTGGTGCAGGCCTGTAGGGATCAGCACGCGCTCGAAGAAAGCAAAGACACCCACGCCAAACGTACCGGCGGAAAGGATGAATCCCTGGAAGGCGGAGATAGCAGCCTGAACATGCGGCCACACCAGGCAGGCGATAAGAGCGACCGGAACCATAACGAAGAAACCGATCATATAGATGAACACGGAACCCGAGAACACGCCCAACCACTCGGGGAGCTCGGTGTCGAAGAACTTGTTATGCAGCATCGTGGCGATACCAGAGATAATGAGCGCGCCCATGATGCCCATGTCAAGCGTTTTGATGCTTGCGATAGTGGCAAGACCAGTACCGCTGCCCGCCTCGACAGAATAGTCGACACCAAAGACAGGGCCCCACTGCCCCAAGATTGTGCTTACAAAGTAGTTGAAGGTAAGGTAGATGGCCAAAGCCTCCATGCAGCAGCGAGCGTTCTGCTTGTTCGCGAGCGAGATTGGCAACGCTACGCAAAACAGCAACGGCATCTGGTTAAAGAGCGTCCAACCACCCTGGAGCAGCACATTCCAGCAATCAAACCAAAGATGGCCCGCAGTGGCCATCTCGCCAAAGATCGCCTCGGTGGTAAACAACGTACCCAGGCCGACGACGATTCCGGAAAATGCGAAAAGAATTGCAGGCGTGTACATTGCACCGCCGAAACGTTGTATCTTTTGCATCATGACGGGGAATCCCCCTCTCTTCATTCGGAGCGACTGCGGTTTTGGCTTCACTCGAGACCGCAGACGCGCCGTTTGCGTGTACCTCGTGCAATAGGACGGGTGGGCCCGCTTCCCTGACTTCTTGCGCTTCTATTTTTATCATATCACTTATCTAGACAAGTTAGCATAAATACTACGGTCGGTAAACGGTTGATTATTGGCCGTAAACGGTATATGTCCAGTATTTCGCCTGTTAAATCTGACATAGCTGATGGCTGCATTATAAATTTCTTTTCTACTTGTCTAGATGTGCTTGTCTATATCTATAGACATACCTATACTTCATTACAACATCCACCGCCACGTTAAGGAGTCACCATGAAAAGCGCGGTCTTCTATGGAAAGCACGATCTCAGGGTCGAGGATTCGACAAAACCGACCGTGGGCAAGCGTGACGTTCTGATCAACGTCAAAGCTTGCGGCGTCTGCGGTACCGACGTTCATATCTATGAAGGCGACAAGGGTGCAGCCGACGTTACCCCGCCCACGATCCTTGGTCATGAGTTTGCGGGCGTTGTCGAGGCCGTGGGCAGCGATGTCACCGGCTTTAAACCGGGCGATCGCGTGTGCATCGACCCAAACCATCCCTGCGGCTGCTGCGAACCCTGCCGCGACGGAATCAACCACTACTGCGAGCATATGACCGGTTACGGCACCACCGTTAACGGCGGCTTTGCCGAGTACTGCTCCGTCGATATGCAGCAAGTCTACAAGTTGGGCGATCACACCAGCTTCGAGCAGGGCGCCATGACCGAGCCCGTCGCCTGCTGCCTGCACGGCATCGATATGTGCAACATCAAGCCCGGCAGCACAGTTGTCGTTATCGGCGGTGGCATGATCGGTCTGCTCATGATGCAGCTTGCTAAAAACGCCGGCGCCACCAAGGTTGTCTTGCTCGAGCCTGTCGAAGGCAAGCGCGAGGTTGCGCTCAAACTCGGCGCCGACCTGGCAATTGATTCCATCCACGAGGACGTCCCGGCCCGCCTGAAGCAGGAGGGCGTCGGCAACGTCGATGTCGTTATCGAGTGTGTTGGCAAGCCCGTCACCATCGAGCAGGCCATCCAGATCGCCGGCCACAAGGCTACGGTCATGATGTTCGGCCTCACCAAGCCCGATGAGACGATCACCGTCAAGCCCTTCGAGGTCTTCCAGAAGGAGCTTGTGCTTACCTCGTCCTACATCAACCCTTATACGCAGCGTCGCGCGATCGAGCTCATCGACTCTGGCAGGCTCGACGTATCCTCGATGGTCGCCAAGGTGGCTTCCCTCGACGAACTCGGCGCCATCCTGTCAGACCCAGCTCTGCGTGCCATGGGTAAATATATAATCGACCCCAGCAAGTAAATCGATCGACACCTGCGCGAGCGGTCCTCATCCACCGCTCGCGCACTCAGCTCTAGGAGACCGTCGTGGCGCGAGCCATCTTCCAAACTATTTATGACAACGTGAAGCAGTCGATTGACGACGGCACATACGCCTATCAGAGTTATCTGCCTTCGGAGACTGAGCTCACGCAGCTGTTTGACTGTTCGCGCATGACGGTCCGTCGCGCCATCTCGATGCTTGCGGCAGATGGTTACGTACTCCCCCAGCAAGGCAAAGGCATGCGCGTCATTCGCAACATCAGTGACGAGAAGAGTCGTGGTGGCGGCGGACTCGAGACCTTTAAGGAAATCGCGGCCAGCCGAGGCTTTGAGCTCAAGACTGTCACCACCGTTTTTGAGCTCCTCGTCTGTAGCAAGGCACTCTCCGGGATTACCGGGTTTCCCGAAGGCTGCGAGCTCACACGCGCCAAACGCATCCGTTACGCAAACGGACACGCCGTGTGCTCCGACGACTCCTATTACCTAAGCTCACAGGTACCGGGGCTGACACCCGAGATTGTCAACGACTCGATCTATCGTTACCTCGAAGAAGACCTTGGCATTAAGATTGTCACGGGCAAACGCGATGTAACGATCGAGCATCCCACGCCCGAGGATACGCGCGTGCTCGATCTCGACGACTTTAACGCACTCGCCGTTATACGCGGACAGACCTACAACGCCGACGGTATCCTTATGGAATACACCGAGACCAAACAGGTTCCCGGGTTCTTTTTGCTCCATGAAACCGTGACACGCAACGGTACCGGTCGAACCGGCCACCAAAGCAGCATGAACTAACCATTTATTAGTTGCGGTGGGATAGTTCCTAGAATTGCCAGCTTAAGGGCAAAACAGGAACTATTCCACCGCAACTTTTTTGGCCGGCGGGGCAGTACCTGTCCCACCGGCCATCATTTACGCTCTTTTAGCTAGTCCGCGAGCTTCTCCACCTGATCGAGCATCTTGTCCAGCTTGGCCTTTGCTTCGGCCTTGACCTTCTCAGCTTCTTCGTGAGCCTTCGCCTTCTGGGCGGCCTTTTCCTCGGCTTCGGGATCGACGACAACCAAGTTGGACGCATCATGCTCAACAAGCTTGAGCGCATGCTCGGGACACACCTTGACACAGGCGCCGCAGCCCAAACAATACGTGGACTCCAACGCAAAGCGGCCGCTTCCCACCAGATCGCAGGCAAACGTGGGGCACACGTTGACGCACTCGCCGCACGACGTGCACTTGTCAAAATCGCACTCCGGCGTGCTCACCTGCATGTTCTGGGCAAGCTCGGGATGGTTTTGCAGCGTCGAGAGTACCAGCTGGCGCCCGTGCGTGAGCGAACGGCGACGCTTGGTCGTCGTGGTGCCGCACATGGTGTTGAGCGTGCGCTCCAGCTGGGTAATCTGATGGCGATGGGCCTTGAGCTTTTGCGTCACCGAGGCCAGCGCCGCCGTCGCCGGATTGAGCTTGGTCACCGTCAGGCCCGTGGTGCGGGCAATCTTTTCCATGTACTCCTTGCGCTCGTACTCGCGAAGCTTATGACACTTGAGGCTCTTGGGATCGACCTCCAGGCCCATACCCGTGCCAGACCACTCTTCGGCCTTCGCAATCGCCTCGCCCAGAATGTCCTCACCGCCGGTGTTGCGGCATTTATCGCACACGCCCAACGGCAGGTACACACTCACGTTGGGATAGTCCGCCAGTACCGAGAACCAGGTCTCGGCCGTAATATCGCCCACGCAGGCAACGACGACCTCGTTCTCGCGCGGCATGCGCTTGAGGGCGCGCGTGCAGGTGACGTAGGCGGTCTCGTGGCTCGTAGCAGCAGAGACGATATCGTCATACAGGTTTTTGGGCGCCAGGCGCGGCGAGATGATCGCCTCGGTCGGACAGGCAGCGGCGCACAGGCCGCACTTGCGACAGGAGTCGAGGATCTCGATGGAGTCTTCCTCGACCTCGATAGCGTTGACCGGGCACACGTCCATGCACGCGGTGCAGCCGCTTTTTTCGTTTTTGCAGGTCAAGCACGGAATGGTGTTGCCGCGCGGGCGCTCCTTGTAGTCGGCAGGATTCCACTGCGGCGCCGATGGATCGAGTGCATCGGTCACGCCGCCAAGCGGGTTTTTAAGAAAGTCGAAACCCTTGCTGATCTCGATAATGTCATCAAACAGATCGTGTTCCTGCGCCATGCGCGGCCCCTCCCTGAGCAGTGCAAACAAGCAAGAGATAATGATACGCTATCGGCCCACGCCTCGGGCAAATTACATGCGGAGCATCTTTGCGGCAAATAGCCTATGGCCTATCGCCGCCTCGATTGCACAAGGTCAATCAAGCGCCAAACTATGCCTCGCACATGAGCTGCACGAGCTTTTGTTTGGTCACCTTGGCCTGCTCGTTGGCCATATTACGCTCGTTTCTAAAGACCGCATTTGCAACACCCTGCAGATCGCCATCGGAAATCACGCTGCACGGACCGTCCATCGACGCCGCCGTGGGGCATACGCACAACGGCAACTCGGCATAAAACGCAACGGCCTTGGCGATATCGAGCATCTTGCCGCCGCCAATACCCACCACCATGTCGCAATACTCGGCCTGGGCTTCCTTAGCCATTTCGACAACGGCCTCTTCCGTACACGGACCGTCATAAATCTTAAAGAACGGCTCGCTTAGATCTTCGTCCAGAAATCCATCGACGATCTGCCTGCACAGCCAATCCTCGGTGCCCTGGTCAAACAAGACATAGGCAGCGCAGCCCAACCATGACAAATACCTGCCTTGACGCGACAGTTCGCCCGGCCCCTGAACATACCGGCCGGGACCGCCGTAAACCATAGGAAGCGCCATACGAGAATCCGCCCTTCATCAAACAACGATTGGTGCAAAGTAACCTTGCCCCTTTGCACCATAGCAAAAAGGGGCAAAGCCATCTGTTGGCTTTGCCCCTTCCTTAGCTTGATTTACTCATCCATGAGATAGTAGTGGCCCAGTGCGTCTGCACCCAGAATGGCGTTTGCGACCATCTCGGGCGTCACCTCAAAGGGCATGTTGCACATGGTGTCCTCGGGCGCGCAAGCAGCCTCGGCAACAATCATGGCCTGCTCGCGCGTAAGCTCGGCAACGCCAAGTTCCTTCATCGTGACCGGCAGGCCCAGCTCAATGCAGAAGCCCAAGACTTCCTCGAGCTTCTCGGTCGGGGCATCCTCGAGTACCAGCTGGACGATGGTGCCGAAGGCGACCTTCTCGCCGTGATACATGCTGTGGCACTCGGGCAGCATCGTCAGACCATTGTGGATGGCATGAGCAGCAGCAAGGCCCGAGCTCTCAAAGCCAATACCCGAAAGCAGCGTATTGGCCTCGATGATGTGCTCGACGGCGGGCGTGAGCGCACCCTTCTCCAGCGCGACCTTGGCCTTGACGCCATCGGCCATAAGCGTCTCGTAGCAGAGCTTGGCGAGCGCCAGGCCGGCCATGCCGCCCTTGCCGCCAGCGCAGGTGCCGCCGTCGGCATCGTGCGTCGCCTGGGCCTCGAAATAGGTTGCGAGCGCATCGCCCATACCGGAAACCGTCAGGCGCACCGGGCTCGCCGCGATAACCGTCGTATCCATCAGGACAATGTTGGGGTTTGCCTTAAGGAAGAGATATTTATCGAACTGGCCGTCATCGGTGTAGAGCACCGAAAGTGCCGAGCACGGTGCATCGGTCGAAGCAATGGTGGGGCAAATGATAACCGGGGACTCCAGGTAATAGGCGACGGCCTTCGCGGTGTCGAGGATCTTGCCGCCACCGACGCCGACGATGATATCGCAACCGTTGTCGCGAGCGAGCGCAACCAGGCGATCGACCTCGCCCTTGGAGCACTCGCCGTTAAAGTCCTCAAACAGCAGCTCGGCCTTAGCCTCGGCAAAGCCGCCCTCGATCTTGGCACCGACGCGTTTCTTGCCCGAAGGCGTCACGATGACGAGGGCCTTAGCGCCGAGCGGCTCGACATAGGAGCCGAGCTTGGCGAGCTCGTCCGGACCCTGGATGTACTTGCTGGGGCTATTGAAAATTGCAGCCATAACTATCCCATTCTCTAAAAAAGAAAGGGGCTCCGTACGGATACGTGCGGAGCCCCTCGTTACGATAACAAGAGTCGATTAGAAATCGATGTCGGTGTCGTAGTAGCAGGCCTTGAGGATCTTCTCGAAGTCGGCAGCCTTGGTCTCACGCGGGTTCTCGGGCGTGCAGGCGTCCTGCTCGGCGTTCGCGGCGATCTCGGGCAGCTTGGCGAGGAACTCCTCCTCGGAAACCATCTGCGGGTTCTCGGCGTCGACCTTCACGCCACCATTCGCGTAATCCTTGATGGACTGCGGAATGTTGAGCTGGTCGTTGAGGTCGCGGATCTTCTGGACGAGCGCAGCGATGAGCTCCTCGTTGGTCTCGCCGGGAAGGTGCAGGATCTCCTTGGCCACGTAAGCGTAACGCTCGGCAGCACGGGGATCCTTGGAGTTCCACTGGATGACCTTGCCCAGGTACATGGCGTTAGCGGCACCGTGGATGATGTGGCCGTTCTCGAAGGCAGCACCGGTCTTGTGAGCCATGGAGTGAACGATGCCGAGCAGGCCCGAGGAGAAGGCGATACCGGCGATGCACTGAGCCTCGTGCATGTGCTGACGGGCCTCATGGTCGCCAGCATAGGACTTGGGCAGCCACTCG
>DBFBFY010000093.1:0-20798 GCA_048201615.1 Collinsella sp.
TCATGGGCAGGCTCGAGGCCTACCTCGTATACTATCGTGAGGAGCGGATCAAGAAGTCCCTCGGGTGGCTCAGCCCGATGGAGTACCGCAGGAAGCTTGGATACGCCTAGGCGCGGTCCAAGAAATCGTCCGCACCCCCAACCTTTTGCGAATTTAGCTATAATTCCACAATCCAAACAGGTATACTCCTTTCATGTCGTGTAGGAAATACGTAGACACAAAAAGGAGGTTATGTGATGGTAAGTATTGTTCTTGCTAGCCACGGGGACTTGGCAGCTGGAATCAAGCAGACGGGCTCGATGGTCTTTGGCGATCAGCCGTCTGTTGCCGTGGTCTCGCTCGAGCCGAGCATGGGCCCCGACGATTTCCGCGCCAAGGTCGAGGAAGCAGTCGCTTCCTTCGAGGACCAGGAGCAGGTGCTCTTCCTCGTTGATCTGTGGGGCGGCACGCCGTTCAACCAGATCAGCGGGCTCATCGAGGGCCACGATTCCTGGGCTATCGTCACCGGTGTCAACCTGCCTATGCTCATCGAGGCATATTCGCAGCGCTTTGACGCAAAGAACACTGCACATGCGATCGCAAAACATCTCGTGACTGAGGCTAAGGCTGGCGTGCGCGTCAAGCCCGAGTCTCTGGAGCCCGAGGAGAAGAAGCCGGCTGCGGCCGCCGCTGCTCCTGCAGGCGCCATCCCTCCGGGAACGGTTATCGGCGATGGGCACATCAAGATTGCCCACGTCCGTATCGACACCCGTCTGCTTCATGGTCAGGTGGCCACCACGTGGACCAAGCAGATCAACCCCAACCGCATCATCGTGGTTTCCGACGGCGTTGCTCACGACGAGCTCCGCAAGACCATGATCGAGCAGGCTGCCCCTCCGGGAGTCCATGCCAACGTCGTGCCCATCAAGAAGATGGCCGAGGTCGTCAAGGACACGCGCTTTGGTGACACCAAGGCCATGCTGCTCTTCGAGAACCCGCAGGATCTGCTCAAGGCCATCGAGGCCGGCGTCGACATCAAGGAAGTCAACATCGGTTCCATGGCTCACTCCAAGGGTAAGGTCGTCGTCACCAATGCCGTCGCTATGGGCGATGACGACGTCAAGACTCTCGAGGCTCTCAAGGCCAAGGGCGTCAAGTTCGAGGTCCGCAAGGTTCCTTCGGATTCCTCCGAGGATCTCGACGCCATGTTGAAGAAAGCTAAGGCCGAACTGGCCGCTCAAGCATAGTAAAGGAGGGTCCGATACATGTCTGCAATCACTATTCTGCTTGTTGCGATTGTCGCGTTGCTTGCCGGTATGGAAGGCATTCTGGATGAGTTCCAGTTCCATCAGCCGCTCGTGGCATGCACGCTTATCGGTCTCGTAACCGGTCACCTTCAGGAGGGCATCCTCCTGGGCGGTTCGCTCCAGATGATGGCCCTTGGCTGGGCTAACGTCGGCGCCGCCGTCGCGCCTGACGCCGCTCTGGCCTCGGTCGCTTCTTCGATCATCATGGTGCTCGCCCTCAACGGTGGCGCCACCGACTCGGCCAAGGCCGTTACCGCCGCTATCGCCGTCGCCGTCCCGCTGTCGGTCGCTGGTCTGTTCTTGACCATGATCTGCCGTACCCTGGCCACCGCTATCGCTCACGCCATGGACGGTTGCGCCGAGAAGGGCGACTTCTCCGGCATCGAGCGCTGGCAGTACGCTGCCATCCTCATGCAGGGCCTTCGTATCGCCATCCCGGCAGTACTTCTGTGCATCATCCCGGCTGAGGCTGTTACCAACGCGCTTAACGCTATGCCCGACTGGCTGTCCGGCGGCATGGCTGTCGGCGGCGGCATGGTCGCTTCCGTCGGTTACGCTATGGTCATCAACATGATGGCCACCAAGGAGACCTGGCCGTTCTTCATCCTCGGCTTTGTCCTTGCTGCCATCCCTCAGCTCACGCTGATCGCCCTTGGTCTCATCGGCATCTCCCTTGCCCTCATCTACCTTGGCCTTAAGGATCTGGCCAAGCAGGGTGGCGGCATGGGCGGCGGCTCCGGTGACCCGCTCGGCGACATTCTGAACGATTACGAGTAGGAGGGGAGTGATACATATGGCAGAGAACAAGATTCAGCTCACCAAGGCTGACCGCAAGAAGGTTTGCTTCCGTCATCAGTTCCTTCAGGGCTCGTGGAACTACGAGCGTATGCAGAACGGCGGCTGGTGCTTCGCAATGATCCCTGCGATCAAGAAGCTCTACACCAGCAAGGATGACCAGATTGCCGCTCTTAAGCGCCACCTGGAGTTCTATAACACCCACCCCTATGTTTCCGCCCCCGTCATTGGCGTTACCCTCGCTCTCGAGGAGGAGCGCGCCAACGGTGCTCCGATTGACGACGTCGCCATTCAGGGCGTCAAGGTCGGTATGATGGGCCCGCTCGCCGGCGTCGGCGACCCCGCCTTCTGGTTCACCCTTCGCCCGATTCTGGGCGCTCTGGGCGCTTCCCTGGCCCTGTCCGGTAGCATCGCCGGTCCGCTGCTGTTCTTCTTCGCGTGGAACATCATCCGTTACGCCTTCCTGTGGTACACGCAGGAGTTTGGCTACAAGGTCGGCTCCTCCATCGCCAAGGACCTCTCCGGCGGTCTGATGGGCAAGGTCACCGAGGGTGCATCCATCCTGGGTATGTTCATCATCGGCGCCCTGGTCGAGCGCTGGGTGTCCATCTCCTTCACCCCGGTCGTCTCCAAGGTCACGCAGTCTGCTGGCGCCTTTATCGACTGGGCTAACCTGCCCTCCGGTTCTGAGGGTGTCAAGGAAGCACTGACGATGTATAACTCCATCGGTGCTAACGCCCTTGATCAGGTGAAGGTCACCACGCTTCAGGCCAACCTCGATCAGCTCATCCCTGGCCTTGCCGCCGTGTGCCTGACCCTGCTGGTCTGCAAGCTCCTCAAGAAGAAGGTCAGCCCGATTGTCATCATCCTGGCTCTCTTCGCCATCGGCATCATCGGTCGCGTCTGCGGCTTCATGTAAGCACGTTTCGGCTTAAGACCGAGAATTGCTAGGCAAGGGCTTTTGAGCCATTGAAACGGACCGCACCCGGTGGGTACACTGGATGCGGTCCGATTGTTTTATTTGGAGGGCGAGGCGCGCATGGCGCAATCTCAGAACAGCACGGTCGATCTGGCAACGCCGGCAACCTGCCTGATGGGGCTTACCAGCCACGGTAACGTGATGGTGGGCAATAAGGCGTTTGAGTACTATAACGAGCGCAATCCCGAGGATTATATTCAAATCCCGTGGGACGAGGTCGACTATATTGCCGCCGAGGTTTTGCGCGGCACCAAGAAGATCACGCGTTTTGCCATCTTTACCAAGGATACCGGCCACTTTACGTTTTCGACGCGCGATGACAAAGAGACGTTGCGCGCGGTCCGCAAGTACGTCGACGAGGATAAGCTCGTGCGTTCGCCCGACTTTATCGATGTGACGGCCAAGGGCGCCAAGAGCATCCCCTCCGTTATCAAAAACCTCTTCCACAAAGGCAACTAGCTCCTCATAGGTTGCGGTGAAATAGTTCCCAAATACGGCTTTAGATGCTTCAGACAGGAACTATTCCACCGCAACTTCGAAGTCTAGTCGTGCGACGTATTGCGATGCAGTAAATCTGCTACACTAGTATAACATGCCTCCGTAGCTCAGGGGATAGAGCACCGCTCTCCTAAAGCGGGTGTCGACGGTTCGAATCCGCCCGGGGGCACCAGGAAAATCGCAGGTCAGACGGTATAAATCGTCTGACCTGTTTCTGTATGGATAGGGGTTAAACTCCCCTGAGGGGTGAAAAAGGGGTGAAAGTTCATTCTATGGGTGAAAACATCGCGACTTCATATTTCACCTCAGAGTTTCAACCTCAGGGCCGGTTTTCAACTCTTTCCACAGCCTACGGGTTGGATGTGGGACCCTCCGGCTATGGAAAGCGTTGAAAACCTAGGTTGTCGTTGCCGTAGGGCGAGCCAGTTTCCGGCAGCCTTTGATATCTTTTGATTGCTATTGAAGCCCCGTTGGACATTAGACGACGTTGGAAGTCTGTTCTTTCGTTCTAATTCGATTTGCACTCTGTCTTATTTGACAAAGAGGTCAGAGTTGAAGAACTCCTTCAGGGAAACGCCGAGGCCCCTCGCTATGCGGTCGATATTCTCAATAGACACGTTTCGCTTGCCCGTCTCGACTTCGGCGAAATAGGTGCGGGACATCTCGATGGAATATGCGAAGGCCTCTTGACTCATGCCAAGCTCAGCCCTCAATTCTTTAATGCGAAGCCCCACGCGCATCTTGGGGTCAAGCTCAGTCATCGGCACCTCCTATCCATCGGTGTCAATGATTCAAGCCAACCCTATATAAGTCACACCTATATAAGTGACAATTTGAAATACAATGCAAATACTGAAGTATCGCAATCAGGAAGGAGCCATGGTGGTTACGGAGATTCCGAAGGTGACGGACGATATGGTCTCCGGGGATGCAGTGGAAAAAGAAGAGGGGAAGCCGCTCGTGCTCTTCGGGCGCGAGTTCTCCCGTAAGCAGGTCTGCGTGGCTGGTGCGGGAATCCTCTGTGCGGCGCTTCTCATCGGCGGCGGGGCTTACGCCATCTCACATGCCAGTTGGACGGGAGATTCCAATGCCCCTGCGGTGTCCCAGTCAAAGGACGAGGAGAAGCAGGACATGGTACTTACCCTTGAGGTAAAGGCTGACGGCTGGGATGCGGACACTTCCACGCCCGTTATCGCCCATATAGAGGATGCGGACGGGAAGGTGGACTTCTACACCGCCATCGCCGCGAACAAGCAGGCGACCGTGAAGGTCGGCAAGTCCGGCACCTACACCGTCACCCTCATCCCGCCGGTGAACGCCGACGGCTCTACCTATAAGGCCGCGTCCAGTAAGGTCAAGGCCGGGAAAGATGACAAGAAAACGAACGGTACCGTCATCACGCTCGAAAAGGTGGATGCGGACAAGGTGACGAAAGATGACCTGACGGCCATTGCCAAGGATGTTGCGGAAGCCGTGAGGATGGGAGATTCAACGCTGACCGGAGAGCGCGGCGTGAAGGTGATTAACATCTTCCAGACCAATATCAGCAGCAATCCGAACGCCGATACGGATGCCGTCGAGAAGGAGACCGGGAAGGCCGAGGAGACGGCCAAGGAGGACAAGTCCGATGCGAAGACACCGGAGACCTCCGACAACAAGAAGAACGATTCCGGTTCCAAGAACGACAGCGGAAACAACGGCTCTGGAAATAAGTCGGACAGCAAGCCGAGCGGAGGTAGCGGAAACTCCGGCTCCGGTTCCAGCTCGGGCGGCTCATCAAAGAAGGATGACACCACGGCGCACCAGCACAACTGGGTTGCCCAGACCAAGACCGTCCATCACGACGCTCAGTACAAGACCGTCCACCACGACGCGGTGACGCATCAGGTATGGCATGACGCGGTGACGGAGGAACACTATATCTGCAACCAGTGCGGTGCGGATATCACGTCTGACCCTTGGGGGCATATTAACAACTCTCTTATGAATGGTGGTAATTGCGGAAGCTATCACTCTACCTATGTGACTGTAAAGCAGGGGTATTATGAAACCGTGACCGACCAAGCGGCCTATGACGAGCAGGTGCAGGTGCGCGATGCATGGGATGAGACTGTGACCACTGGATATAAGTGCTCTTCCTGCGGTGCCACGAAGTAACTTGAAAGAGCAAGGCAATCGTCTATTTCAGGCAAGGAAAGCCCCGACCAAATGGCCGGGGCTTTTTCTAAGGCTCTGTTAGACCAACATTGACATATAGGTGATGCCACGGTGGTATAATAGCCGTAAGCACTACGGCATTGGAGTATCATGAACGCCGAAGACCTGGTCATCATCTTTAAAAAGAACATGGCGAACCTCAGCAAAACCGAGCGCCGCCGCGCAATCGAATCCGTCAGGGACGTGATACGCGCGGCGATGTTCGATGATGCGGTCGGCTCCACCTATGAAGTTGAATGCTGCCCGCGCTGCGGGTCCATTGCGATCGTGAAGAAGGGCAAATCAAAGAATGGCGAGCAGCGCTACCTCTGCCGAGACTGTGGCAGGACCTTCGGTATGGGCAGCGAGCGCATCTTGGGGACGAGCAAGCTCCCGAAGGAGACCTGGATGGCCTATGCCGAGTGCTTCGTTCTCATGCTGCCCCTGCGCGAATGTGCGAGGCGCTGCCATGTTTGCCTCAAGACCGCCTACACCATGCGCCATAGATTGATTGAGTGCCTTTCGGCCTACTCGCCCTCGTTCAAGGTCGAGCGGGGCTGTGGCTGCGAACTCGATGAGACCTATTTCCCCGAGTCGTTCAAGGGCAACCATACGAAGGGCTCGTTCATGATGCCGCGGGCCTCCCGGCATCGCGGCAAGCAGGTGCACAAGCGCGGCTTGTCGCGCGAGCAGATCTGCGTCATGACCGGCGTGAACGACTCGAACGAGACGTTTTTCGAGGTCTCGGGGCGGGGCGTCTTGTCAAGAAAACGCGCCATGGACGTGCTGAGGGGCCGCATCATGACCGGCTCGGTCGTGGCGACGGACAAGGCATCCGCCTATGTCGACGTCCTCGCCGAGCTTGAGGTCGCCGCACACGCGGCATACGATTCCAAGGACCGCTCCGAGGGGACCATCAACCGGATTAACACCGTCCATTCGCTCCTCAATGCCTTCATGGAGCCGTTTAAGGGCGTGTCAACGAAGCATCTCGATGCTTACCTCGCTTGGTTTAAGTGGTGCCGAACCTTCATGGCGGCCGACTCCGGCACTGCCGAGCGCACGGTCGCGCGACAGCTTGCGAACGGCGTATGCAGGAGCCGTATCCGCGACATGTTCAACGTCCTGCCGCCCTATATGGACTACTGGGTCGCATCCGCCGCATAGAGACGATAAAATAGTTGCACCGTGATATACGAGGAAAGGTACAACCATGCCGTCGAACATACCGGCCACAACGATCCGCATCGAACCAGAGGTCAAGAAAGAGGCCACAGTCATCCTGGACGAGCTCGGGCTGTCCATGTCCACCGCCGTCAATGCGTTTCTCAGGGCGCTCGTCCGCGAGGGCGGGATGCCATTCGAAATGAAGGTCGCAGCGAAGCGGAGTGAGGAATAACCGTGGCGGAGCAAGTCCGAGAGAAAGCAGATGGGAGCTTTGCGCCTATGGAGATGATCCTCGACGGGTCATGTGATTTGCTTGAATATTACGGCGATTCGCCTGAAGTGGCTGGGATGGTCTTGCCCGGTGATGTCAGGAAAACCCTTGAGCTGTTAGACGATCAGTCCGTGCAGTGCGTCGTAACATCCCCTCCTTATTGGAGTTTGCGAGACTACGGTATCGATGGGCAAATAGGACTAACCGAATCGATGTACTCCTATATCGAGGAGCTCAACGCTGTCTTTTTACAAGTTAAACGTGTTTTGAGAGACGATGGCACGCTCTGGCTGAATATCGGAGATTCATATACGTCAGGCAACCGCGGTTGGCGAGCCCCGGATAAGAAAAATCCTGCAAGAGCAATGTCGAAAAGACCGAAAACACCTGCCGGTCTGAAGGAAAAAGAACTGATTGGCCTCCCGTGGAGGCTGGCTTTTGCCCTTCAGGAAAGCGGCTGGTATCTAAGGTCGGAAATTATATGGCAGAAGCCGAATGCTCAGCCCGAAAGTGTGCGAGATCGAGTAACAAGGGAACATGAACAGTTGTTTCTGCTTTCGAAGTCACCTAAATACAAGTACGACGTTGAGGCGGTTAAAGGCCCCAACGGAAGGCGCCTTCGTGATGTATGGACGATAAAGACTAGACCGAATCCATATGCACGTGGACATTTTGCTACGTTTCCGGAGGAGCTTGTCGAAAGGTGCCTAAAAATAGCCACAAGCGAAGATGATGTGGTTCTAGACCCCTTTCTTGGATCGGGAACCACGGCGGCCGTTGCCTCAAAACTCGGTAGGAAATTTGTTGGCACTGAATTGAATCCAGACTACATTGAAATTGCCAATACCCGCCTACAACACTTGGGACTAAAGACGAAGCGGGTGACAAGATGACTTTCAACTTCAATATGCCGGCAGTAAATAGACAGGTTTTCGTAGCAGGCTATTTCGACAAATTCAAATCGGGACACATGAGGGAAGCCTTGATTCAGGCCTGTCAAAACATAAGTCCGGTAGACCTTCGCAGGGAACTCGCGGAATACGCGCCCGAAAAGGGCTTGAAGCGGCTAATGGGAACCTCGATAAGAGATGAGGACGTTTTTGCAACTCCACTATTATTAAGGCAATCTCCGGGACTACTTGCTTACTATAGGATGCTACTTGGCTTCAGTCAGAAGCGCTTCTATGCAAGCAGTACCGGTCTAAGCAGATATAAGTGTCTCGAAGAGAGGCTGGTAATTCCTGCCGACTTGATAGACGGACTTCCGAGTTTATGCCTCGCTCTTAACGAGAGGGCTTGTGAACTCGTGCTCTCTCTGGACGAACCTGTACTTCAGGACGACATTAAACATCTTCCATTATTAACCTTTGGCGCACAAGCTGATGGTGCATGGCGTAACACCATTGGAATATCCGCAACGTCTAAGGTCTACGGTGCAATAAAAGCCATCGTGCTGGAAAGCGGTGTAGGAATCAAAGAAGACGAAGGCTCTTTTACCTTTTACAACAAATCCTCCCGAGCTGTAACTGTCTCCTTTTCAGCCGATCCAGATGTAGTTATCAAAGAATCTGTAGGGTCTGGGGTAATTACAAAGGTCGCGATTGAAATTAAAGGAGGGCGAGATAGGGCCAACGTGCATAACCGAGCGGGAGAAGCAGAGAAAAGCCACCAAAAAGCGCTTAAGGCATCCGTTGGCGATTGCTGGACCGTCATAGATCTCTCGTTGAGCTCATTGGACCAGCTGAAAGTGGAATCACCCAGTACGAGACGGTGGATTGACCTGGGTGCTGTGGAATCACAAAACGGCCTAGGGTGGGACAAATTCAAGGATTTAGTAAAGACTAGCTTGGGAATCTAAAATCCTTGGAAATGAAAACGGGGTGTGACCAATTTTGGTCACACCCCTTACAAAAATGTCAATGTTGGTCTAACAGAGCCTTTTCTAATGCTCATTGATCGGCCTTGCGGCCGATGGGTCCCGCTTACGGGCGGGACCCCCGCGACGCACGGCGTCGCTCTCGCTGCGCCTCCCTGGCAACGCTCCCCAGGGTCGCGTTTCGTCCGCCTCCGCTCACACCGGCCCCGCCCGCCGAACGGCTGCGCTCGATGGCTTCCAGAAGTCGCCATCGCTCCGCCGTGGTCGCCGAGCGGGGCCTCTCGCGCCGGGTCACCGAGCGCCATCGTGCGACGCTCCCCATGGGTCGCGTCTCCTCGGCGTCGGCTCAACCGGCGCTCACCTGCCCGGGCTCGCGTTGCTTTGGCAACTGGCTCGCTCCGTGCAGGCAAGATATGGATTCCGTTGCACGGAATCATCTTGCCGCCTGCGGCGGAGGGCGAACCGCTCCGAAGTCGCTCCCGCCAATAATAAGCTGGGACGCTTGTTGCGTCCCGGCCCAAGCGCTCAGTCACCTCGCCCGTTCTGGTTCTCCCACGACTTGCGCTCAAGTTCCCAGAGCGCCCTCATCGCCGTCGCTATCCCGCGCAGCGTGAAGCGGACGACGAGGCCGGTTGAGCGGTCGACCGTGAAGCCGAGCCTGCCGCCGTTGACCTTCCGCACGGCCCCGAGGGCCTTCGAGAAGAAGCGGTACTGGAGGCTCCCGCCCTTCGACCTCGCGAGCTCGATGCCGTCTCGCCTGAGCCGCCGGTCGAGCTCGGCCATGCGGTCGGGGCAGTCCCTCATTCGTCCGACCTCCTCGACGCGACGGGCGACCGCCACACGGACGCGGGCGTTCTCGGAGCGCTCGGCCTGCCCCTTGCGGGCCATGTCGCGTTCCTCCCTGCCCGGCTGTCTCGCGTGGACGCGCGAGTTGGCCTTGCCGCGCTCAAGCTGCCTGAGCCCATACTTCTTGTCCAAGGCGCGGACGGTCTTCACCCTCGCGGTTGCGGCCTTGCGTGCGGGACCCTCGTCGAGCCTCCTGCCCGTCTCAAGGTCGCTGCGGTTGATGCCGAGGTGCACGGCATAGCGGTCGGTGCCGTCCGCGCGGCAGCGCTCGCGATGCAGAACTATGACGACCTCTTGGTTCGGATAGCGCTCGGCCACGTAGTCGCGTGCGTATCGCATGCACATCTCCGGCGTCATCTTCCCGCCGTTGAGGTCGCACTCGTCGGGGAGGAAACCAAGTATCTGATGCTGCATGTAGGTGCACTTCGCCCCCGCCTTCCCCGGCTTGTCATGCCCCATGGCCTTCCTCGTGTCTGCCATCTCTTGGAACCAGCGCTCTTCACTGATGATGTTCTGCGTGTCGTGCGCGAGAGCTTTGTCCCTGTCCCATGAGAGATAGTCCTTGAGGCGGGAGAGGTGCTTCTCGCTGCACACGCTTGTCTGTTTAATCGCTGTCATGGGTCCTCCCTAGTCGAGCGAAAGGCCGCTGAATTTGCCGGTCGGCTGGATCTCGGCTTTCTTCTTCGGCTCGGGCCACTTGGGGCACCAGAGGCCGACGCGTTCGCCCATCTTCTCGGCAGCGGCCTCGTCCAGTTGCTTTTGATAGGCACGGCGCTTCTCCGCCTCGTGCTCCGGAGTCCCGAGGTCGAAGTGCTCCTTCGTGGGCGTCTTGGTGCAATCGGCGACGGGTGAGCGGAAGACCCCGGCCCGCTCGGCGGGTATTCCGTTATCCGCGTGCTTGACGACGATTATCCCGTCCCTGTCCGGGGCCATGTCGCGCCATTCCCACGCGTGTATCACGTCGTCTGCGCTCTCGCTGTAGGAGGTCGATGCCGACGAACCCGACGCCGCCTTGCTGCTGCTCGTGCCCTGCGTGTGGCGGGTGGTCTTGCCGATGAGCTCCGTGAAGTATCGGCGGTCTTCCTCCTCGGCGAGCTTCATGGCGACTTTTACGCCGCAGTTCGCGAGAATCTTCCTCCGTCCGTCCCTCTCTCCGTATTTATTAAGCTGGGATATATCTTGCGTTGCCCCCGTCCAGTAAATCTGGAACGACCTTCCAAGCGAAAGGAGGGCGGGCAGGCATTCGATGCGGGGCAGGTTGCCCCATTCGTCGCCGAGAATCTGGACGGGGCGCGGAAGTCTTCCGCCGTTGGAATCGGCGACGATTTGGACGGATTCCCAGAGCTGGGAGAGGAATATCGCCGCTATGCAGTTGTATGGCGAGCCCTCGTCGAGCATATGGAGGAATACGGCGCTCTTGGTTTCAAGAACCGCGCGAGGGTCGATGTCGGACCCGGACGTCATCCATGCGACTGGGGCCGACGAGAACGGGCGCAGCGCCACCTTGAGCGTCGAGAGGATGCTTCTGAGCTCGTTGCCGCCCGAGGAGACGAACTGCGAGGCTCTGTTTTTAGCGGGGTGTCTGCTTGGTAGGGCGCGGAAAACGCTCTTGAGTGGCTCGGCCGGGTCGTCACCCTCTGCCTCGGTGCCACGGTCCAGCACCTCGCAGACGGTCGCAAGGTGCTTTGCTTCCTTGGGGCATTCATCGGACATGGAGACCAGCAAGACGAGGGCAGACAGGAGGCCCCGCGCGGATGCGGTCCAGTGCGAGCCCTTGCCGTTCTCGTCATCCTGCACCACGAGCTCCGCAATGGTGTCAGCCGCCTGCTCGGCTTCTTGGTCGCGGCTTTCGGCGTGGAGGTCGATGACCTGCTTGAGCGGGTTGAACCTCTGGCCTCGATAGGGTCGCTGCGTGTCGAGCAGGAGGACGTTGTAGCCGCGTCGGGCCAGCTCGTCACCCGTGAGCTCTATGAGCTCGTTCTTGACGTCGGAGACGACGAGGGTCGCGGGCTCGGAGCCGTTTGCGCCGTCGCCGTACGAGAGCAAATCGATTGAGGGCAGGTAGAGGAAGCGGGACTTGCCAGAGCCGGTGGACCCGGAAACATAGACCATCTTCTTTGGCTCGAAGAGGTAGCAGGGTTTGCCGAGCCATCTGGTGAACCCGTAGACGAACCCGCGTGAAGAGGGGTTAGCCGAGCCGTCCCATGTAATCGAACCTTTCACCGCATTGCGGCCCGTCTTGATGCAAGCATTGCCGAGCACGCCGCCATCGTCGGCACGCGAGTTGAGGGCGCTCGAATAGGCAACGAGGGAGCAGATGCAGAGCGTGAGGAGGAAGGTGAGGACGGTCCCCGTGATATGGGCGATGAATGCGCCCGAGAGCCACCAGCCGAGAACCGTGGCCGCATCGAGCGCAGAGGGGAGGGCTGACGCGTCGGGCATGATCCCGGAGGCAATATCGCCGATAGGGGCGGCAAGGATTGGGCAGACGAGGAATGCAATGAAGACGGATGATATGAGGGCGGTGAACATCTTGCTTTTCATAGCCGCTCCTTTGCTTTCGACAGAAGGGTTGAGAGTTCGGAAGCTGTGCTCGATATCAACTGGACGGCGTTTTCAAGCTGGACGGCCGTTTGCCGGTCGATGCCATAGGCGTTTATGGAGCGCATAGCTTGGTTGAGGTTGTTGCCCTGCCGCTTCATCTCGACGAGCATTTGCCGGAGGGTCGACTCGTCGGCGACCTTGACGGGCTTCTCGCCGATTCGGAGGGCGGCCTCGCGCAAAAACGTTGATGGGGGCATGCCGAAAGAGGAAGAGCGGGCCACGATTTCGGCCCGCTCTCCATCGGTCATACGAACGTTGATATGCGCGGTCCTGCTAGTGCCGCGCATCGCCTAGCCCCTATCGAGGAAGGTAGCGTGGGCTCCGTCGAAGTCGAGCCGAGCTTCGCCTAACGTGCCGTAGCGATTCTTGAGGGCAACGAGCTTGAGCGGGGTGCCGCTCGCGGGGGCCTCAAAAGGGAAGTCGGGTTTTCCGTCATCGTCGGCAAGAAAAAGAACGGAGTCGAAGCTGTACTCGACCGTCGAAGAGCCGCCGAACATGCCGAGGTTGGGCTTGCTCGACTTGCCAGACTTGTAGGACTCGCGCGTGGTCGAGCTCAGGGCGATGACTGGCGAGCCGTAGAGGTTTGATATTTCGCGCAAGCCCTTTACGCACGCTGTGATTGCCAAGCGCTCGTCGATGAACTGCTGTCCCGCCGTGATACCGCAGGCGAGGAGTTGGAGATAGTCGATGAAAACGATAGGGGCCTCGTTGCGCTCACGTGCTATCAGCCCAACGAGGTTCGAGAGTTCAACGGTGTTCAACGGGCCGGTAATACAGAGATTCGGGGCGATACAGCTGCGATACCTGTCGAGAGCAGCCTCGAAGGCCTCGTGCTTGGGATGGTCTGCCGCCGCCGCGTCCGCGACCTCGGAAAGGGCAAGCTTGCCTCCGCTGAGTCGTGCAAGGCTCTTCTCCAAGAGCTTATGCGCGGGAAGCTCGGCGGAGACATAGATTACTGGGTGACTGTCGTTCGCAAGCTTGTCGGCCTCCTGCAAGGCCAAGGTCGTCTTGCCCCTGCCGGGACCGGTGCCGATGGCATAATTGAGCCCGGGATGGACTCCGCCGAGGATGTCGTTAAGGGCCTTGAGCCCGAAGAGGGCGATAGGTTGGTCACCCCTAAGGGCGCTGAGGTGCTCATCGAGCCTATCGGATTCGAAAACGAGAGGGTTGGGGGCCGGGCACTGCATTACTCGTTCGCCTCTTCAGCCAAAGTCCTGAAATAGGCGATGAGGTCTTCTTCCATGACAAAATACTGGTTGGCGATGCGGAAGCAATGGTGCGTCGACTTCATGAGCTTAATGGCGCTCGACTGGCCAATGCCGGTGAGAATCTGAACATCGAGACGGCTCAAGATACGCTTGGGACCAGTGCGACGAAGGTTGATGCCTGCGGAAATGGCGTCAACCTTGGGGTCATCTGCAAGATGCATGATAAACTCCTTGTTTGGGGTGCTCGGCTCCTCTTCGAGGTTTGGCGACTAAGAGAGGGGAGTCGGGTGCCGTTTTTTATTACCAGTCGGAACAAACCTCTTCAAGAAGACTGCTCCATTTGCGACGCAACTCCGGGGTATCCGGGAGTACGTGCCGGTTGCCGCAGTCTGCGGCAGAGGTCGTGACGCTCTCTTCGAGCGCGGAGAAGGCGTCGGCGAGATAGGCGCATGTCGCGTTCAGCTGGCCGATTTCGTCAAAATATTCGATGGCGAAGCGCACGAGCGCCACAACGGGGGCGCGGTTATAGTTGGTGGACGCCTCGTCCATCAGGGCGCGGCCGTACTTCACCGCCCTGTCGGTCTCGTAATCGACAAAGGGGTCTGAGGGATCGCGCGGAACCTTGTGCTCCATAAAGTCAATGACGGAATCAAAGCAGCGGCGAAGGTGCGGCATGTCCATCGCGCTGGTAAAGAGCGCGGTCTCACAACGCCTCTCGTGGATTAGCTCGAAACCGAACTCGACAATGGGCTTATAGCCGCCGTGGGCGACGGTTCCCGTCGCGCCAGTGACGTTCGAACGCAGAACGTCCGAGACGCTCGCAAACAGACCACTACCGCTGTAGACGTCGAGCATCCTGTCCCTCGGAAATGCCGGGGAGGGAAGCACCTCGTCAAAGACAAGGCCGATAATGGCTTTTGACTCATCGGTCGCTCGAAGGTAAGCCTCGTCGGAGACCATCTGTGAGAAGGGGGTCTTGAGGTTTTCGGGTATGCGGATACGCTTCTCGGCCTTCTTCTTATAGACCATTTTATTCACCTCCAATCGTTTGTCTGCAATCATCATACCATCAGACGGCGCATGTAGCCCTAGTAGTAGCCCACCGTATGAAGAGATAGTGAACATCGAGGTAAACTAGCCATTACTTAGATGACAGCAATTCAAAGACTTCTGCTGCGTTTCGGTCATTGGCCCTGATTGCATGGGTGTAGAAATTAGCCGTTGTGCTTGCGGAGGCATGGCCCATTCGCGCCTGAACGGTCTTTAAATCGACGTTGCTCGCCACGAGAGCGGTCGCGGCGGTGTGACGGAGGCCATGGGGAACAAGTCCTGAGTAACCAGTGCCGCGCGTATGAAGCTTGCCGTCTCGCATGAACTGCTTCGTCACATCGCTATAAGTCCCATAGCCGTTATCGACGCAGAAGTCCCTAAACCATCGAGAGTAGTTGTGCCCGCTTGGTCTGGTGACGCTTATGCTGCGGAAACCGTCGGCATCCTTTCCAACGCTGAATGCGTGGACGATGGGGTCGGTATCCTTTTGTTCCAACCCGCGACGTCTGAATATGTCGCGCTGCATAGTCTTCCACTTGTCTAAATACTCGGTCAGAGCTTTGTCTATGGAGAGAATGCGTCTGCTCATCTCCGATTTCGGGGGCCTCAAGGTCTTGTCGCTGGTGTACTGCCGGACGATTCGGAGCTCCATGGCTTCGGGGTCGTAATCGAGCCAGCTGAGCCCTAAAGCCTCGCCTTTCCTCAGCCCGAGGTGAAATATAAGCATGGTGCAGACGGTCATGGGCCCCATCGGCTCGGAAAGCAAGCATTCAGTGAATCTTGGGAGCTCATCGGGAGGGAGAAAGTTTCGTGCTCGCAGGTCCGGTTTCGGCAGCTTTATGCCGATGCAAGGATTGCGGCCAATCAGTTCGTTCTCAAGGGCATCTTGCATGACCTGCTTAAGCTTGACGTGAATGCGACGGATCTCGGCGTCGGTGAACCTTCCATTTGAACGGGCCTCAGCGTAGGCGCGTTTAACATCGTCGGGCCTCAGGTCGGCTAGGGGCACGTCTTCGAACAGTTCGCGTATGTGTCGCACGTCGTATCCCTCTCGCTCATATGAGAGAGGGGAGCCGAATGAGCTCTCTCGGAGCACGTGGAAGGATTCGGCATATGCCGCTACGGTGCTCGGAGCATCTCTAGATGGTTCATAGCTCTCAAGTTCCTCGCGGTACTCGTTGAGAGCGTTTGCGACTTCGCTAGGCCAGTTCTTCGGGTTCTTGCTCTTGCAATGGATGGTCCTCTTGGGTGTTTTGAGATACTTAACTTTGCTGCCGTTCTTTCCGGAGTTCGGGTCTCTCCCAAGAGAGAAGTAAATCTTGAATGAGCCGGGCTTTCCCTTGATGGGCTCAGATGTTCCCTTTGCGGTTGGTTTGATTCTGGTTTCCAAAAGTGTCCTCCAAGGGGATTACGTTAGGCTCGGGGCCGGGGCTTTGAGGGCCTCGGCCCCGAGCCTAACGTAAACTTTTCACCCCTGCAAGCCGTAAACGCAACTGCTAGGGGTGAAAAAGAGGTGAAATAGAATTCTAATAAGAACCAGCAGAAACTCAAAAACAGCTAATCTACCTGCGAATATATATAATAGGGCAAAATTGCATTTGCCCAGGTAAGGTAAATGACCATGACCTCCTAAAGCGGGTGTCGACGGTTCGAATCCGCCCGGGGGCACCAGGGAATATGACGGCGTCGCGAGAGCGGCGCCGTTTCTGGTTTGTGGAAGCTGTCGGCGGATTCGGACCGTCGACACCCGCGTCACCAATTTCCCTGCGGGGGGAGTTTTCGAATCCGCCCGGGGGCACCAGAGATTTGCCGAGCCCGGTACCACCACGGTGCCGGGCTCTTCTGGTTCATGCCATGTCAAAAACGAAGCGCCCGCTTGCTGGGGGAGCAAGCGGGCGCCTGTGAGCGAATATGTTTGCGACGAGAGCCGTGATGAACGGTGGGGTGGCGACTAGTTGGTCGTACCGGAATCGTCACCCGTGCCCGAGCCAGAGCCCGAACCAGAGCCCGAAAGTGCGACTGTTAGCGTGATCGTGCTGTCGGTGGACTGCTTGCCGGTGGGGGAGACGCCCGTAACGGTGGCATCCTCGTTACCGCTCACGGGATTGCCGTTCTGGTCACAGAAGCCGATGTTATAGAAACCGGCGTTGTTGAGTGCGGTGACGGCGGCGGAAATGCTCTTACCGTACAGGTTGCCCGGGACGGCGGCCTTGCCGGACTTCTTGGCAATGACGACGGTAATCGTGGCGCCGGGCTTCTGCTTGCCGCTGGGGTTCCAGCTGATCACGGTGCCCTCGGTAACCGAGTCGTTCTCCTGGTAGCTAACGTCGACGCCAAAGCCTGCCATATCGAGGGCGTTGCGCGCCTGGGCCTCGGTCATGTCGGTCAGATCGGGGACGGACGTGGTATCCGGGCCGCCCGAGACCTTGTACGAGATGGTCGTGCCCTTCGCGACTTCCTTACCGGCATCGGTGCTCTGCTCAAAGACCTGGCCCTCATCGGCCTCGTTGGCCTCCTCGGAGGCGTTGCCCTTCAGGCCAACGCTTGCCAGCGCGGCTTCTGCCTGGTCCTTGGTCAGGCCGACAAGCTGGGGAACCTCAACCTTCTCGGAGGGCTTGGGGCCCTTGGAGATTACCAGGTTCACCTTGGTGCCCTTGGCCTTCTTGGTGTTGCCGTTGGGCGTCTGCTCGGCGACCTTGCCCTCGTCGACATCGTCGTTGTAGCTTTGGTCGATGGTGCCGACCTCAAGGCCGGCTTCCTTGATCAGCTCGACGGCAGTCTGCTGGTCCTTGCCCAGTACATCGGGAACGGTGACCTGCTCGCCGCCAAAGAGTCCTGTGGCAAACGCCACCACGATGCCGATGACGGCAACGGCTGCCACCACGGCGGCGATGATCTTGTTCTTGTTGGATTTGGGCTTTTCGACCTCGTAGGAGCCGGTGGAGCCCGAAACCGAGCTACGGGCGGTATTCTGGCCGCTCACGCCCGAGACGGGACGCACCATAGCGCGCGTCTGATCGGAAAGCTCGCGAGTCTTGGTGGCGCCCAACTCACCGGGGGCACCGATGATGCGTGTGGGCTCCGAGATGTTTACGGCACGGCCCGACAGGTAGCTGTTGAGCACCTGACGAAGCTCGTCGGCGGTCTGGAAGCGGTTTGCCGGGTCCTTCTCCATGCACTTGAGGATGATGCGCTCAAGGTCGGCGTCGACACCGGAGTTGATCTGGCTCGGCGGAATAGGTAGCTCATTGACCTGCTTGAGTGCAACCGAGATGGCGTCATCACCGTCAAAGGGCACGCGGCCGGTGGCGCACTCATACATCACGACGCCCAGCGAGTAGATATCCGAGGTGGGGCCGAGGTCCTGACCACGGGTCTGCTCGGGGCTGACGTAGTGGGCGGTTCCCAGCACGTTGTTGTCTTGCGTGAGGTGGCTGTTCTTGGCGCGCGCGATGCCAAAGTCCATCACCTTGATGTTACCGTCGGGCAGCACCATGATGTTCTGCGGCTTAATGTCGCGGTGGATGATCTCGTGCTTGTGGGCGACCGAAAGTGCAGAGCTGATCTGCGAGCCGATCTGGGCGACCTTCTTGGGGTCGAGGGCGCCGTGGCTCTTGATGCCGCTCTTAAGGTCGGTACCGCGCAGGTACTCCATGACGATGTAATAGGTGTCGCCGTCCTTGCCCCAATCGTAGACGCCCACGATATAGGGGGAGGAGAGACCGGCTGCTGCCTGGGCCTCCTGCTTAAAGCGTGCGGCGAAGGTTGCGTCGCCAGCATACTGCGGCAGCATGATCTTGACGGCTACCGTGCGGTCGAGGACCTGGTCCTGTGCACGGTAGACGGTCGCCATGCCGCCTGTTCCCACCTTATCCTTGAGGAGGTATCTTCCCCCGAGGACCCTCTGTTCCATTCCTGCTCCTAACATAACTATTCGCTCAACGATGTGTGTAGTACCTACGATGTGGCCGCTGGGGCCGTGTGCGCGTTGCCGCTAACTCTTCGGCCGCGGCGCGCCTCGGGTGTCCGATTCGATCATGGGCATCACGCTCCCTGTGCGGCAAGCGCCGCGGTCAGGACGATACCGGCGATCTTGGCGGCCTTGACGTCATGCTTGTCGTAATCCTCCAAGGCCACCGAGATGGCGACCGTGGGTGAATCGTAAGGTGCAAAGCCAACGAACATCGAGTTGACGTTGGTGCCGCCGATCTCGGCCGAGCCGGTCTTGCCGGCGACCTTGACGCCGGGGACCTGGGCATCGGTGCCGGTACCGGACTGGACGACGGCGAGCATGGCCTGCTTGACCTGGTCGGCCGTGGCGGAGCTGACGGCCTGACCCAGCGAGCGGGACTGCGTGGTCTTGACCACAGTTCCGTCCGGGGCGAGTACCTGGGCTACAAAGTACGGGTCCATGACCACGCCACTGTTAGCGATGGCGGCGGCAATCACGGCGTTTTGCATGACGGTGGTCTGCGGGCCGGGCGTGTGGTCCATGCCGACAGGCTGGCCAGCGCCGGCCCAGGCGGTCTCCCACTCGGTCATGAGCGACGGGTCGGCCATGATGGAGGCCGCGGAGGTCAGGTCCTGGCCGAGCTTTTGGCCGTAGCCAAAGGCGTTGGCAAACTGCACGAGCGTGTTTGCGCCAACTTCGTTTGCCACCTGGCCAAAGACAACGTTGGAGGACACGGCAAAGGCCTGCTGCAGGCTGATGGTGCCGTAGCTCTCGTTGGCATAGTTGGTGACCGGTGCGTTGCCGATGTCCATGGAGCCGGGCGCCTGGTAGGTGCTGGTAAGGCTGGCGGTACCGGTCTCGAGTGCCGCGGAAAGCGTAACGACTTTAAACGTGGAGCCCGGCGTGTACAGCGCGTCCATGGCGCGATTGTACATGGAGCCGTCCTCGCCGCCGCCTGCCTGCAGCAGGGCGTCGATGTTGGTGTTGTCGTAGGTGGGTGAGCTGGCACATGCGAGCACCGCGCCGGTACGCGGGTCGATGACCACCACAGCGCCCTTAAAGCCCTTGAGTGCCTGCTCGGCCGCCGTCTGGATACGCGAGTCGATGGTGAGCTTGGCGGTGTTGCCCGGCTGGGTCTGGCCCGCGAGCGACGCGATGGCGTTGTTCCAGCTGGAGTAATCCTTAGAGCCGGTGAGCGTGTCGTTCATGACGCTCTCGATGGCGGTGGTGCCATACTGCTGGCTCACGTAGCCAACCACGTGCGCTGCCAGGTTACCGTTGGGGTAGGAGCGTACGTAGGTGCCGTCCTCCTGCTGCAGCGACTCGGCCAGCGTCACGCCGTCGGACGTGATGATGGAGCCGCGCTGGATGTACTTGGAGCGGGCGATGGTGTGGTTGTTGGTCGGCATGTCCTGATAGTCCTTGGCCTTGATGACCTGGACATAGGTGAGGTTGCCGATAAGGATGGCGAACAGCGCCGTAAAGGCGAGCACCGCACGGGTTAGACGGTTGGCGAGCGCCACGCGACCGAGCACACCGGATTCAGGCGTATCGAGCAGGCGACGGCGCATGCGCGAGCCGACGGAATGGCTGCCGCTGCCGTAGGAAGACGAGGTGGCAAAGCGCGAGCCCGTCGGGGCGGCGGCAGATGCGACCTGATCATCGGTGATGGCGGCCATGGTGCCGGTGCCGGTAAGCTCGGCCTCGCGTCCGGTCGCCTCGTCACCGGCACGTAGCAGGAGTGCGACGATGATAAAGCTTGCCAGCAGCGAGGAGCCGCCCTGGCTCATAAAGGGCAGGGTGACGCCGGTCAGCGGGATCAGGCGGGTTACGCCGCCAACGATCAAGAAGGCCTGGAAGCTGATGGCTGCCGTAAGACCGGTGGCGCTAAAGGCGGCAAGGTCGGACTTTGCGCGGGCAGCTGTGGTCAGGCCACGCACGGCAAAGAGCATAAACAGGATGAGCACGGCGCCGCCGCCCAAAAGGCCCATCTCCTCGCCGATAGCCGAGAAGATAAAGTCGGACTCGACGACAGGGATGTTGTTGGCCATGCCGTTGCCGATGCCAACA
>DBFBFY010000094.1:0-8977 GCA_048201615.1 Collinsella sp.
GAATCGGCCATGGACACTCCTTGGTCGTAGGTTCTTACAAAACGGGCGTGCTATTGCGCGGCGGCGATACGACGAACGATGTCAAGCGTGATGCCGCTCGCGGTGCGAGCGTACTCGTCCAGATCGAACTCGCGCTCGCAAAACGCGTCATATGCCTCGTCACAATTATCGCTGATAGCGCGCAGTACCAGGCAATCGACACCATTCTTGGCCGCGATGTGCGCAATTGCCGCGCCCTCCATCTCGACGCAATCGGCATGCGTGGCCTCAATCGCAGCGTTACGCATGGCGTCACCCGTAACAAAGCGATCACCCGTGGCGATAGTGCCACACAGGAACTGCTTGGGGTCCTTCTCCGCAGAAGTCTCATCCGCCGAGGCATCCACAAATCCATGCTCGGCAAGCACGGCGGCGGCAACATCAGCCAACGCCGGTGTCGAGACAAACTCCTCGAGCCCCGGCGCCGACTCGGCGATGAGTGCCGTATCGGTATCCAGATAGCGCAGGCACTTGCCTATAACCACGTCGTTAATATGGAGTTTAGGGTTTAGGCCGCCCGCAATGCCCGAAAACACAACGGCCTGCGGGGCGTATTTGCTGATGAGATGCTGCGTTGCGGCAGCGGCGTTCACGGTCCCCATGCCTGCCGTCGTGGCGACTACTGTCAGACCCGAAAGCCCACCGTTCACAACGGTCAAGCCCGCCTCCTGCGACTCATGCGTGCCACTCAGCTCTTCCTTAATCTGCGCAACCTCTTTTTCGAGTGCGCCTATGATCGCGATGGTTGCCATGCCATCCCCCAAATCCGTGCAAATTGCTTATCCACGGTATGGTACCAGCATTTTGGCTCAACCGTGTCAGCACCAAGCCGTTAGGCCAGTACAGCTCGGGTATCATAAAGGGGCAAAAATGGCTTGTTAGCCGATGGCCGACCTGAGCTCCGCACGGCGCTTTTTCATACCGGCCATAACGGCATTGCGCAGCTCGGGCATGCGCGCGGTATCCATCTGAGGTACGCCCTCAAGCTTATAGGGAATGCCCAGTTGCTCGTACTTGACGACACCCATCGTGTGATACGGCAGCATTTCCAGGCCCACCACGTTGTGCCATGGAGCGATGAGGCGACCGAGCTTCTCGCACTCCTCCACCGTGTCGGTAATGCCCGGCACCACCACGTGGCGGATAACGACCTTGATCTTGCGACGTGCAAGTTCATCGCCGAACGCCAAGATGCGTGCGGGATCGCAACCGGTCAGCTTTTTATGCTCGACCGGGTCGGCATGCTTAATATCGAGCAGTACCATGTCGGTCTCGTTGAGCACGGCATCGAACTTCTCGGGGTGGTTGGGGTCAAATGCATAGCCACAGCTATCTAGGCAGGTATGTACACGGCCATCGGGGTTGTTATGCATAGCACGAAACAGATCGGCCAAAAACTCGGGCTGCAGGAGCGGCTCGCCGCCGGACACCGTAATGCCACCGCTGCGATAGAACTCGTGGTTACTCTGGAACTCATCCATCAGGTGTTCGACGGTCACCATGGTGCCGCCGTTGACCGACCAGGTATCGGGATTGTGGCAATACGCGCAGCGCATGGGACAGCCCTGAACAAACACCACAAAGCGGATGCCGGGTCCGTCGACCGTTCCCATCGTCTCGATCGAATGCACGCGGCCAAGGGCAAACGCAGAGTCCTCGGGACGAGCGTCCACACCCTCAAGCGTCATTTCTGCCATTCGCGCTACCTTGCCTCTCCTTGGATGCAACCAATTAAAATGCCAGAGTCATTCTAGCCCATGCGTTTGCGTTTAAACGTCTCGGACTAGAACGGCACGTTTTAATCTATCCCCCATCACCATGGCTGGGGGCTACGTCGAGATGTCAGGCTGAAGAACGCTCGCCTGCGGCCTTTACGCCTTAAGCGTGAGCACCGCACCGAAGGCGGTCGGGCCGCAATGGCTCGAGATGACGCCGCCGACCTGAGTCCAGGTAACGTCCTTAAAGCCCAGATCATGCGCATAGACCTCCATGTCATCGCGCAGCTCCTGGGAAAGGCCCACCGAATACGCCAGGCCAATGTGCGAGTAGTCAATCTCGCCCTTCGCAACCATGTGGTCAATAAAGGCGCGGGCGCACTTGAGCATAGAGCCGCGGAACTTCTTGGTCGCCACGAACTTGCCGCCCGTCACCTCAATGCAGGGCTTAATCTTGAGCAGATGGGCGCCAAGGAATGCGACGTTGGACAAGCGACCGCCCGCCTTAAGAAAGGCAAGATCGGTAGGAACAAAGCCCAGCAGCACGCGGTCCATGACGGAATTCGTAAATGCAAAGATCTCGTCGACGGTGGCATCGGGGTGAGCCTCGATGTATTTGGCGGTCTCGACGACAACGAGCGACTGGCCTACCGAGACAAAGCGCGTGTCCATAGAGAACACGTAGTCGCGACCCTTGGCGGCGATCTTCGATGATTGATGCGAGCAGGTCGTGGCCTCGGAATACGCGAGATGCAGAATAGTCGCATCGGGCTGCTCAGCGTGAATGCGGTCGTACACGTGAGCAAAATCCGCAGGCGCGCAGCCGCTGGTCTTGGGCATCACGCCAAACTCGTTGCAGCGCGAATAAATCTCGAGCGGATCGATCGAGCCGTCCTCGACGGTCTCGTCACCAATCGTGACATGCATGGGCACGCGCACGATGCCGTAGCGCTCGCAGAGCTCCGGCGTCACATCCGACCCAGACTCAACCACGATTACGTACTTGCCCATTATTATCACGACCCATCTCGACATTGGCTTTTCAATACATGGCACGCGCCGCCGCACTGTTGCACAACGGCGTCCAAGCGCCAAAGAGACGCCGCCCCTTGCACACAACAAAGGACAGCGTCTCCCTGGAAAACTCCGTGCTTATCTAGGATTCCACACGGTTTATTAAGGAGGGTTACTTATTCCACAAACGGTCGCTATATGCGGTAAGCGGTAGTTGGCCGCGACAACTGCGACACATTCCGTCCAGCAAATCCAATCGTGCTCCACGCACGGTTAATGCACGAGGCGGTAGAAATTCATCGATGCCGCACCCTCGGCGTGCAGCTCCATCGCCGGAACCGCCGGCGAATAGGTACGGCTCGTAAGTGCCGCCTCGCCGCCATTTGCAAAAATCTCGACCATCGTAGTGTCCGAAAGCACGCGCAGGTCGCGAAGCTCGCTGAGCTCGATCAACCTCTGGTCGCGCCCATAGCCTTCGTCACCCATGTCGAGGGTAAGCATCCCGTCTGCATAGCGCACAAAGACACCCTTGCGGATTTCGAGCTCGATCACCTGGGCGCCCTCACAGGAAACCACAAGATCAAACAGGCGGCCCGGCTCCTCAACGGTTTCACCGCCTGTCGCGCAAACGCAGTCGCCGCGCATCCTCTCAATCTCGTGCACCGGCTGCTGACAGAGCTTACCATCGCGCATGCTCAGTTTTCTCGGCACCGTCAACGCGCACTGCCACCCGCGTGCCACCGTCGGGCTTTTTGCCGTCGCATCGGGGCAACCCGACCACCCGATCATCAAACGCCGACCCGCAGCATCCTCAAAAGACTGCGGTGCGTAGAAATCAAAGCCGGCATCGACCATCGGGGGCATGCCCTGCCCGGCGATCTTAAAACTCGGCGCCTCCCAATCGGCCTCGATGGGAAACCACACGCACTGGTGCGGATTGCGGTAACGCCATCCATCGGCGGACACACCCTGCGGACAGCAAACGAGAATAAGCTCACCATCGAGCTCAAACAGATCGGGGCACTCCCACATAAAGCCAAACTTCTCGCCCAACTCAATGCGCGTCGCATAGCTCCAGTCCTCTAGATTGCTCGAGGTATAGACAAGCACGCAGCCGCGGTCGTCTTTCGTACGAGCGCCCAGAACCATGTAGTAGATACCATCGTGTTCAAGGATTTTGGGATCACGCACGTGCGTACCGATATCGTCGGGGTAATCGACCGGCCCAACAGCTATGCGCTTCTCGCCCAATTCGTCGGGGTTCTCGGCAACCACATGAATCTGGTTTTGCTCACGGCCCGTCAACACGTAGTCGTAATCATCGCGGTCAAAATGCTTGACGTTGCCGGTATAGAAGTAGTGAATCTTGCCGTCGTGTACAAAGGCAGAACCAGAATACGCTCCGCTCGAATCCAAATCGGAATCGGGGAACAGCACAGGGCCGCGATTCTCGTACGTCACAAAATCCTTTGTTGTCAGATGATTCCAAAGCACTGGACCGCCATGCGCAGCATCGAATGGATCGTATTGGTGATAGATGTGATACGTATCACCGATCTGCACCAAACCGTTGGGGTCGTTGAGCCAGCCAAGCTCAGGCTCCACATGGAACAGGAGCCTATCGGGGTCGGACGCGATGCGACCCGCCGTCTCATCCTGTCCGGCACGCCACTGCTCATAGTCCGCGCGTGTCACCTTATTTTTTTGATTAAACATCGCCGTTGACTTTCTCGTCTATGGGGAAGGACGCTCGACTCACACGAGTCGAACGCCCTTCCCCAAATGGACTTATCCTCAGATTACGCTGAACGGCTCAACTAGAAGCTGACATCAAAGCCAGCACCAGCGCCCTCTTCATCAGTGGTCGGCACGCCCTTTGCCTTGTTGTAGGCAAAGATCAAGACGATCGGCACGATAAAGGCGATGAGATTGCCAGCCACATACCACACGAGCGTCTCGGGCGTGACGATGAGCAGGCCAAGCACGCCGGTCAGACCCTGACCGATGGCGCGCACCTCAAAGAGCTTCACGAAGGCACCGCCGCAGCCTGCACCGATGCAAGCGCAGATGAACGGGATGATCGAGTAGCGCATGTTTGCAGCAAAGATTGCGGGCTCGGAGATACCGACCAGCGTCGGGATAAAGGACGACATGCAGATGTTGCGCTCTTTGGAATGCTTCTTGTGAATGAGGTACATGCCGATGGCGCCGCCGCCCTGGGCGATGATGGAAACCGACCAGATGGCCTGGATGTAGTTGAAGCCAGTCGTGGCAACGAGGTTTGCCTCGATACCCTGGATGAACTGATGCGTACCGGTAACGACGAGCGGCTGCAGGAATGCGGCAAAGACAAAGGCACCGAAGACGCCCATCCTGTTGTACAGGATATCGATTACGCCGGCGAGGACGTCGCCGATCAGGTTGCCGAGCGGGCCGAACACGGTGAACAGGGCGACGTTAGCAAGAATCAGGGTAACGGTCGGGACAAAGACGAACGAAACGACCTCGGGGATGTACTTCTGGGCAATCTTCTCGACCTTGGCCATAAACCAGGCAGTCAGGATTGCAGGGAACACGCCGCCCTGGAAAGCAACCATGGGAATGGAGAGCGGACCGAAGTTCCAGTACTCAGCACCCGTCGGGTCCATAACGAACGTGTTACGGTTCATAAGGCTCGGGTGAACCATGACGATACCGACGAGGATGCCCAGGATCGGGTTACCGCCAAAACGCTTGACCGCGCTGTACATAACCAGGACAGGTAGGTAGTCGAAGGTGGTGGCGATAATGGCAAAGAAGCTTGCGAGGTTCTTGAGGAACTCGCTGTGATCGGCGAGGCTGCCCTCCATGCCAAAGAGGCCGTTGGCAACGATCAGCGACTTAAGGCCGATGATGATAGCAGCGCCGACGAAAGCGGGAATGATGGGGATAAAGATGTCCGAGAATACCTTGAGGACCGAGAAGAACTTGCCCTTCTTGTCCGCCTCGGCGCCCTTGACCTCGGAAGCGCTGATCTCCTTAACGCCCGTCAGAGCCATAAACTCATCGTAAACCTTGTTGACGGTACCGGTACCGAAGATAATCATGAGCTGGCCGCTGTTGTACAGCACGCCCTTGACGCCATCGATGTTCTCGAGCTCGGCCTTGTTGTACTTGCTCGTATCCTTGAGCACCAGACGCAGACGCGTAACGCAATGCGTGGCGCCCTCGATGTTCTCCAGACCGCCGACGTTATCGACGACTTGCTGAGACACTACTTTGTAGTCCATGTTCCTCTCCATTCCTTTACGAAAGCATAAGACGTTTTGATGCCATTACAGAGACGCGATCGTTGCATTTGCGCACTTAAGCGTACCGTCGGTGACCGTCAGCGCCACACCCTGGCCCTGCTTATTGCAGAATCGAGCGTTAAGCGCAACATCATCGACAAAGATGGTCGCGATGTCGTCGTCGACGACCAGGCGCACATGATGAGTGCCCTCGCCCTTAAAGAACAACGGACGCTCGAGGCCCATGTTGTTGACCTGGAACCACGGATACTGGGGGGCCGCCGTAAACTCGAGCTTGCCCTCACGCAGGTTGGCGCGGAACTCATAGGCAAGACCGGACTCGGCGTCCTCGGCAAGCTTCACCGAGAAGCCGGCAGCGTCACCGGCGAGCTCGATGTCGGCATCGAGCATATAGGTGGAACCGGCATCCGCGGCGAGCACCTGCTCGACCTTGCCCGACTCGCAGGAGAGCTCAAAGGCCTCGACTGCCTTAGCCTCGCCAAAGGCGCCAAGCATGCTATCAGGAAGCTTGGTGCCGAGCGTTCCGTCGGCACGCTGAACGATCTCGAGGGGCATAAAGGTGCCACCCCACAGGTAAGAGCTGGGGTCGCCGCCCTCGTCACGCGTAGGAACCCAACCAAAGAGAACGCGGCGCTCGCCGTCAAATGCGGTACGCGCGGCATAGTACGCGCGGCCATCGAAGGAATCGTCCGCAGGAGTGATCCAAGGACCGTTGATAGAGCGAGACATGCGGTAACGGGTCTTGTTGCCATCACTGTACTCGGAGAACACCAGATACCACCAGTCGCCCATCTTAAAGAGATCAGGCATCTCGAACATGGTGTACAGGCCCGGATTCCACCAGTCGCCCTGGAACTCCCAGGTATCCAGGTCCTTGGAGGTGAACTTGACCAGACGACCGGTCATCAGACGCTTGTCCTCGCCCACACGCGTGCCGAGGATGAGCATGTACTCTTCGTTCTCCTCATCCCAAAGCACAAAGGGATCGCGCCAGTTGCGGTCATCGTAACCCTCCTGGGGCGGAAGCAGCGTCTCGGCGATGTTCTTCTCCCACTTGACGGCGTCGTCACTCGTTGCGTGAAGAAGAACCTGCTTCATCAAGCGTGCCTTGACCTTATCGCGATTGCAACCAGTGTAGAGCGCATGGTACTTGTCGCCCACCTTAAACACCGTGCCGGCATAAACATACTGGTCGACTTCCTCGTCGCCGCCACGCTCAAGGCTCTCGCCAAAGTCTTTGTAATTGACGAAGTCCTTGGTTGTCGCGAGTGCCCAGCCAAACGGCTCTCCGAAAGGTCCGGGGTTTCGCGTGTCACGCTGATGATAGAGATAGAACGTGCCGTCCTCGCCGTACGGCATGATGTCGCCTACCCAAATTCCCTCAGGCTGGTAATACACCTTGTGCATCCGAGACTTCCTTTCTCACGAGATACTAACTCGGTACAACTGCAAGATATGTCAATCGTTTTCATATGTCAAACGTTTTCACACCAATACGTCTTTTCGCAGTTCCAGTCGTCGGCAAACGGTTGACATATGTCGGCGAACGGTCATCAGAGGTGTTTGAGGAATTCTTTTGGCACGGGATGAACTACGCGGTTTTACCCTCAATGAGTTCAACGGGGAGCTTGATATTCGATTCGGGCTTTTCGCCGTTAATAAGAGCAATGATGGATTGCGCCGCGAGCTCTCCGATGCGATCGATATCTTGGCGAACGGTTGTTAAGTCAGGCATAAACGTCATAGTGCGGCGGGCACCATCCGCGCCCACGACCTTAATATCGCCCGGAGCACTCAAGCCGCGCTGCTTCATCACGTTAAGACAGATAGCCGCCATCGTGTCGTCTCCCGCAAAGATGCCGTCAATATCGGGGTTCTCATCGAGGATCTTCGCAACGACCGCACTCTTTTCGTCGTCGGGCTTAACGAACTCGACCTCACGGACAAGCGCGGGCAAACCGGCCTGCTCAACAACATCGAGGTAGGCATCGGTACGCTTATTGGCAGGCATGCGCATGCGGCTATTGCTGCGCAGGCACAGGATGCGTGAACATCCGTCATCGATCAGGCGACGCGTGGCAAGTTCGCCGATGCTATAGCTGTCGCTCGCAATCTGAACAGAGGCTTCGCCAAGGTCGCAGTCGATACCAACCAGACTCAAGCCCATCTCGGCATACGCCTCGGCACCGATATTAAGCGAGTTGACGATGACGCCATCAACCATATTGCGTCGAAGCATGTCGATATAAGAGCGCTCAAGCTCGGGTCGATTGGCGCTATTGCACAGCAGCATCTTAAAACCGTTTTCGGCCAGGGTATGCTCAATGACTTGAACCACTTGGGCATGAAACGGACTGCTGACATAGGGGACGATCATACCGATAAGATTCAGGCGACCGTTGAGCATGGCACGAGCGATATCGTTGGGCGTATAGTTGATGCGCTTCATCGCGGCATGGACCTTATCGCGGGTCTCTTGGCTAATATAGCCACGATTATTAAGCACACGAGATACCGTAGTAGGCGAAACCCCCGCCACCGCCGCAACTTCCTTGATGCCAGGCTTAGCCGTATCCTTAGAACGAGCACTCTCGCGAGCCATAGCACCCTCCCCCATCAACATGTCATACGTTTACATACGAACAAAGCATACCCCAACAACAGCGGGATGACGGTAACAGTACAAGTAAGTAAACGACTCATCCAAATTATTAGGAGAGTTCCGCCTAAAGGGTGACTACACAGGACCCAGCCGGGGCTGTTTGGGCTACCTCCCAAAACATTCCGCACTGATATCTTCTGTATTGAAGACGTCGATGATGCACCCGTATACCATTGACGTCGACACCATCAGATGCGGACCGCGCGGTGACCCCACATTCCGCTGGCGCCCACGGGGCTGTCCTCGTTTCCTGACAT
>DBFBFY010000095.1:0-10069 GCA_048201615.1 Collinsella sp.
CTTGACGACCGGACCGCTCGTCATAAAGTCGCAGAGACCGCCAAAGAAGGGCTTGTCGGCCAGATGGGCGTAGTGCTCCTCGACGGTAGCGCGCTCGAGCGTGGTCATCTCCATGCGCTCGATGACAAGGCCGCTGCGCTCGATGCGAGCAACAATCTCGCCGATCTTGCGGTCGCGCACGGCGTCGGGCTTAATCATGATGAAGGTCTTCTCGATAGCCATAAGGTAGCCTTTCAAGTAGGTTCGCGCGTGCCCAAGTCCCATTCCGGCACCCGCCTGGACTGCATCGTAACAGAGTTTTAGCTGCAGTTAAACAAAAAGCTGTTTATTGAAACGTTGCAATTTATTGAAGCGTTCCATATGTGTCACTTCTGTTTCGAAGCTCGATTAGAGTACCATCCTGCTGCCCATCAACCGCATCGAGCAGAGCAGACGGTCGGTTGCCGCCCGCGAACGTACCCCCTTCACAACCTGCCCAAAGGTCCTACAGAACTTCTCGACAAGCCCCTCCCCCATAGCAACAAAATACGGACGCCCACATCAGCAGACGCCCGTAAAGCAAAAAATGATTCCTCAATAAATGGCAAAAACGGCTTCGGCCAAACCCTTACTTTACCCCGTGGCCCATCTCGACGACCTTGGTCAGCGATCCAAACACGCCCTCGTCGGCCACGAGCTGTGCCTCGGCGCGCTCAAGCTGCACGGCAACGGCGGCAGGGGCGGTACCGCCCTCGGTCGTACGCGCGGCGACAATTGAGGGGATGTCGAGCGCCTCGGTAATGTCGTGCTCAAAGAGCGGGCTTGCCTCCTGGAACACCTCAAACGGCAGGTCCTCAAGATTGCAGCCACGCTTCTCACACATCAGGACCAGATGGCCCACCACGGCATGTGCCTCGCGGAACGGCAGACCACGCTTAGCCAGGTAATCGGCAACATCGGTAGCGGCAAGGTGCCCCACGCCACACTCGCGCGCCATGGCATCCTCGTTGACGGTCCAGGTCGAAATCATACCGGCCATAACGGACAGGCACTGCATGAGCGTATGGGCGGTATCGAGCGCACCCTCCTTGTCCTCCTGCAAGTCCTTGTTATAGGCGAGCGGCAAGCCCTTCATGGTCACGAGCAGCTGCACCAGGTTGCCATAGACTCGGCCGCTCTTGCCGCGGATAAGCTCGGCAAAGTCGGGGTTCTTCTTCTGAGGCATGATAGACGAGCCGGTGGAGTACGAGTCGGAAAGCGTGATAAAGCCAAATTCGGAGCTCGACCACAGCACGATCTCCTCGGAAAGACGCGACAGGTGCATGGCCATGACGGAGCCGGCGTAATGCAGATCGAGCAGGAAATCGCGGTCGGAAACCGCATCGAGCGAGTTGGGAATCACGCCCGCAAAGCCAAGCTCGGCAGCCGTCATCTGACGATCGAGCGGATAGCTCGTACCGGCAAGCGCGGCAGCGCCCAGCGGGCAGTTGTCGGCGGCATCAAAGGCGGCCTTCAGGCGCGTAAAGTCGCGCGCGAACATCCAGGAATACGCCAGCAGATGATGCGACAGCAGCACGGGCTGAGCGTGCTGCATGTGCGTGTAGCCCGGCAGAATCACCTTGTCGTACTTCTTGGCCGCATCCACCAGCACATGGCGCAGCTCAAGATTGGCCTCCATGAGCTCCTTGGCCAGCGCCTTGACGCCCAGGCGTGTGTCGGTCGCCACCTGGTCGTTGCGCGAACGCCCGGTATGCAAGCGCTTACCGGCCTCGCCGATGCGACGCGTCAGCTCGCTCTCGATGGACATATGAATGTCTTCGTCGTTGATGTCGAAGGTGAAGTTGCCGGCATCGATATCCTGTTCGATTCCGGTCAGGCCCTCGGCAATCGCCTGCTCGTCCTCGGCACTGATGATGCCCTGAGCCGCCAGCATTTTGGCATGCGCCTTAGAGCCGGCGATATCCTGCTTATAGAGATGTTTGTCGACCGGCAGCGACGCACCAAACTCCTGCGTGACCTCGGCCACGCCTGCCTCAAAACGACCGCCCCAAAGAGCCATGGAACCGTCCCCTTTCTCCAAATACCAAAACAAGCGCCCAAAGCAATGCGCCATATCGCTAAAGCGATTTTTCAACCGCTAGTTTTACACATTCCCCACCGTGTGCGGAGCCATGTAGCTAATTTGCAAAGAAGTGACGCGCCATGCACTTGGCGCCCAACGTCTCCCTCCGGATGTTGCCCTGCGAACCATCGATCCAGGCCTTCAGGCTCATAGGGACGTCCTCGACCCTTGCAGCATCGAACTCGGGCGCGAGGGCAAGTAAAGCATGCGCGATAGCATTGAACATAATGGATACTCCTCATATATATAGGCGCAGAGCCGCCAAATTGATAGAAGGAGCCCCGCCGGACAACCCCGGCGGGGCTCGGACTCAGCCGCAGACGCGGCATCATATATGCGGGCGGAACGTAGGGGCCACCGATGTTAAGAAGTGTCAGCAAGCATAACGAAAGGTAGGGACCCCGTGCGCCCGTTATGTATCACGCGGATGGGCCGCGCGGATACCAAGGGAAGGAGGCGCTAGGCCTGGGCGGCAGCAGAGCTGGGGCCCTGGACCTTTGCCCACGTCTTGAGCGACAGCGTATCGATCTCGATAAAGCCGGCGCTGGCCTTCTCGTCAAACGTGGTGTCGCGGTCGTAGGTAGCTAGACCGTAGTCGTAGAGGCTGAAGGGGCTCTTGCGGCCGACGACATGGCAGTTGCCCTTAAAGAACTTCAGACGGACGGTGCCGGTCACGAACTTCTGGGTGTCGGCCATAAAGGCGTCGAGTGCGTTCTTGAGCGGGCTGTACCACTGGCCGTTGTACACGGCGGTAGCCCAATCCTGCTCGAGCTTGATCTTGGTCTTGAGCAGGTCGCCCTCGACGCAGATGTCCTCAAGCGCCTTGTGGGCGGTGATGAGCGTCAGGGCTCCGGGAACCTCATAGCACTCGCGGCTCTTGAGGCCCACCAGACGATCCTCAACCAGGTCGAGACGGCCAAAGCCGTTGTCGCCGGAGATCTTGTTGAGGGCGATGACGATCTCGGAGAGCTTCATCTTCTTGCCGTCGACGGCGACAGGCTTGCCGGCCTCAAACTCAATCTCGGTGTAGGTCGGGGTGTCCGGCGTGTCCTCGGGGTTCTTGGTCATAACCCAAGCGTCATCGAGCGACTCATTCCAAGGGTCCTCCAAGTGACCGCACTCGATGGCGCGACCCCACAGGTTGTCGTCGATGGAATAGGGGTTATCGTTGGCACCCTCGGGAACCGGCACGTTGTGGGCGTGGGCATAGGCGACCTCGTCGGGACGGCACTTCAGGTCCCACTCGCGAACCGGGGCGATAACCTTAAGCTCGGGGTCGAGGGCCTTGACGGCAGCCTCAAAACGGACCTGGTCGTTACCCTTGCCGGTGCAGCCGTGGGCGACGTAGGTCGCGCCAAACTCGTGAGCGACCTCGACAAGCTTCTTGGCGAGCAGCGGGCGGGAAAGAGCGGAGAGCAGCGGGTACTTGTTCTCGTACATGGAGTTTGCGGCGATGGCCTTAGTCAGGAACTCATCGGAGAACTCGTCGCGCAGGTCGAGCACCTGGCAATCGAGAACGCCCAGGTCGAGCGCCTTCTGCTTCTTGGCATCCAGTCCGGTCTCTTCCTGGCCCACATTGCCGCAGACACAAACGACATCGAGATTCTTCTCGTCCTGGAGCCACTTGACACATACGGATGTATCAAGACCACCGGAATATGCGAGAACGACTTTTTCCTTGCTCATGGCTGTTTCCTTTCGCCCTTGGTAGCTAGTTAGAACATCGGTCAGTTGCAAGTCACCTTGAGGTCAAAAACCGTGCAATATCAGGTTATTCAGCAGAATGCATCACAGGCATGCCCTAGAAACATGCGGCTATGTCGTGCTTAAACCCAACGACCTCAAAATGACTCTGTTGAGGCATTGCGCCCCATGCGGACAGAGACGATTGTTATCGTCGTCGGGAAATTGCGCGCTGGCGTCGGATGGCATTGTCTGCAGTGGTGATAATCTTTACGAACTGCATCTGCCTCTCCTTTCACGTATCGCCGGGCGCAATTCAAATATCGCAAACGGTACCTTTTCCTCGGTAAACGGCTCTTTTGCCGTCTCCGTTTTCGATGTTCGCTATATTACGATAAAGTGCACGCTGCGCAAGCGACAAATTCAAATTTCTGAAAAGTTTTTTCATTAGTTTGTGAATTGCAGTGCAAATACGCACCATTCCTGCGAAAATACGCTCGACTACTAGTTGATGGTTATAACGTCTGAAACAATCTCGAAACGAAAGGCGCATTTTTATGCAAACTTACGAATCGGACGCCAACATCGGCAACATTAAGATTCTCGCCGTCGATATGGACAAGACGCTGCTGACCGACGAGCGTGTGCTGCCCCAGGGTCTTGATGAGCGCCTGGACAAGCTCGCCGACGCCGGCATCGTATTCTGCCCCGCCAGCGGACGTCCCGCCCCCAAGCTCGAGGAGATGTTCGAGGGTATCAAGAACCGCCTCGCCTTTTGTCCCGACAACGGAGCGTGCGTGATCTATCGCGGCAGCTATATCTATAAGAGCAATATTGACGTGGAGCTGTATCAGCAGGTCTTGAGCCGTGCCTCGGAGGATCCTCGCGCTGTCCCCGTCCTGTGCTGCTTCGACGAGTTCTACGTGCTTGCCCGCGACCATCAATACCACGACGAGATCAGCGTCTACTACAACACAATCAACTACGTCGACAGCTTTGAGGGCATTGATTTCGAGTCCAACAAGATTTCGGTCTTCTTCCCCGGCTACGACGCCGAGCCCGCTTTCCGCGAGACCTATAGCCCCGAGTTCTCGGACAAGCTCTACGTCACCAACGCCGGGCGCGAGTGGATCGACTTTATGAACCTGGGCGTCGACAAGGGCGCCGGCGTCGCTCACCTGTGCGAGCACCTGGGCATCGATATTGCCGATGCTGCCGCCGTGGGCGACACCTACAACGACATCCCCATGCTCGAGCGCGTCGGTCACAGCTTTATCGTGGACAATGCCGAGGAGCACATGAACACGCATGCCAAGTGGCGCATTCCGAGCAACAACGACGGGGGCGTACTGACGCTCATCGACGCCATCCTGGCGGCTCGGTAATCTATCTCGTCGCCATGACCGGGCCGGCCGTTTGATTTTTGCTCGGTCAGGTCCTGGGCTCGCTCGAAGGCCACATTAAGTGGCCTTCGGCTCGTGCGGAATCTACAAAAATCAAACGGCCGGCCCCGGGCATGGCTACGTTGACTTGCTTGCCGCATGGATGGCGTCTTGAGTGTCTAGATACTTAGGCTGAATTTAATTGAACGAAGGACGCTCCTTGTTGATAAGGGGCGTCCTTCTGTTTTTGGTTACTTTGGAACTGTGGTTGCTTCCCTATTTGGCATCGGCCCAGGTTATGCCGATGCTGGCTTCGGCGATTAGGGGGACGCGGAGGTCTACTACGTGTTCCATGACGTCGCGGACCATGGTGGTTAGGCGCTCGACTTCGTCGACGGGGCACTCAAAGTCCAGTTCGTCGTGTACCTGCAAGATCATGTGGGCGGCAAAGCCCTCCTCTTCCAGACGGCGGCTTACGCGGGCCATCGCGATCTTGATGATGTCGGCGGCGGTGCCCTGCATGGGATGGTTCATGGCCGTGCGCTCGCCAAAGCCGCGGAGTTGCGGGTTTTTGGCCTTGAGCTCCGGAATATGGCGTCTGCGGCCATACATGGTCTCGGCGTAGCCCGTCTGCTTGGCGCGCGCCACCACGTTGTCGAGGAACGTACGCACGCCCGGGTAGGCCTCGTAGTAGCGGTCGATCATGTCGCGCGCCTCGGCCATCGAGATATGCAGCGACTGCGACAGACCGTAGGCCTGCTGGCCGTACACGATGCCAAAGTTCACGGCCTTGGCGCGGCTGCGCAGGTCGGGCGTCACCTCGGACACCGGCACACCAAACACGCGCGCCGCCGTCTCGGCATGGAAGTCCTCGCCCTCGTTAAAGGCGCGCACCAGGTGCTCGTCACCCGAAAGATGCGCCAGCAGACGCAGCTCGATCTGCGAGTAGTCCACCGCCAAAAAGACGCTTCCCTCGCCTGCCGAAAACGCCGTTTTGACGGTGCGGCCCAGCTCCGAGCGCGTCGGGATGTTCTGCAGGTTCGGGTCGCTCGAGGACAGACGCCCCGTTGCCGTGATGGTCTGGTTGTACGTGGTGTGCACACGACCGTCACCACGGCGCAGCGGGCCCAGCGTGTCCAGATAGGTTGACTTGATCTTGGACTTCTCACGCCAGTCCAAAATCAGGCGCACGATCTCGTGGTCGCGGGCAAGATCGCTCAACACCTTGGCATTGGTCGAATAATAGCCGCGCTTAGTCTTCTTGAGGCCCTTGGTCGGAAGCCCCATCACATCAAAGAGCACGTGCGACAGCTGCATGGGACTACCGATGTTAAACGTCTCATCACCCGCCAGGTCGCGAATACTGCGCTCGACCTCGGTGATCTGGGTCGCCAGACCCTCGGACAGACTGTGCAGGCGCTCGGGGTCCACGAGCATGCCCGCGCGCTCCATCTTGGCAAGTACCGGAACGAGCGGCATCTCGATGCCATCGAACACGTTGGCGGCGTTCTCGCGGGCCATGCACTCGCGCAACGGCGCCACGAGCGCCAGCGTCAGAGCCGCAGTACGGGCGGCAGGTGCCGGAGCGTCCTCGCCGGCACCCTCTGCGCCGCGCGCCGCAGGCAGCGCCATCTGCAGATACGTATCGGCAAGATATGCCTCATCGAACTCGGAGCGGTCGGAATCCAGCAGGTAGGCGGCAACCACGGTATCGAAGATGCGCGTAGAATCGACTGCCAGCGGATCCATGAGCTCGGGCTCAGAAGAATCGATGGGCGAAAGCTCGTGCAACAGCACCTTCATATCCGGGCTCGCCACGCGACCCTCCATAAACAGACGCGCGAGCACGCCAGCAATCACGCCGTGGACGAAGTTGAAGCCCTCAACCTCAGCCGCCGCGCAGCTGTCGCCCTCCTCGAGCGCGAAGAGGCCCTTGGACGTCGCCAACCACAGCGTGCGCGTCAGTCCAAAGAGCGCGCCCTCTTCCTTGTCATCGTCCACCACGGTGGCGACCCACTCGCCCGCCTCGATCGCACGCGAAACCTCGGACGCCACGTCAGCAAGCGCCTCGGCATCGCCGGCAGCGGTGCGCTCAATCGTGGGCATCTCAAGCGTTCTAGCAGCGGCAGCAGCGCCACCCTCGTCACCGATCAGCGCCAAGAAACGGTTCTGCATGGCGGTGATGCCGAGCGTACCCAGTGCCGCGGAAACCTCATCGGCAGAATACGCCGGGAAGGACGTCGCCTCAAAATCGAGTTCAACGGGCGCATCGGTGCGGATGGTCGCGACCTTGCGGCTCAGCAGGGCATCGTCGATGTGTGCGCGCAGGTTTTCGCCCATCTTGCCCTTGACCTCGTCGGCATGCGCGATGACCTCGTCCAGGCTACCGTACTGCGCAATGAGCGCGCTCGCCTTTTTGGGGCCGATGCCCGGCACGCCGGGGATGTTATCGGACGTGTCGCCCTTCAGACCATAAAAGTCGGGCACGAGCGCCGGCGTGATGCCGTGATACAGATCGTCCACGCTCTCGGGCGTCATGATCGCCACGTCGGACAGGCCCTTGCGGGTCGAGACCACGTTGACGTGCTCGGTCACGAGCTGATACATATCGCGATCACCGGTCACCAGCAGCATGTCGCAGCCGGCCTCCTCACCCAGGCGCGCCATGGTTCCCAGGATATCGTCGCCTTCCCAGCCCGCAGACTGCAGAATCGGCACGTTGAGCGCACCGAGCAGCTCCTTGATCATAGGGAACTGCGCATGCAGATCGGGGTCCATGGGCGGGCGCTGCGCCTTATACTGCGGCAGCATCTCCATGCGCACGCGCGGCTTGCCCTTATCAAACGCCACGACCACGCCGTCGGGGTTAAAGGCATCGATCATCTTAAGAAACATGTTCAGGAAGCCGAAGATCGCGTTGGTGGGGCGACCGTCCGGCGCGTTCATAGTCGGCGGCACGGCGTGGAAGGCGCGATGCATGAGCGAGTTGCCGTCGATAACGGCAAAGGTGCGGCGCTTGTCAGACATATTGAATACCTCGCTTTAGGCTGGGCACGGTTTGCTCACTCCAGTTTACACGCTCCCCGCCCCGCGGCCACCTCACATCAAGCTCCCCCGCCACCGTGAGCCCGCGCGTGATACGATGGCTCACGGTACATCAACCAGCACGATCGATCCGAAAGGAGCCTGCGTCATGGAGCGTCCCTGCGCATGGAAAAAGTACACGCCACAGCAAATCGAAGAGCTCGAGGAGCTTTGCCGCGGCTATAAGCAGTTTTTGAGTGAGAACAAAACCGAGCGCCTGTGCGTCAAGGCCGGCATCAAGATGGCCGAGGAGGCGGGATACGTCGACCTGGAGACCGTAATCGCCGAAGGCCGCGAGCTCAAGGCAGGCGACAAGGTGTATGCCGCTAACCACGGCAAGGACCTTATGCTCGTCAACCTGGGCACCGACCCGCTCGAGCAGGGCTTTAACATCCTGGGCGCGCACGTGGACTCGCCGCGCCTGGACCTTAAGCAGAACCCCGCCTTCGAGGCCGGCGACATGGCTTATCTCGACACGCACTACTACGGCGGCGTCAAGAGCTACCACTGGGTGGCCTCCCCGCTCGCACTCGTGGGCGTCATCTGCAAAAAGGACGGCACCACCGTCGACATCAATATCGGCGACAAGGCCGACGACCCGGTCTTTACCATCTCCGACCTACTGATCCATCTCTCGAGCGAGCAGATGGCCAAGCCCGCCAAGGACGCCGTCGACGCCGAGATTCTCGACGTGATCGTGGGCGGCCGTCCCGTCAAGTTCGATGAGGACGACATGGACGCTTCCAAGGAGCCCGTCAAGCAGATGTTCTTGGACATCCTCAAAGAGCAGTACGGCGTCGAGGAGGAGGACTTCCTCTCCGCCGAGATCGAGGTCGTGCCCGCCGGCCCCGCCCGCGACATGGGCCTCGACCGCTCCATGATTCTGGGCTATGGCCATGACGACCGCGTCTGTGCCTACCCGTCCATGCTCGCCCAGATTAATGTGGCCAATGTCGAGCGCACGAGCATCACGCTCATCGTCGACAAGGAGGAAATTGGCTCCGTAGGCGCCACCGGCATGACAAGCCGCTTCTTCGAGAACACCGTCGCCGAGATCATGACGCTCGCCGGCGAGGATAGCCCGCTGGCCCTGCGCCGCGCACTCGCCCGCAGCCGCATGCTCTCCTCCGACGTGTCCGCCGGCTTCGACCCGGGCTATGCCGGCAAGTTCGAGACCAAAAACGCCGCCTTTATGGGTCGCGGCCTGTGCTTTAACAAGTACACGGGCAGCCGCGGCAAGGGTGGCTCCAACGACGCCGACGCCGAGTATGTGGCCCTCATCCGCGACATCATGGACGAGGCGGGCGTGGACTTCCAGACCTGCGAGCTCGGCCGCGTCAACGCTGGTGGCGGCGGCACCATCGCCTACATCATGGCCAAGTACGGCATGAACGTCATCGACTCCGGCGTTGCCGTCCTGTCCATGCACGCCCTGTGGGAGGTCGCCAACAAGGCCGATATCTACGAGGCCTATCGCGGCTACAAGGCCTTCATCGAGCGAGCCTAACCAACCCTTCATCAGTTGCGGTGAAATACGGACTAAACTGGCCCATAAACGGCCAAAACAGACCGTATTCCACCGCAATTTCTTTATTGGCAGCGGAGAGTTCATGCTGCAGGTCATCTTTTCGCCCGCCAAGCAGATGCGCTAGGACCAAGATGCTTTTGAAGTCCTGGTCATTCCGCCCTTTGCGCGCGAGACGGCTCGACTGCATCGCGCGTTGCTAGATATTGAGCGAAATGAAGGCAGCGGCGGCCTGCAGGCGCTATGGAACGTGAGTGACAAACTGCTGGGGCCTTGCCTCAACACCCTGCATGA
>DBFBFY010000096.1:0-7751 GCA_048201615.1 Collinsella sp.
TATGAAGAAGATTGTTTTGGCTTGCGGTGCTGGCGCTGCTACTTCCACGCTCGTTGCCCAGAAGGTCGCCACCATGCTCGACGCCAACGGTTATGCCGGCAAGTACGAGATCGTGCAGTGCGCCATCTCCGAGGCCAAGGACGTTTGCGACGAGGGCGCCGACCTGCTGATCGCCACCACCGTTGCCCCCGAGGGCCTCACCTGCCCGTACGTGAGCGGCGTGCCCTTCATGACCGGCATGAACCGCGTCGCTGCCGAGAAGGCCGTCCTCGACGTTATGGCTCAGTAGGCGCTGACTGTATGAGTGAGCAGAACGCCAACCCGGTCGAGCTCTTTGGCATGCGCGTCGCTCACGTGGGCATCAACGCCACCGACCCGGTCGATGCCCTGGAGATCGCGGAGCTGTTCTCGACGACGATGGGTCTGCCCGTTATCGAGACCCCGGTTTCGTACTTTAACGATTCGCTGGTCGAGGTCATGAAGCAGAATGGTCGTGGCACCAAGGGCCACATCGGCTTTGCCGTCAACGACATTGATACGGCCGAGAAGTGGTTTGCCGAGCGCGGGCTCGAGGTCAACGAGGAGTCGCGCGCGCTGCTGCCCGACGGTAGCACCAAGCTCGTGTACTTTAAGCGCGAGTTCGCCGGCTTTGCCGTGCACCTGTGCCGCGAGTAGCGTACAAGCTGCTATAGCTATCAAAAAGGGATAGGGCCGCATGGCCTTATCCCTTTATTTATGCCGAGGGGTTGACTTTTGCAACGGTCAAAAAACCGAAGTCTAATACTTTTCCGAGAAGTGAACGAGACAAATCGGATCCCCGAAGCATTGACACTTTAAGGGCGTCGTTTCCTGCGGTTTCGATGCTGGAATCCTACGATTTTGTCGTTGAAAAATGCGGATGCTTCGGGGCTCCAAAAACTGACGTTCACTTCGCGGAAAAGTATTAGACCACGATTCGCGAGAGGCGCCCCTTACCGCGGTAGGCGAATCGTAAAGCGGCTACCGACGCCTTCGACCGAGGTCACGCCGATGACGCCGCCGTGGCTGTCGACAATCCACTTGGCAATGGCGAGCCCCAGGCCCGAACCCTGTGCGCCGACATCGCGCGCGTTGTCGGCACGGTAGAACCGCTCGAACGCGTGAGCTGCGGATTCCTGGTTCATGCCGATGCCCTCGTCCTCAATGCTTATGTCAATCGCGCCCGTGCCCGCATCGGGCGTTATGGCAAACGTGACGGTCGTGCCCGCGTCCGAATACTTGGCGGCATTCTGCACGATTACGCGCAGAGCCTGCTTCACGAGCGCCACGTCAACGGGCGCGTCGCAGCGCGGGTCGCTGGCGAGCGCAGCGTCAAAGGCCAGCCGATACGCGTGCGTGGCATCAATCATCTGCGATTCTTCGCAAACCTCGCCGACCAGTGCGGCCAGGTTGGTATTCGCGCGCCGCAGCACGGTGCGGCCGGCATCGCCGCGCGCCAAAAACAGCAGCTGCTCCACGAGCTCCTGCATATGCTCGCTTTCGGTCTTGAGCGAGGCGATGGACTCTGCCAGCACGTCCGGGTCGTCCTTACCCCAACGATCGAGCATGTTTACGTAGCCCTGAATCACCGCGATGGGCGTGCGCAGTTCGTGACTCGCATCATTGACAAAGCGCATCTGCTGCAGCTTTGCTTCTTGCATCTGACGCAGTAGGCGGTTGAGCGCGACCTCGATGCTCGCCAAGTCGGCGTCGCCGGTGGTGACGCTTGGCGAGTCGACGCTTGCGCGCTCGATGGCCTGCTCCAGCGTTTCCATCTTGCCGCCGGCGAGTTGCATACGGCCGAGCTCGTCCACGCGCAAGGCCAGGTCGTTGAGCGGCGCCATGGTACGGCGCACGCGCCTCGCGCCGCCGAGCATGTTGAGCACGCTGATGACCTGCCAGCCCGCAACGACAAGATAAAGGGGCCACAGCATGACCAGATCCTGCGCGAGGGGGAAGGTCTTGGTGGTACGCGCAAGCTCGACGGTATAGGTGAGCGTTGTCAGATCCCAGCCGCGTGCTGGCGTCAGCGACATGCCGTGAACGGTGGCGCCTGGAATCCATCCTGCGGTAAACGCGCCGTCGGGTAGCGTCTGGTTGTATCCATAGACGAGGATCGCCGCCGCAACAAGCAGCAGTAACAGATCCAGCCAGACGTAGCTTACCAAGCGGCGCCACATGTAGCTCCAGTTGATGGCGCGGGCGATGGAGGTGACGCGCTTGGTCTCGGCGTTACGCGCGGCAGACATAGCCCACCCCGCGCACGGTCTGGAGGATGCGGACACCGCCAGCGTCCTCGATCTTGGCGCGCAGGTGCGCGATGTGCACGTCGACGTTGTTGGTGTCGCCCACGTATTCGTAGCCCAGCGCCTCGTGCGCGATGCGCTCGCGCGTGAGCACGGTTTCGGCATGCGTCATAAGCAGGGCGAGGACATCGAACTCGCGGGCCGTGAGCGCGATGGGCGAGCCGCCGACCGTGACTTCGCGGCGGTTGGGATCGAGCGCGACCGATCCCACGGTGAGCGCGGCGGGGGAGGGCGAGGCGGATGCCTGGGCCGAGCCGCCGGCCAGGGGCATCGCAATGGTACCGGCGCCCACGCCGCCCACTACGTTCGCCCCGGCACCGATGCCGCCAGCGCCCGAAGCCGCCCGCACGGCCTCCGAGCGCTTTAGCGCCACGCGGATCCGTGCGAACAGCTCCTCAATCGCAAACGGCTTGGTCAGGTAATCGTCAGCACCGGCGTCGAGCCCGGCCACCTTGTCCATCACGGCATCGCGCGCGGTGACCATAATCACCGGCACATCCTTGTGCTTGCGGACGCGTCGCAGCACCTCCATGCCGTTGAGCTGCGGCAACAGCACATCGAGCAGAATCAGATCGTAGTTGCGCTCCAGCGCCAGGTCAACGGCGGTGCGGCCATCGGCAGCGTGTTCCACCTGATAGCCCTCGTGCTCAAGCTCGAGCGTCACAAAGCGGGCGATTTTCTCTTCGTCCTCTACGATCAGGATTCGTGCCATACGTGCCCCTATCTGCGATTACTTGTCGTCGTTCAGATTTTGTTTGATGCCGTCCGCGGCATCGGCGGCGCGGTCCATCAGGTTGTTGATGCTGCCGGGCACGTCGCCGTCGCTGTCGATGCGGTAGCGCATACCAAAGAACAGGCCAAGCAGCATCAGCCAAATCGTGGCGCCCCCGGCAAACAGGGCGACGATGGGGATCAGGATGGGAATGTTGAGGATGATGGCGTCGCGGCGCGTGGCGATAAACTTGGTATCCAGGCTCAGGCGGAAGAGCTTTTTGAGGTATTCCCACACGCTGTCCATCTTCTTGGAGAAGTCGGTCTTTTCGCTCGACTTCTCGTAGGCGGTCTGCGCAGCGACCATCTCGGCCGAGGGCTCATCGACCGGCGCGGACTCGGTGGCGGCGTGCGCCGACGTGGTCTGCGTCTTGCCCTGCGACTCGAGCCAAATGATGGCGTCCAGGACGTTGCCGTCGGCGGCGTCGAGCGCGGCCTTGGCATCGGTATAGCTCACGTTGCACTTGGTGCGGATAGTTTCAACTTTTTCGAGGTCGTCCATGACCTGTCCTTTCGTTCGATGGGCGCGACGCCGGGCGATTTGCCCGGGCGCGAGCGTTGCGTTCGGCGGCCTGCGTTGCGCGGCGCCGCCCCGCCCTCGGTCGAACTCTATAGTGCAGGTTATAGATTAAGCGATTCTTGAGCCAAGATTAATGTTGGATGAGTTTTTGGGTGGCGGTGGGGAAGGGGGAGGTGCCCTTCTGGGTAGCTAGCAGCGAGGTCTAATACTTTCCCGAGAAGTGAACGAGCTAAATCGGACCCCCGAAGCATCGACACTTTAGAGGTGCCGTTTCCTGCGGTTTTGCCGCCGAAAAAAGCGGGTGTTTCAGGGGTTCAAAAACAGCCATTCACTTCTCGGGAAAAGTATTAGACCTCGATAGCGGGGGATGTGGTGCCGGTGCAAAACGGCGTCAAAGGTTGATCGAGCAGGCGGTTTCTCCATTGATGTCCGCACGGCATGTGACACTTAACCTGCCGTCCTGCTCTGCCGCGGCGGCGCGAATTCAAGCAACGACCCTCTAAGGAGTTCGATATCGATGAGTGATAGCACCAAGCATCTCGCAAAGAAGTGCGTCAAGAACGCGGGGCCATGCCTCGCGCTGTGCCTTGCCGGCGCAGCGGTCGCGCTGCTGGCTGTTCTGGGGCCATTCGACGTGCTCCGAAGTGCCAGTTCCCTGCACGTTTGCATGGCCCTTGCCGGCGCCATGATGACCGGCGGCGTGCTCGATCTGGTTTTTTGGGTGCTTGACCCGTTTGGATGGAAGAACGAAGGGTAAGCCCTAAGGGATGGAAGGGCTGGAACGGTTGGCTTAGTGATCGTGCAGAATGTGGGCTAGCGACTTACAGGGAAGTGGTAATCCGATGACGGTCTATGTAACAGGCGATATTCATGGCGGCGCTGACATGCAAAAGCTCCGCGATTGGGAGCTTGGGGATAGCCTGGCGAGCGACGACTATCTCATCATCGCGGGCGACTTTGGCTTTCCCTGGGACTTTTCTACCGAGGAATGTGCCGATATTGCTTGGCTGGAGTCGCGCCCCTACACCGTGCTGTTTGTCGACGGCAACCACGAGCGTTTCGATCACTGGGCGGAACGCCCCATGGAGTTGTGGCACGGTGGGCTGACGCAGCGCCTGTCGGATACCTCTCCCATACGGCGCCTGACGCGCGGCGAGGTTTTTGAGCTCGACGGCTCAACGATCTTTACTATGGGCGGTGCCACGAGCGTGGACAAGGAATACCGCATTCCCTATTCCAGCTGGTGGCCGCAGGAGCTGCCGGACGAGCGCAACTTTGAGGAGGCGCGGGCAAAGCTCGACAGCGTGGGCCGGAAGGTCGACTACGTGATCACCCACACCTGCTCTACGCGCATGCTTTCGCCCACGCTTTATCCGGCACCCGGCTGGAATTACCCCGCCGTTGATCGGCTTACGGCATTTTTCGATGAGCTGGAAGACCACTTGGATTACAAACGCTGGTACTACGGGCATTTCCATCGGGATGCCAACCCGGCCGAGCGCCACACCGTGCTCTACGACTGCATCGTTCGCTTGGGCGACGAACTCCAGCCCTGGGATGTTGCGTAGGGGTGGGCATAGCGAGCGCTTCATACGATGTCTTGGGTAGTTACCCTACATTTCAGTAGTAATCTTTATTTGTAGGGTAACTTAAGGCGTGCAGGGAACTGGAGGAGATGTCGCCCGACGATCTAGAGTTTCAGCGCCATTCGGTTGGTGCCCGGTAGGGTGGCGAAGCCAAAATGTTCATAGAATGCTGCCGCCTCATCATCTACTGGATCGACAACCAATGCTCGCGCTCCTGCTAGGGCAGAAATTTTCAAGGCGTTCTCGATGGCATCTTTGAGCAGCGAAGCTCCAAGACCAAGCCCCTTGAACTTCTCATCGACCCCCATCATTCCAAGCAGCACTGTGGGGACTTGGGAGGGGGAGTTTCGCACGAACCATCCTCCATCAACATTTTCGCGAGCCACGGAGTGCGTACACAACGTATAAAACCCAGCGACTGCGCCGTCGCAATACGATGCGTATATAACTGCTGATCCTCTTCTTCGCGCCGAGGCTGATCTATTTTTAGCCCATCCGTCTACAAGAGTGTTTCCGCAGTGGAAAGCCTCGATGCCTTGGCCAACGGGGAGTTGAACGGGCTTGGTAAATGTGCTCATTCCCAAACCGCTTCACGGTCAAGCAGCGCTTTTGCGGCTTGGGGCATGGGGGAATCGAGCATTTCGCAAAATGCATCGAAACCATCAGGAGAAAGATAGGTTGTTGACGCCTCGGCGATATCACGTGCGGAGCTCTCGTCAAGGTGAGCTGTGGCCCATTGGGTGAGAGTTTGCCCGCGCAAGGCCGCGGCGCGCTCGTAAGTAAGGCGTTGACGTTCGGTCAGCCTCAGATCCATACGGCGTTGTTTCTCAATCGTTGGCATGGCAAAAACCTCCTTTAGGTAATTGTACGGAATTATTCCGTACATAACAAGACACAGAATTATATCCTCGTTGAAGGGGGTCGAAGGGGGGCGCGGTGGCTGGCTACTCGACCGTTACAGTGATGTTCTCCCGGTGCGCGCGGATGACATTCCAGCTAAAGTGCTCGACCAGCTGCTCGGCGGTACGCGGCGTGGTGTCCGGCGCGATGCCTGTTTGTCCGGCGAGCCAGCCCAGCAGTGCCTCGGGCGCGCCAAAGCGGGTGCGGAGCTCGCCTAGGTCCAGGTCGCGGTCGCGCTTGGAAAGGCGGCGGCCGTCCGGTGACATGAGCAGCGGAATGTGCGCGTAGTGCGGCGTGGGAAGTCCCAGCAGATGCTGCAGATAGATTTGGCGGGGCGTGGAGCCCAGCAGATCGCATCCGCGCACGACCTCGGTGACGCCCATGGCAGCGTCATCGACCACCACGGCTAACTGGTAGGCAAACACGCCGTCGCTGCGGCGCACCAAAAAGTCGCCGCATTCGGTGGCGAGCGCTTCGCATTGGCCCCCGTACGTGCGGTCCACGAATTCGATCACATCGTCTGCGAGGTCGTCGACGGCGGGCACGCGCAGGCGCGTGGCCGGGGCGCGCAGGGCACTGCGGCGGGCGACCTCTTCGGCCGAAAGCCCTCGGCAGGAGCCGCGATAGATGGGCGTGCCGTCGCTGGCGTGCGGCGCGCTCGCGGCGTGGAGTTCGGCGCGCGTGCAAAAGCAGGGGTAGGTGAGGCCGGCGTCTTGCAGCTGGTGCAGGGCGTCCTCGTACAAGTCCAGGCGATCGTGCTGGTAGTAGGGGCCTTCGTCCCACTCAAGCCCCAGCCAGGCCAGGTCGTCAATCAGTTGAGCGGCAAGTTCCGGGCGCTTGCAGCGATCGTCCAGGTCCTCGATGCGCAGTACGATGCGGCCGCCCTGGCTGCGGGCCGAAAGCCACGCGCACAGGCAACTGAACACGTTGCCCAGGTGCATGCGGCCCGAGGGCGACGGGGCAAAACGGCCCACGACGGGCGCGGGGGCAGAGGCGGCCGGCGTCGTTGGCGCGTCCGCGGCGGGCGTTGCTATGTTGCGTGCTTTGATATCCATGCGGACGAGTATAGCGCGGGGCGCGATGGGGAGACGTCACTGTGGTCCGCAAGTTGTCGAAGCCCCGCATTGCGTATGGCGGGCCGCAGACTCGGCGCTTTGATTCCTGTCCATCAATTCGGCGCCTTAGACGACAGAAACCCCGGCAGCTCTTCGCAACTGCCGGGGTTTCCGCGGAAAAGGGGGACATGATCCTCGAGCGAACGGCAAAGGGGCAAACCGTTTTCGCTCAACTGCTTTATGCCCCTCGGCTGGCGGCTCAATCAGCGCATGCCGCGCCCACACAAAGCCGCTACACCTGTGACGGAGCTGTGGAGTGGTATCTATTGCTGGCGCAGGCCATGCCAAGGGTGTCCCTAATGACTAGTCATTTAAGAACGTCCCCAATGACTAGCTGCCGGGGTGCGGGCGTGACTTTCATCCCGTTTGGCGCTCCGGTCGCCTAGATGTTCGTCATGCGTACCCGCAAACGTGGGACAATGGCGCTGTTGGTTTTACAGACAAAGGATGTGCCTATGAACACCCTCGCCGCCAAAGTCAGCCGGCAGCGCCACCTGTTTGCGCGATTCGCTTCCGTCTGCGTGCTCGTCGCGCT
>DBFBFY010000097.1:0-11218 GCA_048201615.1 Collinsella sp.
TCGGTCCAATTGAGGTCGGTTCTTACCTGGAAGAGGGCCTTAATATTGCCGTATGCGGGGTCGTTGTTGTTACCCCAGGTTTTGCCCACCCAATCGTAGGCGAGCGAGCCGTACAGCTGTGTGGCGATATCCATCGTGAACAGCGGCGTGCAATGGTGGCGAAGGAGCTTGGTGTTTCTTGGATCGGTGCCCGAACCGGCACTCATACTCTTGTACTGATTCCACTTCCCCTTCATCTCGTCGAGGTAGCGGTTTGCCTGCTTGGCGCCCGACTCGCGCGGTGACTTCTTCCAGTACTCCGGATCCGGATTGCCCGAATCGTTCATGTAGCCGACCGGTTTGTATCCTCCGCCAAACAGTACATACCCGGCAAACGAGAAATCGAACAAAATGGGGAACGAGGGCATCCAGCACGTGAACTTATTGCCGCCGATGCCGGGAAACGCCGCGGGGAAATCAAACGGAGTGACCTCTTGGTCCATGGTGGTGGGGACGATAGTGGTCGAGCCCGATTCCGCCTTTGCGGCCGGCGCGGTGACAACGGTCATGGGGGATGAGAGCGTGTAGGTTTTGCCCTGGTAGTCGAGCACAAAGCGCAGCTTGCACCCTTCCTCCAGAAGGCCCGAAGCTGCATCGAGGAACTTGTCTTCGAGTGTGAACATCACCAGATTATCCGCGCCCGATGCGCTGGCCTTGACTTGGCCAATCTGCGTGACGGTTTCGGGTGAGCTGCCCGCGGCAGGCGTCACTTTGTTGATGTGCAGCGTTGCCTGTCCACCCTGTGGCAGATGTGCCTGCACGGTAAAGGCGTGCGTATCGGGCTGCTCGTTTGCCGTGTCGTCCTTCGGCAATGCCATGAACGTAGCATCGGCGTACTGGATGTCCCATTCGTCGAATGTGAGCTGGCGGAAGTACGGCTCGCCGTCGGAAAGCGGACGCGTGGGCGCGGTTATGGCAGTGCCGCCTTGGACGCGCGCGAGGGGAATCTCGACATCACGGTAACCCGCCATGCTAATGGAGATGCCGCCGTTAAAGTCGTACGCGTCGAGAAGCGTCGCCTCGTCCACGTAGCCTTCTGAGAGCGGCGCGACCTCAAAGATGGCCGTGCCTTCGTCATCGGTCGTGGCGGTGAGCTGCTTGCCTGCGGCATAGCGCGATGTGAGCGTGACCTTGGCGCCTGCGATAGGCGTATTCTTGTTGGCGACGTCGACCACGACCACGCCGAACATGGTGCGCGAGAGAACGAGCACCTTGAAGGGGTCTTCTTCGTCGGCATAGGCCTCGGTGGGGGCGAATGGTAGTATGAAAGCGTTTGCGCTGCCCGGCACGCGAGGCAGCATGATGCCTGCCAGCGAGGATGCTCCGGCGATAAGTAACGAACGGCGATCAAGCATTTTTGGGCTCCCATCCTGCAAATATCGGAGGAAATAATCCAATTTTGTGAGAAGGTGCCCCGTGGCGGTAGTGCCGTTCGAGAGCCAAAATGTCCAATTTGAGTGCGCGAAAGCGTCAGGCCCCGGGAGCGCTTTCGATACGCCGGGCAGTCTGGCCACTAGCGCAACATGTGGGCAACCAGCTCGGCGCGTGTGCCGATGCCAAGCTTTGCGTATACGCCGGATAGGCGGTTTTTAACGGTGCCCGGCGATACTTCCATGTGGCGTGCGATTTCGGCGTTGGTCCATCCGCGGCAGGCGAGCATGGCCATGGTGAACTCTGTGGTCGTTAAATCGTCGGCCACGTCCTCGCCCGAATCGGGGTTGTGGATGCGCCGCCAACCGTAGCTGAATCGATACGTAATCTCGATGATGCGCGCGAAGTCGTCAGGGTATTGCGTTTTTAGGCACGCCTCGATGAGCCCCTGTAAAAGGCCGTGGTGCTCGCCAATGAGCTCGATAAGGCCGTCGGGGCGCGCAATGTTCCAAGCAGCTCCGAAATGCGTTTTTGCGGCGTCGATGTCCTTGAGGCTCATGCATGCCATGGAAGCTGCCAGGTGCAGGAACAGTTCCGAGATGGGATAGCTTCCCTGTTTCATGATCAGGGCATTTTCCGCCATGCCCAGGCTGCGGCCGTATTCGCCGCGTAGATACAAGGCGTGCGCCATCACGTAGCTGGCGAACAGGCGCAGGCCTTCGGGCAGATGCGCCGCAAGCGGATAAAACTCTTCGGCAGAATATGGGGAAGGCAAGTGCAGCAGGACGCTTGCGGCCGAGGCGAACAGGATATGCGTGGCGTGGACGGCGGGCGATTCCTTGTCAGTTGGCGTATCGAGGATGCCAGCAAGGCACCGGCGGGCGTCGGCGATACGGTTGAGCGACAGACTGGCGTATCCGCAGATAAAGCATGCGGAATAGCGCAGTGCGGGATCGGTGGCGTCAAGATAGGGGCGCGCCGTCTTGGCGGCGAGGGTGGCCTGTCCGCGAAAGTACAGCGCTTCTGCCGTGGCAATGGCGCACGAATTGGGGTCGGAAATGCCTGCAACCGCAGCGTCAATCTGCCCCGGCACAAAGGCGGTGCACATCAACGGCATGGGAACGCATGGGTAGCCATCGCAGTCCATCTTCCATCTCCCATCAGGTGGCAACAATGCAGCAATTGTACTCCTGTTGCTCGGGACTGGATTTTGTGAGTATCGCCTACGATTATGCCGAACGTATAAAGGGAGGTCCCCGGTATCTGCCGCGTGTGCTGCGACCTCACGCCCAACCCTGTCGGCACCGTTGAGTGGGAGTAAGCTTCTACTCTTTTGGACGAATTGCATTGACGGAGAAGGGGTCCCGCGCAAACGTGTGCGGGACCCCTTTCGTTTTACTGTGCGGATAATGCTACGGATCGTTTTGGAAGGCTTACGAGCATAGTGGTCCCGTTCTCGGAACTTGCTTCGACCTCTACCGTGCCACCGTGAAGCGCTGCAATCTCCCAAACGAGTGCTAGTCCGAGTCCTGTGCCGCCGTATGCCCTGCTGCGGGATTTGTCTAGACGAAAGAACGGCTGGAAGATGCTTTCTCGGTACTGCTTGGGTATTCCCGGTCCCTGGTCCTCGACTCGCAGGAACACGTGGCTGTCGTTGTCGCAGATGGAGACGTTGACAGTCGAGCCGGGGCGGCTGTAACGGATGGCGTTTTCGACCAGATTAAACACCAACCGATAGAGAAGCGTATCACTTCCGATTGCCAAAGCGTCTCCGGCGCAATCGAGGGTTACGTCCTTATTCTCGGCAAGTGGCGCAAGGTCGGTGAGGACCTCTTCGGACAAGGGGCCAAGTTCAACATCGTCCTCGCAAGGAACGCTGCGGAGCTCACTCATCTCGAGCAATACCTTGGTCATTCGAGACATGCGCTCGGTTTGTTCTTGTAGCAGGCCGAGCAGCTCGGCTGTTTCGGGCTGCAAACCGGAGTGCTCGGAGATGAATAGTTCAATCTGTGCTTGCATAAGGGCGAGCGGGGTGCGCAGCTCGTGTGCGGCGTTGCCGGTAAACTGACGCTGTGCAGAGAACCCTTCGCCAAGACGGGCGATCATGTCGTTGAAAGAGGCGCTGCATCGTTGTAGCTCGGTGGGCACATCTTCACTGAGTCTGATTTCGCTTAGGTTGTCAGGCTGCACACGCTCAACCTGGGCTGCAAAAGCCCGTAGCGGTTTGAGCGCACGGCCGCTCACAAAGTATGCTAGCACGCCGCCAAGGAGTGTGACTCCAGCCGTGATGCACCAGGTTGTCGTGCCAAAAGCCTCTTGTGCGTCGTTTACGACGATCGTGACCTTGTCATCGGGGGTCGCTTTCGTTGGGTCGAACGCCTGGGGCGAATCTTCGCCGGTTGCGTTAAAGGCCGAGATGTCACTGCCGATGGCATCCATGTAGCGCATGCCCGTATAGCCGACCAGGCAGTTCGTCAGCACGCACGCCGCACACGTCAGCAGTGCCGTCATAATCGTTATGCGCCATTGCAGCGAAAGCCCTTTCATTCTCCATCCTCCATAACGTAGCCCTCTCCAATTCGATTGCGAATCGGGTCGTATCCCAAAGCGCCGCGCAACTTTTTGCGGAGCGACGAGATGTGAACGCGGGTTGCGTTGCTAAAGCTGTTCACGCTGCTATCCCAAACGTGTTCGATAAGCTCCTCTTGACTAACCGGACGCCCCTGATTAAGCATCAGATATTCTAAGATTCCCGTTTCCTTGCGCGTAAGAGATAAAGCCTCGCTGTCCACGGAAGCAATGCGCGCCTTGGTGTCAAAACGGAGCTTTCCGCAGGTTAAAACTATGTCGCTTTGTGTAAAGCGTCTGAGGGTAAGGCTGCGAATCCTTGCCGCAAGCTCGTCCAGATGAAACGGCTTGGTGAGGTAATCGTTGGCGCCGGCATCGAGTCCGGCGACTTTATCGGATACTTCGCCACGTGCGGACAGAATCAGTACCTTAGTCTCGCAGTCGGTTTTCCTAAGTTCCCTGAGTACGGTCATGCCGTCGATACGGGGAAGGTTGAGGTCGAGTACCACGAGGTCGAAGGCCTCAACGTCCAGTAGGCCGAGCGCCTCCTGTCCGTCGTGACAGCAGTCGACGCTGTACGCCAAGTTTCGCAAGCTGCGCGCGATTGCGTCACACAGCGCCCGCTCGTCCTCGACGATCAAAATACGCATAACAGTCTCCTTGCACATTTCAAATCGCGCTTAACACGGATTTTATAGCCGATATGGTCCAATGGTCGCGTAACGAAAGGAGTGGTCAGGTTGTTCAAAGCGGTAAAACCCGTGGTACAGGTCGCTTTGTTGATCGTCGGAATTGCCATGGTGTGCTTTGGCGTTATGCGTGGCGAGGCGGATGCCGTGCTGGCCAAAGCGATTAGGCTGTGCTTGGAGTGTATCGGAATTGGATAAAAGAGAAAACACTGCGTCGCATGTTTTGGCTCGATTTCGCGGATTCATTCAGGCGGCGGCGACGCTCGTCACCAACATTCACCTGCCAAACTTTGCCAAAGGCGGCATCTATCAGGGCGCGGGAAAAACAATCTGCGTACCTGGACTTAATTGCTATTCGTGCCCCGCGGCATCGGGTGCGTGCCCCATCGGGTCGTTCCAGTCGGTGGTAGGTTCATCCAAGTTCAACTTTTCTTACTACGTCACCGGTACGCTCATTTTGCTCGGCGTGCTGCTGGGACGCTTTGTATGCGGCTTTTTGTGTCCGTTTGGCTGGCTGCAGGAGCTGCTTCACAAGATTCCCAGCAAAAAGTTCTCCACGAAAAAGCTTAAGCCGCTCACGTACATCAAGTATGTCGTGCTGCTGTTTGCCGTGGTGCTGCTGCCCGTCTTGGTGGTTAACGACGTGGGCATGGGCGATCCATTCTTTTGCAAGTACATCTGTCCCCAGGGTGTGCTCGAGGGCGCCATTCCGCTGGCGGCTGCCAATGCCGGAATTCGATCTGCGCTGGGGCAGCTCTTCACCTGGAAGCTTGTCGTTCTCATTGCCGTGGTAGTGCTGAGCGTTTTGTTCTATCGCCCCTTTTGCAAATGGATTTGCCCGCTCGGCGCATTCTATGCGCTCATGAATAGGGTGTCCTTGTTGGGGATTCAGGTTGACGCGTGCAAATGCGTCTCGTGCGGCAAGTGTTCAAGGGTTTGTCAGATGGACGTTGATGTGGTCCGCGCGCCCAATCATGCCGAATGTATCCGGTGCGGAAAGTGCATCGGGGCCTGTCCCGTCGATGCCATCAGCTATCGCTATGGCCTGGATGTGTCGGCAGAAAAGCTTCCCTTGACCGCCGATAAAAAGTAAACAAGCTTCGACAAAACGGAGGAATGACCATGAAGCTTTCTAAGATTGCGGCCCTGTTTATGGTGCCGGTATTGGCCTTGTGCCTTGTGGCATGTTCGGCGCCCGGTGGCAATGTGAGCGAATCTGCGGGCTCCGATCCTAAGATCGCAGAACTCACTGCGCAGAAGCCGGCCAATGCCGACGAGGCCGCCGAGCTGTATGCGAAGCTCATGCAGAAGGAGAACGAGATCTTTTCGAGTGATAACGCGCTGTGGGAAAAGGTATTCAATGCGGCAAATAAAGACTCGGCAATGATTGAGGACGGCAGCAATTACGGCGATTTCCTGCTCAAGACCATCGACGGCGCCAAGGATGAGTTTACGGCGGATGAGCTTAAGACGCTCAAGGCCGGTGCACAGCAGATCAAGGAGATCGAGGACAAGCTCGAGAGCTTGGAGAAGGAGTTCCCCGGCTGTGGAAGCACGCCGAGCGCAGGCGAGAGCATTGACGCTTCGACCGCTGGCATGACGGCTGGTGCCAATGCTTCGAGCGAGGCGACGAAGTTCCCCAGCTTTACGGGCAAGGACCTGGATGGCAACGACGTGAGCAGCGACGAGCTGTTCTCTAAGAACAAGGTTACCGTCATGAACTTCTGGTTCACCACGTGCAAGCCGTGCGTGGGCGAGCTGGGCGATCTTGAGAACCTGAATCAGGAGCTTGCCGAGAAGGGCGGTCAGGTCGTGGGCGTCAATTCCTTTACGCTCGATGGTAACAAGGGTGAGATTGCAGATGCTAAGGATGTGCTGAGCAAGAAGGGCGTGACGTATAAGAACATCTGGTTCAAGTCGGAGAGCGAGGCCGGTAAGTTTACGTCAAATCTGTTCTCGTTCCCGACAACGTATGTCATCGATCAGAATGGCAACATCGTAGGGGATCCAATCGTGGGAGCCATCAGCTCCGCCGAGCAGCGCGCAGCGCTCGACAAGCTGATCGATCAGGCAATCGCAAACAGCGAACAGTAGGTTCGAATGTGGCAAAGGGACAGTCCCTTTGCCACATTGTCAATGCCATGTGCGGGATGGTGCGCCACGCGACGTGCCGTCCCGTTCGTTTTTGTGCGGTTCCCAACATTCCTCACTGGCACCGGCAAAACAGTTTCCATTGATACGGCTCCTAGAGACCCAGAAGGGCACACATAACGGCCTTGATGGTGTGCTGACGGTTCCCTGTCTCACGGAAGATGACCAAAGCGTTGGCCTCAAAGCGCTCGTTGGCAATCTCAAAGCCCTCGGTGATGATCTTGCGGTACAGGTCATTCTTGCGACAGTTGACTTTTGCTGCTCCCTATTATTCCTGATAGATTAGACCATGGGAGAAGGAGTCGCAGATGACCATGGTGCAAAACGTTGTAGAGAAGCTCCCTTTTTGGGCGCATCTGTCTTCTGACGAGAGGACGCTCGTTTTGGAGCAGGCCGTCTTGCGCACCTTCGATGCCGGCCAGCTTATCGGCGGTAGCGATAGCTCCTGTACCGGCATGTTCCTTGTCGTTCAGGGTGGTGTCCGCGTCAGCCTCCTTTCCGAGGAAGGCAAGGAGATCACGCTCTTTAGGATTGGGTGCGGCGAGTGCTGCGTTACAACAGCTTCGTGCGTAATTCGGCAAATCTCCTTTGGCACGTTGGTTGCCGCAACAGAGAAATCCGAGCTCCTTATTGTGCCTATCGGTGTTTGCGAGCATCTTGCCAGCAACAATATTTTCGTCAAAGTCTTTATGCTCGAAGTGGAGGCGCGGCGCTACTCTCAGGTGGTTCGTGTGCTCCAACAGATGCTTTTCCGACGTCTCGACCAGCGTGTTGCCGACTATTTGGTTGAGCGATGCCAGGCAACGGGGTCAATGGAGCTCCGGGTCACTCAAGACGAGCTGGCGCGTGACATCAACTCTGCCCGCGAGGCGGTGACGCGCGTGCTGCGTCGTCTTGCCAATGAAGGTCTTGTCGAGGTGAAGCGCGGGCGAATCCTTGTTCTGGATGTCGACGGTTTGACACGCCTGCCGTAGCGATGGCTTTGCCATGGTGCCTATCCACCCAGTGCCTGGCACTCGCTCTTAAGAAAAAATTGTCCCATACGGTGACTTGGTCACGGAACCGGTCTGCGCCTTCCGGGCATACTGGCATCAAACGATAGGGCAAGCGAGCAAAGGAGCTCATCATGGGATTGTTCAATCTATTTGCTGGGGTGGATATCAACAAAGGTGTTGAAGAGTGCCGTGCGACCGAAGGTGCGGTGTTGATCGATGTGCGTGGCGCTGATGAGTATCGGCAGGGACATATCCCCGGTGCCATCAACATTCCCCTCGATGGCGTCAATCGCGTGCTTGTCGAGTATCCAAAGAAGGATACGCCTCTGTTCGTGCATTGCCTGAGTGGCGCTCGTAGCGGTCGCGCTGCGAGCTTTCTTCAGCGTGCGGGCTACGTCAACGTGAAGAACATCGGCGGAATCAATAGCTACAGCGGAAAGGTGGTGCGTTAACTATGAAGGTGGTTATCGTGGGGGGCGTTGCTGGCGGTGCATCGGCGGCAGCGCGCTTGCGCAGGCTTGACGAGCAGGCGGAGATTGTCGTTTTTGAGCGCACAGGTTATGTCTCCTATGCTAATTGCGGATTGCCATACTTTATTGGCGGCGTGATTGAGGAGGAGCCTGCGCTCACGCTGCAATCGCCCGAGGGCTTTTGGAATCGATTCCGCATTGCCGTGAAGACGAGCCACGAGGTGATCGCCATTCATCCCGATGTGCATACGGTTGACGTTCGCGACCTGCTCACCGGCGAGGAATTTGTCGAGACGTATGACAAGCTGATTCTTTCGCCAGGCGCGCATCCCATTCGCCCCGCTCTTCCGGGAATCGATTTGGATAAGATCTTTAGCCTTCGAACGGTAGAGGACACGCTGCGCATTCATGGTTATGTGCAAGAGCATGAGCCGAGGAGCGCCGTGGTGATCGGTGGCGGCTTTATCGGTGTTGAGGCTGCCGAGAACCTGCGTGGCTTGGGTCTCGAGGTGACGCTTTTGCAGCGCCCCGGGCAGCTGATGAACAACCTGGACTACGACATGGCGACGCTGCTTCATGCAGAGGTCCGCGAGCATGGCATTGACCTGCGCCTTCGTGCCGACGTTACGGGCTTTGAGGAGGCCGATGGCCGTGTGGTCACACATGTGGCGGGCGATGATTCCATTATGGCCGATATGGTGCTACTCGCTATCGGCGTTGCGCCCGAGAGCCATTTGGCAAAGAAAGCTGGTATCGAGCTGGGCATCAAGGGCTCCATTGTGGTGAACGACCGCATGGAGACGTCTGCTCCTGCGTATATGCCGTGGGTGATGCCGTGCAGGTCAAGCATCAGGTGACGGGTGAGGACGCGGTGATTTCCCTTGCAGGCCCCGCTAATAAACAGGGACGTATCGTCGCCGACGTGATTTGTGGCTTAGACAGTCGCTATCAGGGCTCGCTGGGTTCTTCGGTAATCAAAGTGTTCGACTTGACAGCTGCGAGCACGGGTCTTTCTGTGAAGGCAGCGCGTGCGGCGGGAATCGATTACGAGAGCGTCGTGCTGTCACCTGGATCGCATGCGGGTTATTATCCCGGGGCCACGCCCATGACCATGAAAGTTGTGTTTGAGAGGGAAACCTTGCGTCTGCTGGGCGCGCAGATTGTGGGCATCGATGGCGTGGACAAGCGCATCGATGTGCTGGCGACGGCAATCCAGGCCGGTATTCGGGCCGATAAGCTCAAGGATTTGGATTTGGCTTATGCGCCGCCATATTCTTCGGCGAAAGACCCGGTGAACATGGCCGGTTTTATGATCGAAAACGTGGGCTCGGGCATGCTCAAGCAGTGGCATTGGGAGCAGGAACCGGATCTGCCGCGCGATGGTAGTGTGCAGCTGCTCGATGTCCGTATGGTTGGCGAGTATGACCTCGGACATATCGACGGCTTTGTGAACATTCCCGTCGATGACTTGCGTGCTCGCTTGGGGGAGCTTGACGTGACAAAGCCTGTTTATGTTATTTGCCAAAGTGGTCTTCGCAGCTACATTGGCTGCCGCATCCTCGCTCAGTACGGTTTTGACTGCTATAACTTCTCGGGTGGCTATCGCTTCTTTGCTGCTGTGACTAAAGACCATCGCGGTAGCGATAACGTGATGCCGTGTGGATTGGAAAAGTAAGGCCTTTTGAGCGGCGTGTATGACAATGACAAGATAGAGTAGGACAAACGCGTCGAATACGAACGGCGGGGGAGAGCGGGCAAGTGCGCTCGCGTGGGAGAGGTTGCCGTCCATGCTGGAGCTCAAGGGTATTTGCAAAAGGTACGTTACGCAGTCGTTTACGCAGGTGGCGCTCGACAGCGTAAGCCTGTCTTTTCGCGATAACGAGTTCGTGGCCATTCTGGGTCCTTCGGGCTCGGGCAAAACCACGATGCTCAACGTTATCGGTGGGCTGGACCACTTTGATTCCGGTGACCTGTTGATTGACGGTATTTCGACCAAGGACTTCCGTGACCGCGATTGGGATGCCTATCGCAACAACCGCATCGGCTTTGTGTTCCAAAGCTATAACCTCATTCCGCATCAGACCATTTTGGAAAACGTGGAGCTGGCGCTGACGCTCACGGGCGTGGGGCATGCCGAGCGCCGCCAGCGTGCGCGCGAGGCGTTGGAGAAAGTCGGCTTGGGCGAGCACGTTAACAAGCGCCCGAGCCAGCTATCGGGCGGACAGATGCAGCGCGTGGCCATCGCCCGCGCCCTGATTAACGATCCCGAGATTGTGCTGGCAGACGAGCCGACCGGCGCCTTGGATTCCGCAACGTCCGTGCAGGTCATGGACTTGCTCAAGGACGTGGCGCGCGACCGTCTGGTTATTATGGTCACGCACAATCCTGAGCTTGCGTACCAATACGCCACGCGCATCGTCAACCTGGCGGACGGCAAGATCACCGACGATTCCGATCCCTTCGATGTTGCCAAAGCCGCACGTCGCGAGGCCAAGCCCACGCGCAAAACCTCGATGAGCTTTGTGACGGCGCTGGGGCTTTCTGCCCGAAACCTCATGACCAAGAAGGGCCGTACGGCCATGACGGCCTTTGCGGGCTCGATTGGCATTATCGGTATCGCGGCGATTCTGGCGCTGTCCAATGGCGTAAACGGCTACATCAAAAAGGTCGAGGAGGATACGCTCTCGAGCTACCCACTCACCATTTCCAAGCAGGATTACGACCTGTCATCTATGATGGGCGGGCAGGGGGCTGCGGATGATGACTCGCCTGAAAACGTGGATTCGTCCGACGACAGTGCCGGCGGCAAGGCTAAGGGAACCGATAAGATTCCCGTGGTCACGGCCGTAAAGGATATGTTTGCGAGCGTTAAGTCCAACGACATGACGAGCTTTAAGGCATGGCTCGATGCCGGTGGCGATGGCATCGATAAAGA
>DBFBFY010000098.1:0-7129 GCA_048201615.1 Collinsella sp.
CTCACAGAGCACGGCGGCGTACCAGACAGGAGGACTGCATGGGATCTGATGTGAAGATCGCACGCGCGTTGATCTCGGTTACCGATAAGACGGGCGTCGTCGATTTCGCACGGACGCTGGTTGACGACTTTGGCGTCGAGATCATCTCTACGGGCGGCACGGCTCGTGCCATCGAGGACGCGGGCGTTCCCGTAACCCCCATCGAGGAGTTCACGGGCTATCCCGAGATGATGGACGGTCGCGTCAAGACGCTGCATCCCAAGGTTCACGGCGCACTGCTTGCCCGCCGCGATTCCGAGCAGCACATGCAGGAGGCCGCTCAGCACGGCATTAAGCTGATCGACCTGGTCGTCGTCAACCTGTACGAGTTCGAGAAGACCGTCGCCAACCCCGAGGTCACCTTCGCGGATGCCATCGAGCACATCGATATCGGTGGCCCCTCCATGCTGCGCTCTGCTGCCAAGAACGCCGCGAGCGTTACCGTCATTTCCGACCCGGCTGACTATGACGCCGTCCTGGCCGAGATGCGCGAGACCGGTGGCTGCACCACGCTTTCCACCCGTCGCCGCCTGCAGGTGAAGGTCTACCAGACCACCGCCGCCTACGACACTGCCATCTCCCGTTGGCTTGCCGCCCAGGCAAGCGACGTGGCGGACACCTCTGCCAAGCTCGAGGTCTCGCTGGAGAAGGTCGACGACCTGCGCTATGGCGAGAACCCGCAGCAGAAGGCCACGGTCTATCGCTTTGCCGAGGGCTGCGAGAACACCGCGAGCTCGCAGTTCCCGCTCGTGGGCTCCGAGCAGATCCAGGGCAAGCCGCTCAGCTACAACAACTATCTGGACGCCGACGCCGCCTGGAACCTGGTCCGCGAGTTCGACGAGCCGGCCTGCGTGATCCTCAAGCACCAGAATCCCTGCGGTTCCGCCGTTGCCGAGGACATCACGGCCGCCTACGACCGCGCCTTCGCCTGCGATCCCAAGAGCGCCTTCGGCGGCATCATCGCCTGCAACCGCGAGGTTCCCTATGAGCTGGTTGAGCACTTTGCCGATCAGAACAAGCAGTTCGTCGAGGTCATCATCGCCCCGAGCTACACTGCCGAGGCGCTCGAGCGCATGGCCAAGCGCCCCAACCTGCGCGTGTTGGCGACCGGCGGCGTGGACCACGGCGCCCAGGTGGAGCTGCGCTCCATCGACGGCGGCATGCTGGTGCAGGAGGTCGACCACGTGACCGAGGATCCTGCGACCTTTACGTTCCCCACCGACCGCAAGCCCACCGACGCCGAGATGGCCGAGCTCGAGTTTGCCTGGAAGGTCTGCAAGGGCGTCAAGTCCAACGCCATCCTGGTCTCCAAGGGTAAGGCCGGCATTGGCATGGGCCCGGGTCAGCCCAACCGCGTTGACTCTGCACTGCTTGCCTGCGAGCGCGCCGAGGACTTCTGCGAGCGCGAGGGCGTGGAGAAGGGCGGCTTTGCCTGTGCAAGCGACGCGTTCTTCCCGTTCCGCGACAACGTCGACGTGCTTGCCGCGCACGGCGTGACCTGCATCATCCAGCCTGGCGGCTCCAAGCGCGACGACGAGAGCGTCCAGGCCTGCAACGAGCATGGTATTGCGATGGTCTTCACAGGGGCCAGGCATTTTAGGCACTAAGTTTCGCCCCGGGACAAAATAATCTCCGCAAAAGACGGTCGCTCCGTTTGGAGGGCCGTCTTTTTGGTATAAGAGGACGGAATGACTAACACGAAAGGTATGACCATGCCCCAGATTGATGATGCCGAGCTGTTTGGCAATGCCGAGGATCAGCGTGCGTACGAGGACTTTTGCGCCAATCAGGAGGCGGTCGAGAAGTTTACGCTCGACAAGCCCGCGCTTGTCTGCCGTTGGCGCATGTCCAACAAAAAGGTACCCATGCTCAACCGTCACATCCGCGCGCTGTCTGAGCGCCTGGTGCAGGGCGAGCCACTCACCCATAACATGCTCAGCTGGGCCAAACAGCACGTTGAGTGGTCGCTTGCCGAGGGCGATTACACCGCACGCGACGGCGTGCTCATGCTGGTGATCGACATCAACGGCAACGCCGCCATGACGGTGGGGGAGTACGAGCCGCTCGCCGATACGTCGGCCAAGGCGCTGCGTGCCCGTTCCGCAGAGGCCCGCTCCGAGGCCGACGAAACCGGCGTGGCGCCCGAGCTGCTCGCCGCCGTCAACAACGGCGAGCTCGCCTTTGTGGTGCCAGCGGACGAGTGTCTGTGTGGCACGGCGACGCTCATCGAGCAGCTGGCCCAGACCAAGGGAATCCCGGTCACGCGCGTACTCATTCCCGCGCAGCTCAAGGGTGCGCTGTTCCTGGTGAGCGACGAGCACGGCGTGGTCCCCGCTGCCGAGACGGACGCCGCCGAGGCGGACGCCGCTACGGTCGCCTTCTTCGCCGAAGGCTACGAAAAGCTCCGTGCCCGCCGCTAAATGATGTTTCTGGGACGGGGATTAAAAACTCATTTAATTCCCGTGCTCGTCGCGAGCGAGGGGCAAGCCTCTGCCACTCGCGAACAGTTCTGTCACTTTGGTGCCGCGTGAGGCGCGTATCTGCGGATCCGCGGTCATAATGGGGCAAGACAACCAGGGGGGGGCGGAATCCATGGCGCTAATCTATATCGTTGAGGACGACGAGCCCATTCGTCGTGAGCTTATCGACATCCTTGCCCGCGCCGGGTTTGAAATCGAGGCCTGCGAATCGTTTGAGCATGTCTCGCGCGATATTCTCGCCGCCGCGCCCGACCTGGTGCTGCTCGACCTGACGCTTCCCGTCAAGGACGGCCAGCATATCTGCCATGAGGTTCGCCGCGAATCCGAGGTTCCCATCATCGTCCTCACGTCGCGCGCGACCGAGATTGACGAGGTCATGGCCATGACGCTCGGCGCGGACGACTTTGTTCCCAAGCCCTATAGCACGCGTGTGCTCGTGGCGCGCATCAATGCCTTGCTGCGTCGCGCCGCGGCGGCGGGCGAGCGCAGCACGCTCGTCCACAAGGGACTGGAGCTCGACCTCGCACGCCCCATGGTCACCAACACGCAAACGGGCACCAGCACCGAGCTCACCAAAAACGAGCTGCGTATCCTCTCGCTGCTTCTGAGCCGCGCGGGCAAGATCGTTTCGCGCTCGGCCATCATGCAGGACCTGTGGGGCTCCGATGCCTTCGTGGACGACAATACGCTCACCGTCAACATCAATCGCCTGCGCACCACGCTCGAAAAAAATCGGCATCAAGGGGTATTTGACGACGCACCGCGGCCAGGGCTATTCGGTCTAGGAGCCGGCTATGTCGTTTGGCAAGTTCTTTAAAGATGCGCTGCTTCCCGTCGCCGTGTGGGCGTGCGGTGTGCTGCTGAGCTGCTTTGTGCTGACGGTCGCCGGCGCACCCGTTTCTATCGTGGTCGTGGCGGTTGGCGTGTCCTTTATCTTTGGTATGCTCGGCATCGTGATCGAGTACGCTCGCCGTCGCCGTTTTCTGCGTCAGTTGGAGCGCGCGGCAGAGGAGCTCGAGAGTCCCGCATGGGTGCAGGAGATGGTGCAATGCCCGGCCTATGCCGAGGGCGAGCTCGAGTACGAGGTCTTGCGCCGGGTGGGCAAAGCCGCCTGCGACGAGGTTGCCGAAGGCCGGCGTCAGACCGATGACTACCGCGACTATATCGAGAGCTGGGTCCACGAGGCCAAGCTGCCCCTGGCAGCGGCCCATCTGATTTTGGAAAACCTGGACAGCAGCGAAGACGACCTGTCGCGCGTGGATGACCTGGGTCGCGAGCTGGCTCGCGTGGAGCGCTATATCGATCAAGCGCTGTACTACGCGCGCTCGGAAGTCGTGGAGCGCGACTACTTGATTCGCCGCTGGGATCTCAAGACCCTGGTGACGGGCGCGATTAAGGCCAATGCGCGTGAGCTCATCGCGGCGCACGTGGCTCCGGTGTGCGAGAACCTCGACTTTGAGGTCTTTACCGACGAGAAGTGGCTCGAGTTTATTCTGGGCCAGCTCATTCAGAACAGCATTAAATACGCGCGCGAGGACGGCGCAAAGATCGTGTTTTCGGGCGCGTTGCTGGACGAGGGCCTGGCAAGCGAGCGCATCGAGCTTACCGTCGCGGACAACGGCTGCGGCGTGTGTGCGGCAGACCTGCCGCGCGTGTTCGAGAAGGGCTTTACCGGCGACAACGGCCGCAACACTAAGCGCGCAACGGGCATCGGCCTCTACCTGGTGGCGCGTCTGTGCTCCAAAATGGGCATCGACGTCACCGCGGCATCCGACTCCGGCGAAGGCTTTGTCGTAACATTTGCCTTCTCGACCAACAAGTTCCAATACTTTGAGTAGTTAGCCCGTATGGCGTAGCCGTTCAGGATCTTCCCATTTAAGAAGAAATCAGGCTTTTCGGCAGCTATATTCCTGAACGGGAACATTGCTAATGTAGTCAACACTATATTCCCGTACATGAACATAGTGCTACAGTTTTATACTATGTTCACGGACAGGAATATAGCTGGAGGCGTCATGAGAACGGTGACAACGATTAAAAAGCTGGATGGGCGCATCAGGCTCAAACCGTCGGAAGTCGCTTTCTCGGAGCGCACGGTTTTCGATCCCGCCGAGATAGGGAAGGCCCTTAGGCTCAGAAGGCGTGAGCTCGGTTTGACTCAACGTGACGTCGCGACTATGACGGGTCGCAGCCTTCGTGTGATTGGTGATATCGAACGGGGGCGGACAACGGTCGAAATTGGTGTCATTTTCGATTACGCCTCCATCGTGGATATTGATTTTATTCTGAAGGTGAGGGGGAAGTAATGGATGGCACGCTGTTCGTTCACCGTGAGTTTAATGGGTCTTACCAGCTGGTTGGCATATTGGAGGAACATGCGGGGTTTCCGGCATTCACCTATAGCCCCAAATATCTCGAGAGCGGTGATGCGGCGCCGATTTCGATCTCGCTGCCGTTGTCGGCCGAGACATTTAGTCCGGACGCAACGGGCTCCTTTTTCTCTGGCATCATTCCGGAGGGGCAGCTCAACAGGGACCTTGAGAAAAGGGCGCGAGCGGAACGCGGAGATTACTTCAAGGTGCTCGATTTAGTCCGCGATGAACCTGTCGGCGCTCTGGTTTTGACGCGAGAGCCTTCGGCCGACAGTCTCGAAATGGGCTATGAAGAGATAGGTGAGAAACGGCTAAGCGGGCTGGCATACGCGCCGGCGGAGGTTGCTTTTGATTTAGCGCTAGAGAGTCGAATCTCCCTTGCAGGTGCTCAGGCGAAGGTCGGTCTCTACCATACGGGCGATGACCCATGTGGCGGATGGTACCTGCCTCATGGAGCGGCCCCATCCACGCACATTCTCAAGGCGGGATCGAAAACGTTCCCGGGTGAGACGGTGTGCGAAGCGATGTGCGTGAGAGCCGCCTCTCTGATGGACCTATCGGCCGAAGAGTGTTTTCTTGTCCGAGTTGAGGATGCCGAGCCAATTATCGCCGTGAAGCGATTTGACCGAGTAACGCCTGATGCTGGACGCTCGGTTGACGGATTGCCAATTCCGTACCGTTTGCACCAGGAAGATGTTTGTCAGGCCAAGGGTATCTCGCGTGAGCTTAAATATGAGCCGACGGGTGTCAATTACCTGGGGCTTATCGTCGATGCGGTGCGAAGGGCGTCGACGAATCAAATGGAGGACAGGTTCCTTGTCGGCTATAACCAGCTGTTCGACTATGCCGTAGGTAACTGCGATAACCATCTAAAGAACTGGTCGCTCGTATGGGACGAAAGTTGGAAGCAGGTGAGGTTGGCGCCGCTCTATGACGTGCTGTGCACAACGGTTTACCCCAGTCTCGTTCGTGAGATGGGCGTCTCGTTTGGTGGGAGCCGCAAGATTGACGACGTAACGCGTGGGTCGGTGATGAGCCAAATGATTGAGGCGGGTTTGCCCGGGGGAATTGTCGCCGGAATGATTGCTGATACCTGCAATGAGGTTCCAGACGCGCTAAGAGACGCGGCGCGCGGTCTCAAAGAAGAGGGTTTTCCCGAGGCGGAGGTAATGTTCGAGAAGATCATTCCAGAAGTGCAAGCTCGTCTAAGCAGGATCGCCTTATAACAAAAACGTGCCGCTCCAAACAAAACGTGCCGCCCCAACCGGGGCGGCACGCCATCTTTTATCAGCCAACTCGCTGAAGTACGGTGACGAAGGCGCAAGGCCGGGAGGGGTTAGCTAAGCCGACATCCCGCAGCCGCGAAGCGGCGAGGACGTCGGCTTAGATAACCCCGCAGGCCTTGCGCCGGCGGGAAGGAACCTACTTCACGACCAGAATGTCGCAGTCGGTATTGCGCAGCAGGAACGTCGAAATCGAGCCCAAGAGCGCGTACTTAATTGAGGACAGGCCGCGGGCGCCGCAGAGCACCAGATCGGGCTTAACGACGTCGAGCATCTCATCCTTAAGCGTCTCACGAATGCGGCCGGTACGAATCATGACCTCGACCTCGGGAATGTCGGGATTGGCCTTGGCCTCCTCGAGCTGCTTGGCGATGGAGTTGTTAAAGGCCTCCTCCAAGCCGTTGACCAGGTCGACCGGATAGGAACCGGCGCTCTCGAGCGCGGTGGAGTCGATGACGTGGCCGATGATCAGCTTAGCGCCGTTGTTCGCGGCGACCTTGATGGCGCGTGCGAGCACAAAATCCTGCTGCTCAGTACCGTCGAGTGAAACAAATACCTTGGTATAGCCCTCGTTCATGGTTTCCTCCTTGGTCTATCGCACGGGCGCGGGGCTCGTGCGTCGGGCGGGCGCGGGCGCGTTGGCCGCCGGACACTTTATCTTGTTGCAGTTATACCCAAGGATTTCGGTTTGACCGCTCGCAATTCTGTGAACGGGCGAGTTTTTTGGTAAGGGCAGGCGCGGTCGCACTGCCAACGGTTGATAATGGGACCTTGCCCGCATCGTCCGCAGAACATCTACCGGCGGGTGTCTAATGAGGGGGTCCCTTTGGATATCATCGAGCTTCTAAAATCTGCCTTCATGGGCCTGGTCGAGGGCATCACCGAATGGCTGCCTGTTTCGTCGACCGGTCACATGATCTTGGTGGACGAGTTCGTCAAGATGAACGTGAGCGAG
>DBFBFY010000099.1:0-6406 GCA_048201615.1 Collinsella sp.
CGCAGCACCACAGCAGGTTCGAGATGCCGCCCGTGGCAAAGCCAATGACCATGAGGACATTCGTCATGCCGATGGTATAGGCCGTAACGTGGCCCACGGCCGCAACAAGGCCTCCGACGGCGCCGCCAATGGCCATGCACGTCAGGCACCTGCCATATTTAAAGCCGCAACCGTACAGCGCCGGCTCGCTTACGCCGCCAAGAACACCCGAGATTGAATAGCCCAGCATGAGCGCCTTCTCGTCCTTATCCGCAACGCGAAGCGACGCGCCAAAGGGCATGCCCCAAACGGCGAACGTTGCCATCGTCGCGGCGATCAGGATGCACGAATCCGTTCCCACACTCATAAACTGCGCATAGGCGAGCGATAGGACAACGTTGCTGACGCCGGCGATCTTTAGGAACTCCCAGCCCGCGGCAAGCCCCATGAGCGTGAGCAGCGACACGATGCCACCGGAATTGCCAAGCATAAACATAAGCTGGCCCAACAGCATGCCCAGATAGCTGCCCGCCGGCGCCGTAATGCACAGCGAAACCGGAACCATGACAAGCATGGTTGCAAACGGAACGAACGAAAACGCCACGGCCTTAGGGATAACGCGCTTAAAGAAACACTCCACTCGCCATAGCACGGGCACCGAGATGAGAACCGGAATAACAGTCGTCGTGTAATCGTTGACCGGCGCGGGAAGCAGACCATACACGGAAGTCATCGATGCCCCCGTCGTCGATGCGGCATCGACGAGCTTGAGCAGATCGGGCGCAATCAATACGCCGCCCAGCATCATACCCAGCTGCTCCGAGCAACCGAGCTGGCGGGCGGCCGCCCAACCAAGATAGATGGGCAAAAAGTAGTAGCCGGCGTTATAGAGCCAACTGTAGAACAGGCGATAGATCTCGGAATCGGCAGACCACAGGCCCAGCATGCCTTCGCCCATAATGACGGCGACGGTGCGGAACAACGCCGCGCAGACAATAAACGGCAACGCCGACATCATGCTTTTGGACAGATAGTCCACCACGGCCATGGCGTTTGATGAAACCGTCGTTGCAAACGTGGTGTTAGAAACTTGTGACATGGAACGCCTTTCCCAATGTGACATGCGGGCTGCCCCTTTGTCACATCGTGCGGTACTGACCGATTGCGCGGTACTTTTCGTAGCGGAGGTTTGTGAGGGTCGCCTCGTCGAGCTGCCCAAGCGTATCGAAGGCATCAAATGCCGAGGACATGACGGCACCGGCGATCTCCTCATGCGACAGGCCCCTATCGTCAACAATGCCGTCGATGATGCCGAGCGCCAACAGATCGGGAGCCGTGAGCTTCAGCGCCTCGGCAGCCTCATTCGCGCGGTCGGTATCCTTCCACAGGATCGACGCACAGGCCTCGGGGCTCACGACCGAATAGGCCGAGCTCGAGAGCATCAGGATGCGGTCGGCCACGGATAGCGCCAGCGCGCCACCAGAGCCGCCCTCGCCTGTCACCACCGAGACAATCGGCGTCTTAAGGCCGCTCATCTCCATGAGATTCTGGGCAATCGCCTCGCCCTGGCCGCGCTCCTCGGCACCGATGCCGCAAAACGCGCCCGAAGTATCGACCAGGCACAGAACCGGTCGACCAAACTTTTCGGCCTGGCGCATCAGACGACGCGCTTTGCGATAGCCCTCGGGATGTGCCATACCAAAGTTGCGGCGCATACGCTCTTTGGTCGTGGTGCCGCGCTCGATGGCGATGACCGTTACGGGGCGTCCATCTTTCCAGCCAATGCCAGCCACCACAGCGGCGTCGTCGCCAAAGTAGCGGTCGCCGTGCAGCTCCACAAATCCATCCAGGCCCAGCGAGATCATCTCGCCTGCCGTGGCGCGATCTGCCGAGCGGGTCTGCTTGACAATCTCGAGCGCGGTTTTTGGTGCGGCCGAGCGCTTGAACAAGTGTCCCAACTTTTTGCCGCGGCGACCCGTATGCACGATCTCATGCGGTGCCCCCAGGCCGGGCGCGTGCCCTTCGTGCAGCGCCAGCAGCTCGCCTACCGTGAGCGCAATCTCGCCACGCGGAACAACGGCATCGCAAAAGCCGTGCTCCAGCAAAAACTCGGAGCGCTGGAATCCCTTGGGCAGGCGCTTGTGCATGTTCTGCTCGATCACGCGCGGGCCGGCAAATGCCGTCAGGGCATCGGGCTCGGCCAGGATAATATCGCCCTCCATTGCAAAGCTCGCGGTTACGCCTCCGGTCGTGGGGTCAGTGAGCACCGTGATATACAGACCGCCCGCCTCGCTGTGGCGCCTAACCGCCGCAGAAATCTTGGCCATCTGCATAAGCGACGTCACGCCCTCTTGCATGCGCGCGCCGCCCGAAACGGTAAAGCCGACAACCGGCAATCCCAGCTCGATCGCATGCTCAAATGTGCGACAGATTTTCTCGCCCACCACGGAACCCATCGAGCCCATCATAAAGTTGGCGTCCATAAAGAAGAGCGCCGTATCGCAACCGCAGATTTTGCCCTTGCCGCACACAACGGCATCGCGCTCGCCCGAACGTTCGCTCACGCTCTTGAGCTTGTCGGCATAGCCGGGAAACGAAAGGAAGTCCTCCGGCGCCAGACTGGCATCCCATTCCTCAAACGTGCCCTCGTCGACCGTCATGCGCATGCGCGCGCGACCGCTCACGCGAAAGTGTTTGCCGCAACGAGGGCAGACCTCGAGGTTGTCGTGTAGGCGTGCCTCATCGATCACGCGGCGGCACTCCGGGCACTTGATAAACACGTGGCGCGCGGGAAACTCGGCGCACGACTCGGTCATCGGTCCCTCGAGGACGTTGACCGTCTTCGCTTTTCTATTCATCAGCATAGAGATGCCCCATCAGATCGGTGTGATACATGCCCGACAAGAACTCGTCGTTTGCCAGCACGTCGAGCTGAAGCTCGCTGTTTTCGCTCACGCCCTCAATCACGAGCTCGCCCAGGGCCGAGCGCATCTTGCGAATGGCGCCGTCACGCGTGGGCGCACACACGATGAGCTTGCCAAGCATGGAGTCGTAGTACGGCGGAACTTTCGCACCGGTAAACATGGCGGAATCCCAGCGCACGCGCGGACCACCCGGCACACGCAACGCGGTGACCGTTCCGCATGACGGCAGAAAGTCCGGCGTTTCGGCATTGATGCGGCACTCCATGGCGTGGTTGCGGACCGGCATATCCTCCTGCTCAAAGGGCAGAGGCTGGCCGGCTGCCACGCGCAGCTGCCACTTGACCAAGTCGGTATCGGTCACAAACTCCGTAACCGGATGCTCCACCTGCAAGCGCGTGTTCATTTCCATAAAGTAGAAATTGCCGTCGTCCGAATACAGGAACTCGATGGTACCGGCTCCTTCGTAGCCGACGGCACGAGCCAGGTCACGCGCTGCCTTGTGCATGCGAGCACGAATGTCGTCGTGTCCGTCGAGGCACGGCGCGGGGCTCTCCTCGATCAGCTTTTGGTTGCGACGCTGCACCGAGCACTCGCGCTCGCCGAGCGAAAACACATGGCCCTGCTTATCGGCCATAATCTGTACCTCAACGTGATGCGCCGGCGCGACGAACTTCTCCATGTAGCACTCGCCGTCGCCAAAAACGGCCTCGCCCTCGGCGCGTGCTTCAATAAAGGCCTTTGCCGCATCTTCCACGCGCTCGACCTTACGAATACCGCGACCGCCGCCGCCCGCACGCGCCTTAATAAGCACGGGGCAGCCAATGCGCTCAGCCTCGGTCGTTGCCTCCTCGGGACTTTTGAGCAAATCGCAGCCCGGCACGATGGGCACGCCCGCCGCGGCAGCCGTTCGACGTGCGGCGTCCTTGTCGCCCATGCTGTCGATCACCTTGGCCGAAGGACCAACAAACGCCAGGCCATACTTGTCGCAGTCGCGCACGAAGCTCGCCTTCTCGGAGAAAAAGCCATAGCCGGGATGAATTGCCTTAGCTCCCGACTTTACGGCACAGGTGAGCACAGCATCGTCGTTGAGGTAGCTCTCGGCAAGACGCGGACCGCCGATGCAATACGCCTCGTCGGCAAGCTGCACGTGCAGCGCGTCCGCATCGGCCGTGGAATAAACGGCGACGGTCTTGATGCCCATATCGCGGCACGCGCGGATAACACGGACCGCGACTTCGCCGCGGTTGGCGATGAGCACTTTGTCGAACATGAAGCCTTCCTTAACTTTCGTGCATGAGTGCAAAAGACATATCGGCGCGGCAGCAAACCTCACCGTTGACGCTCGCAGTACCCGTCGCAAAGCGGAACGGCCCGCGCGCACGCGTGATGGTGCACACCAGATCAACCGTGTCGCCCGGGCGCACCGGACGCTTAAAGCGCACCTTGTCCAGACTCGTGTAGAACGGCGTCGCGCCGCGCGCCTCCTCATCGCCCATCAGCAGCACGCAGCAGTTTTGGGCGAGCATCTCGCACTGGATCACGCCGGGGACCACCGGGTTTCCCGGAAAATGCCCCTGCAAAAAGTATTCGTCGCCCGTAATCGTGATCTTGCCGTGGGCCTCGTCGCCCACCAGCTCGGCTTCGTCGAGCAAAAGCATCGGCTCGCGATGCGGTAACAGCTTCTTGAGCTCTTCTTTGTTCATGGATATCACCTATCCGATCCTCATGAGGCAGCTGCCGAACTCCACGAGGTCGCCGTCGGCCACGCAGATCTCGAGCACCTCGCCGTCTGCCTCTGCCGTTACCTCGTTGAGAACCTTCATGGCCTCGATGATGCAGAGCGTCTCGCCGGCCTTGACCTTAGAGCCCACGTGCACAAACGGCTCGTCGCCCGGCGCCGGGGCAGCATAGAAAACGCCGACCATGGGAGCGGTCACCTCGGTGCCCTTGGGCTCCGGTGCGGCGGCAGGTGTCTGCGCGGCGGGCTCCGGTGCGGCAGGCGCGACTGTGGGAGCTGCAACTGGAGCGGCCATAGCGCTCGGCATGGGCATGGGCACGGCAACCGGCTGTGCGGCGCTCGCGCGCTCGAGTTCGACCGCGGTGCCATCGGGCTCCTCAACGCGTACGCGCGTGAGGCCGCGGTCCTCCATAACATCGGCTATCTCGGCAAGTCTTTTGGAATCCATGCTCTAGCTCCTCGTATATCTACGCAGCGCGATGGCGGCGTTGTGTCCGCCAAAGCCCAGGTTGGTCGAAAGCGCCCAGGTAAGGTCAGCGCGAACCGCGCGATTGGGCGTGTAGTCAAGATCGCAGGCGGGATCGGGCGTGTGGTAGTTAATGGTCGGCGGCACCACGCCCTGCTCGAGCGCCATGGCGCAGGCCATGACCTCGATGGCGCCCGTGGCACCGATCATGTGGCCGGTCATCGACTTAGTCGACGAGACGTGCGCGGCGCGCGCCGCGTCCTCGCCGAGCGCACGCTTAATGCCCGCCGTCTCGGACGAATCGTTGAGCTTGGTCGATGTGCCGTGGGCATTGATGTAGAGGCCCTCGGAAGGCCTGACGTCGCCCTCGGTCACCGCCAGCGATATCGCGCGGGCAATGCCGGCAGCCTCGGGATCAGGGCTCGTGATGTGATAGGCATCATCGGTGTTGCCGTAGCCCACGACCTCGGCATAAATGTGCGCACCGCGCGCCTGCGCATGTTCCATGCTCTCGAGCACGAGCACGCAGGCGCCCTCGCCCATCACAAAGCCATCGCGGTCTGCATCGAACGGGCGGCAAGCCGTCGCGGGATCAGGGTTGGTGGTCAATGCGCGGCAGGACGTAAAGCCCGCAACGGCATCGGGGATAATTGCGGCCTCGGCGCCGCCCGCGAGGATCGCGTCGGCATAGCCGTGCTTTATGGCGCGGAACGCCTCGCCCACCGCATGGGCCGAGGTTGCGCACGCGGTCACCACGGGCAGGGTCGGGCCCTTTGCCTTGTGGCGGATTGCGATATTGCCCGATGCCATGTTGGGGATCATCATCGCGATCATATAGGGCGATGCGCGGCGGGGCCCACGTTCGGCAATCGTATGGACGTTGTCGACGAGCGTCGTCATGCCGCCCACGCCCGAGCCCACGTAGACGCCCAGGCGCTCGCGATCGATGGCGCCTTCGACATCAAAGCCCGCATCGTGCATGGCTTCGTCCGAAGCCGCCATCGCAAACTGAACGCAGGGGTCGAGATGCTTGGCGTCACGCTTGCCAAAGTACTCGTTGCCGTCAAAGCCCTTGACCTCGGCTGCCACCTTGACGGCAAACGCATCGGTATCGAAGTGCGTGATCGGGCCGATGCCGCACGTGCCAGCACACATTGCCGCCCAGGTGGCAAGCGCGGTGTTGCCGAGCGGCGACACGGCACCGATACCGGTGATTGCAACTCTCTGTTCCATCATGGTCTCCTCATCCAAGCCGTTCTTCGGCCCTGGTTTCTACATCGCCATTCCGCCGTCGACGCG
>DBFBFY010000100.1:0-6751 GCA_048201615.1 Collinsella sp.
CGTGAAAGTAGGGGGAGAGCTTGCCGGCGCACTCTTTGCACAGGTAGCCTTCATTGATTTTTGTCTTACCTAGAAGTCCCAGCTCGGTACCGCAAATCGCGCACTCTTTCTTCTCGAACATCTTGTCAAAGAAGCCCATGGCTGCCTCCCATCAACTGGTAGCGTGTGTCACTTTTGATGATGGGGGAGTGCGCGATCCTTCGCGATACCCAGACGGCTCAAGGAGTCTCCACAACTGGGACACATGGCCCATTTTTGACTAGTCGTTGGGGACGTTCTTCGGCCACTCATTGGGGACGTACTTAAATGAGCGGTAGTTGGAGACACTCCTTGTCGAGCTAGAGGTCGCGCGTGTCCCTTCTGGTCCATGCGGCTAAAAATCGCGGCGTGATGTGAACGGCTGGGGTCAAATTTGCAGCATTTCGAGCTCGGCTTCGATATTGAGATTGGTTCTTTATTAAAATGGAATTCCAGACAATTGAGCGGCCGGGGGTTAACCATGAGGGGCATGGGAGACACAACCGCATATCTGCGTCGGGGCATTCGGGAGATTATATGCCTGGCGCTGTTCTCCTTCACGTTTTTGGCGTGCGAGTATCTCTTTGATGTGCGCATGGCCGAGTTCGTGTCTCCGAACGAGGTCGTTATTTATGAGAGCCTTGTCCTCGGCGCGAGCGTGATTGGCTTTTTGTGCGTCCCATTCTGTATTATCACCGTTCCCATGCCATCGACGCAACGAGTGACGTCACGGGCGTTTTGCTGGTGGCGGCATTGCTGCTGTTGATTATGGCGGTTCAGGTTGAGGTAATAATTGCCGGAGGTTTGGTGGCGTGCTGCGCGCTGGGCTACTGCGGATCGACTGCTCACGCAAACTTTGCGCGGCGCTTTGCGCGGACGCCTTGCTTGGCGCGCGCCGCAGCACTTTCCTATGCCATGGGCGTTCTGGTACAGGTGTTCAACCACATGGTGATGCCTGTCGGTATTCCTCAACAGGCTGTTCTGGTTGTCTGTGCGATCGTGCAGGTGGCGTTGCTCCACGGTGCCCGACGCGCCAAACTGCGCGACGAGTCCGATCCCAACTTTGAACCCAGCGTTGCCGGACTTTCGGTAGATGCTTTGGAATATGGCGCCAAGTGGCAAGACGATCCCAAGGCAAAGGCGGCATTCCGCCGCGCCGTAGTTCGCCTGACCGTGGCGACGGTGTATCTTTCCGGCGTATTCGCCGCTCTCAACGCTGGCCTCACGACCTTGCATGCTGTCGGAGCCGTTGATTTGGGTGACTGGCCGCGCCTACTGCTTGTCGTGAGCTCGTTGGCCGCTGGCGTCCTATTTGACCTGCACGGTCGTTCGTATATGAATATCGGCATGACATGCGCCGCCATGTTGTCCACGCTTTCGTTCTTTGTGCTCATCGTCGATGGCAATGGCGGCAACGAGCTTGCTGCCACGATCATCTTTTATCTGGGCTCAGGCTTCTTTGTGGTGTTCTTTACCACAAAATATGCCGCCGTCTCGCTTTATGCGCGCTGGTCATATTTTTGGCCGTGCATGGGTCGCGTCGTCAACAACGTGTGCTCGATGTTCGTGACGGCGCCGGCAGTGGCGATCATCTCGAGTCAAAACGTGCTGGCTGCGGTCGGCGCGGCGCTCGTGATGTTTGTGGGCATTGCGATTACGCTGCTGGGACAGTTGGGGCAACGAGCCGATGACGCCGTGATACGGGGCGAGCTGGCACCTGCCACCGATGATCTTGGTGGGGATCTTGCGCCCACGTGCTCCGACTCCGTGCCCGTGGAGGCAGCGGAGCTCACGTCAGATGAGCGCCTCGATGCTTTCGTCGTCACCTTTGGGCTTACAGAGCGCGAGCGCGATATTCTTGAGGTCTTGGTCGTTTCGGACCAGAGCGTTCAGGACATCGCCACAACGCTCTTCCTTTCGCGCTCCACGCTCTATCGCCACATTTCTTCGATCAACAAAAAGGCCGGTACCGCCTCGCGTGTAGCCCTTATCAACTTCTTCTGGTCCTGGACGCCCAAGGACTAGCTAATCCTCCAATAAGTTGCGGTGGAATAGTCCCTAAATTAAAGTCACGGGGCTTTAAACAGGAACTATTTCACCGCAACTGCTGGGGGGATAGACTGCGGCGGCGGCAGCTGTGGTAGTGGCAACGGCAGCTGGCAGGGTGTTTTCCGTCTACTTGCTACAGCAGCTCGCCGTGGCGGGCAATGTAGCGGCGCTTTGCCAGCTGGGTGAGCGCGATATAGGCGGTAACGATGCCAATGAGCAGCCCAAAAAAGCTCGTGGGCAGCGGCATGAGGCCGAGCGCATCGGCGATGGGGCTTGCCGGCAGCCAGGTGACGAGCGCCAGGCCCAGCACGGTAAGAACGCACAATGCGGGCGCGGCGTGGTCGCGCGGGCTCGGCAGATGCGGGGAGCGCAACATGTGGACCACGAGTGTCTGCGACCACATGGACTCGACAAACCAGCCGCTCTGGAAGAGCGCAGCAAAGGTCGCCATACCCGCGACGTCGCCCGCGGCGGCAAGCTCGGACCAGCTTGCGTCCACGGCGGCGGGGCACACGACAAAGAAGAGCGCGGCGAAGGTCACGATGTCAAACAGCGAGCTCACGGGGCCCAGCTCGAGCATAAAGCCCTTGATGGACGCGGCGTCCCAGGCACGCGGGCGGGCAGTCCAGGCGTCATCGACGGTGTCCCACGGCAGTGCGATGCACACGATCTCGTAGACCAGCGACAGCAGAACCAGCTGCAGGGCGCTCATGGGCAAAAACGGCAAGAACAGGCTCGCGACGGTCACGGACAGCACATTGCCAAAGTTGGAGCTCACCGTGGTCTTGAGGTACTTGAGCAGGTTGCCGTAAGTGCGGCGGCCTTCGATGATGCCGCGCTCGAGCACGCCCAGGTCCTTCTGAAGCAAGATGATATCGGCGGATTCCTTGGCAATGTCGACGGCCGAATCGACCGAGATGCCGCAATCGCTCGCACGCATGGCGGCGGCGTCGTTGATGCCGTCGCCCATAAAGCCCACGGTGTGGCCGAGCATCTCGCGCATGACACGTACCAGGCGCGCCTTCTGCAGCGGCGAGAGCTTGGCGAAGAGGTGGGTTTTCTCGGCGCGCTCGGCAAGTTCGGCGTCATCGAGCGCATCGATCTCGGAGCCGAGCAAGACGTTGCTCGCATCGATACCAATCTGCTCGCAGACGGTGGCGGCGACGCGGTCGTTGTCGCCGGTTAGGACCTTGACCGCCACGCCCTTGGCCTCGAGGGTGGCGACGGCGCCCGCGGCACTTGCTTTGGGCGGATCGAGGAAGGCCAAAAAGCCCATCAGCACCATGTCGCACTCGTCGGCGATGCCAAACTCGCCCACGCAGCGCGGATTGGTCTTCTGCGCCACGGCAATTACGCGTAGGCCCTCGGCGTTAAGTCCGGCGATCTGCTTGCGAATCTGGGCGAGCTTCTCGTCGGTGAGCGGCTGAGCGATGCCATCGATCTCGACAAAGGAGCAGATCTCGAGCATTTCCTCGGCGGCGCCCTTGGTAACCATCTGGGTTTTGCCTTGGGCGTCGGCGACAACTACGCTCAGGCGACGGCGCGAGAAATCGAAGGGAACCTCGTCGACCTTGGTGTAGCGGTCGCGCAGGCTCTGGCCCAGCATGGAATCGGGTGCGACGGTCGAGGGTGTCACATCGGCACGGTCGATTACGGCCAGGTCGATAAGATTTTTGAGGCCGGTCTGGAAGAAGCTGTTCAAAAACGCATGGCGCAGCACGCGCGCGTCCTCGTTGCCATCGGTGTTGAGGTAGCGCTCGAGCACGATGCGGTCTTCGGTGAGGGTGCCGGTCTTGTCGCAGCACAGGACGTCCATCGCTCCGAGGTTTTGAATCGCCGGCAGCTCCTTGACGATAACCTGGCGACGGGCGAGGTCCTTGGCGCCCTGCGACAGGCTCGTGGTCACGATGACGGGAAGCATCTGCGGCGTGATGCCCACGGCCACGCTCGTGGCGAACAGCAGCGCGTCGATGACGTTGCCCTTGGTGGCGGCGTTGATGGCAAAGACGGCCGGCGCCATAACGAGCATCAGGCGCACCAGCAGCATGGAGACGCTCGAGACGCCGCGGTCAAACGCGCTTTTTTCGCCGCGCCCGTTGAGCATCTTGGCGATGCCGCCCAGGTAGGTGTCCGAGCCGGTGGCAACGACAAGCGCCATGGCGGCGCCGTTTTGCACGGAGGTGCCGGTAAAGACGATGTTCTTGCAGGCAGAGAGTGGCAGTGCGGAGCCGTCGGCGCCCTCGACGACGGTGACGGCGGTGGTCTTCTCGACGGCCTCGCTCTCGCCGGTGAGTGCGGACTCGATCACAAACAGGTCGCGCGCGGTGATGATGCGGGCATCTGCCGGCACCATATCGCCGGCAGAGAGACGGATTACATCGCCGGGGACGAGCTCGTCGAAGGGGATCTCGATGCGCTCGCCGTCGCGCAGGGCGGTGCAAGTGTTGGAGACCAGGTCCTTGAGGGCCTCGGCCGCATTGCCGCTGCGGGCTTCCTGGATAAACTTCATGCCGCCCGATACCAGCAGCATGGTGCCGATGACGATGACCGTGGAGGGGTCGCGCTGCGGTTCGGGCACGGCGAGCACGTCGATGTAGAGCGAGACCAGTGCGAGCGCGGCGAGGATGCCGGCGAAGGGATCGATGAACGCGTCGGCGATGCGGCGGGCGAGCGTTTTGGTCGTTGCCTCGATGGCGTTGGGGCCGACGGCGTTCAGGCGCTCAGTTGCCTGCTCGACGGTGAGGCCGTTTGCCGTGGCGTCAAGCAGTACGAGGGCGTCCTCGGCACTATGGGTGGCGGCGAATATGGTGTTCTTGGACAGGCCGGTATGAGCGGCAGGGCGCGCCGTGCGGCGGCGCTTGGAGATGGCTTCGAGTACCGTGACGGTTTTGAGCATCAGCATAGGGTCCTCCTTGTTGAGGGGAGTTAGCGTACGTGTCGTATTTGCTTCAAAAAACCTAGATGTCGCTCACGTCAAGCTCTTGAGCCCACAAAGGGTGCAGCGCGCCTTTGCGGTGGTTTTGGCGATCTGCCGGTGGCGTTTATGCGTGTGCGGAGTCCTCGCGGCGTGCCGAGGGCGACATGCAGGTTTTTCGACTAGGACTGCCTTCCATGGCACACCTCCTAAAGGCTGAGCGCAGCGCGCTTTGGGTATCTCGTACCCCTTTTTAATCCGCCCGTATTCTTGATGAGGGGGTTTGACATGTCAACCCCATTGTTCGGAAAACCATTCCCCCTGACAAAGCCTTTACAGAATGCCGTGGCCTCAAAGCACGCCCACATCGACGCCTCGCCTGCGCTAAACTGAAGAGCACGTACGCGATTACGAGAGGAGCCCGCATGGAGGCTTACAAGCAAGAGTTCATCAAGTTTATGGTTGAGTCCGACGTTCTTAAGTTCGGCAGCTTTACGCTCAAGAGCGGCCGTCAGTCCCCGTTCTTTATGAACGCCGGCGCTTACGTGACGGGCTATCAGCTCAAGAAGCTGGGCGAGTATTACGCCCAAGCCATCCACGATAACTTTGGCGACGACTTTGATGTGCTGTTTGGACCGGCCTACAAGGGTATTCCGCTGGCCGTCGTGACCGCAATTGCCTACCACGAGCTGTACGGCAAGGAGGTCAAGTACTGCTGCGACCGCAAGGAGGCCAAGGACCACGGCGCCGACAAGGGCAACCTGCTGGGTTATGAGCCCAAGGACGGCGACCGTGTGGTCATGGTCGAGGACGTCACCACCAGTGGCAAGTCCATCGACGAGACCTATCCCAAGGTCAAGGCTGCTGCCGATGTCGAGATTAAGGGCCTGATCGTGTCCCTCAACCGCATGGAGGTCGGCAAGGGTGGCGTGACCACCGCGCAGAAGGAGATCGAGGCCAAGTACGGCTTTCCCGTCGCGAGCATCGTTTCCATGGCCGAGGTCGTCGAGACCCTCTACAACCACGAGATCGACGGCAAGGTCGTCATCGACGACGAGCTCAAGGCCGCCATCGACGCCTACTACGAGGAGTACGGAGCACGTTAGTTACGCGGGTTTACCAACCCGCGTAACGGCTCGACGCTGCGCGGGCCGCATTTGGACAATCTGACGTTCAACTTCAAGGGCGCGACCAGAAGGTCAGCGCCCTTTCGTTTCACGTCACCTTGTCACAAATGCGACCCGCTCGCTGGCGTTGCCAAAACATCGGCGTTGCCGTGGTAGTCATTGGGTAGTCATTGGGGACGTTCATAAATGACTACTCAGGAATGAGCGTGGATAATCTCCCGTTTTTGGCCTGTGTGCGGGCTCAAAGTGGGAGATTATCCACGCTCGCTTTAATTTGCCTGGGTTGCGATGCCTATCTAATCGGCTCGGCGTCTTCCCTGAGAATCGAAAGATACTCTTCATACCCGTACTGCCGGTATCTCTGTCTTGACTCGTCGAGCGGACGGAGGATACCCAATTTTTCAAATGATTTGACGAGCGAGCTCGCGGTACTCCTGCCGATATCGAGTTGGGCAGCGATGAATGCGGTGTCGACGATGGGGTGCTCTTCAAGAATGCCCAACAGCCTTTGCCCGTTTGCAGCAGTCCTTCCGAGATTTTCGGTAATGGTTGCTGTGGAACGGTTATGGAGGTCAACAAGGTTTTTTAAAGACCCTACCGAGTCCTTCGCACTCTCGAGAAGACTGTTGCAGAAAAACTCTAT
>DBFBFY010000101.1:0-22319 GCA_048201615.1 Collinsella sp.
GAGTGGCTCATAGGCATCGTTGCCGAGCTTGGAAAGATCTACGGTCTCGGCCAGCGAGGCAAGCTCGAGCTCGGCATACTTAATGACATGCTCGCGGTTGAGTTTTTCGTTGGAGCGCGCCTTCTCGACGGTAAACTTGCCGGCCTGTTCGTCATAGGAGCTATTGGCCTCGAACGTGCCCGAACGGCCCTCGTTAAACTCGTCGATGGCGGCGCCCAGATCCTTCTCAAACTGCTTTTGGTTAAAGGTGTCGGAGAGCATGGACAGGTCGACGTCTTGATCAAGATCGACTTCGTTGGAGGTGGCGGTTGCTTTGGTCTTGCCGCTTAAGGATTCCACAAGGCGGACCGGCCATACAAAGGCTTCGTTGTGGCTGATGATTTCTTTTGCGGCAGCTTCGCCGTCGACGATGGGCTCATCGGACTCGGGCTGATAGGTCCAGCTAAAGTCATCGCCTGTCACGGTGAGCTTATAGTGCTTCCATGCCGAGTTGACCTTGGTGGCGGCAGACGAAGCGTTGGAGAACGAGACGTCGACACCGGCAATGGTGGTGTTGGGGTAGGCTAGCTGCGAAAACGCTACGATGCCTACGATATATACAATGACGATAAGACCCAGGACGACAAAGAGCGTCGTCTTTTTGCCCGACTTATTGTTGCCGGCGGACTTGCGCGCGGGGCCGAGATCGCCTCGAGCATGCGTGGGGGGCTGCTTGGGCGCATTGCCGTTTGCCTGGCGCTGCTGACGTTGTTGACGCTGCTGTCGCTGTTGGTTCGGGCGTTGGGAAGCGTTTGCCGCACCACGCTGCTGACCGTGGCTCGGCGCGATAGGACGCGGCGACTGAACGCCGCCGGTGTGCCTGCTCGGTTGCTGCGGATCGGGAATCAGTTGAGTTCGATCGTTTTGCGACATCGTATGCATGTCCTTCGATTTTCGCCTTGCGGTTCATCGTGTTTTTACTGGGCTTGCATTATAGCGATTGCCCTGCTGTTTGTGGTACGGAAACGATGGCATTCAAAAGAGGTGGGACATTTGTCCCACCTTTGAGTCGTTCTTTGCCGCTATCCGCACACACCGCATTTTGCACAGGCCGAAAGTGCGGCCGGAGCCTGCGCGATGCCACCCTTTGCCGTCTCGCGCAGCGTGGCCGGTAAAGCGTGGCCCACCGAGAGCATGACATGTGCCATCTGGTCAAACGGCACCAAGCTCTTAATGCCTGCGAGGGCGAGTTGTGCCGAGCTAAAGGCCGCTGCCACGCCAATGGCGTTGCGGTTTTGGCAGGGCACCTCCACGAGGCCACCGACGGGGTCACAAACGAGGCCCAGCAGGTTACTCAGCGCGATGGAACTGGCGTCGAGCGCCTGCTCGGGCTTGCCGCCGAGCATCTGCACCAGCGCGGCGGCTGCCATGGCGGCGGCGCTTCCCACCTCGGCCTGGCATCCGCCCTCGGCGCCGGCGACGCAGGCACTCGTGGTGAGGTTGAGGCCGATGGCGGCTGCGCAGTAGAGCGCGTCCATGACCTGCTCGTCGTCGAGCCGAAGGTGATCGGCAAGCGCCAGCACGCAGCCGGGCACAACACCCGCGGAGCCTGCCGTGGGGGCGGCGACGATCACGCCCATGGTAGCTGAGCGCTCGAGCACGGCCATGGCGCGGGCAACGGCGTCGGTCTGGACGGTGCCCATCAGGCTTGCACTCAAATCGTTGCAGCGGGTTGCTTCGACGAGCTTGGCCTCGCCGCCGATAAGCCCGCCGAGCGAGCGCTGCGGATTGGCGATGGGGGCCTTGGTCTCCTCGCGCATGACGTCGAGCACGCGGCGCATGGCGGCGACGGCGTGGGCCTCGCCGGTCAGACGCGCCTCGCGCACGGCCATGACGGCTCCGATACTGAGTCCCAGTTCCTCGCACGCATCGAGCAGCTGCTCGCCGTCGTCGAAGATCTCCTTAGCCGAGACGCCGGGGGAGAGCGACGAGGCAGAACCGGGGAGCTCGATAAAGGTCGCGTAATCGACATTGTCGAGCTTGCGGAGCATGGGGACGACGGTGTCGTCGGGCGCACCGTCGGTCTCAAAGACGGAGTAAGCCTGGCCGCCCACTTCGGTTCGGTAGGTGCGGCAGAACGCGATGTTCACATGGGCGTAGGCGAGCAGGTTGGTGAGCGCGGCGAGCACGCCGGGAACGTCCTTGTGCGCCACGAAGAGCGTGGAATACATGCCCGAGATGTCGACGCCGACGCCGTTAATGCGGCTGATGCGCATCTTGCCGCCGCCCAGGCTCTCGCCGCGGACCTGTGCCGTGGCGCCCGTGTCGTCGACCATGTCGATGTCGACGGTATTGGGGTGGATGGAGGCGTCGTCGCCCTTGATGTCAAAGTGATATTCTAGGCCCTGCTCGCGCGCGAGGTCGAAGGCCTGCTTGATGTTCTCGTCATCGGTGTCGAGACCCAGGATGCCCGCGACGAGCGCACGGTCGGTGCCGTGGCCGCGGTAGGTGTGGGCGAAGGAGTTCCACAGGCCAAAGGTGACTTTGGTGATGCGGCCTTCCAGCAGGCTGGCGGCAACTTGGGCGCAGCGCAGGGCGCCGGCGGTGTGCGATGAGCTGGGGCCGACCATGACGGGCCCCAAGATCTCGAATGCAGAGGTCGTAGCTAGTGTTTGCGGCTTGCCTGCCATGGGTGCTCCTGTTCTATCCCGTCGTTCCGAGGACTTTGGTATTTGGTCGCCTGCTCTACAGTCCTGGCTCGCACGGAGGCCACATTAAGTGGCCTCCGGCTCGTGCGGAACTCGCGACCGACCAAATACCAAAGCCCTCGGAACTAAGGATACATGGTAGAGGCGCGTGTGCTGCAAAATTCATTAGCTGGTGACGCAGCGTAGGCTCATATCGAAGCATCTTCACCACCGGATTAATAAAAAAGAAGCACCGCTTGGGGGCGGTGCTTCTTTTGAAAGCGCATGCGTGTTGTGACCTTAGCGGCTCTTAATTACAGGCCGCAGGCTGCTTTGAGTTCTTCGACTCGGTCGGTTTTCTCCCAGGTGAAGTCGGCATCTTCGCGGCCGAAGTGACCGTAGGCTGCCGTCTTTTCGTAGATGGGGCGACGCAGGTCTAGGTCGCGGATGATTGCGCCCGGGCGCAGGTCGAAGGTCTTCTCTACGGCTTCAACGATCTTGTCCTCGGCGACCTTAGCGGTACCGAATGTGTCGACCATGATTGAGAGGGGCTTGGACACGCCGATGGCGTAAGCCAGTTCGACTTCGCAGCGGTCGGCCAGACCGGCGGCGACCACGTTCTTGGCGACCCAGCGCGCGGCATACGCGGCGGAGCGGTCAACCTTGGTGCAGTCCTTGCCGCTAAAGGCACCGCCGCCGTGACGACCGTAACCGCCGTAGGTGTCGACGATGATCTTGCGGCCGGTCAGGCCCGTGTCGCCCATGGGGCCGCCCACGACAAAGCGACCGGTTGGGTTCACGTAGATGTCCGCGTTGTCCCACGGCATGTTCTCAGCGGCCATGACCGGGGTGATGACGTGCTCGATGAGGTCGGCCTTGATCTTGCCCATGTCCTCGATCTCGGCGGCGTGCTGCGTGGAGATGACGATGGTCGTGACCTCGACGGGTTTGCCTTCCTCGTAGCGCACGGTGACCTGGGTCTTGCCGTCGGGACGCAGATAGGCGAGGGTGCCGTCGTGACGTACAGCGGCCAGGCGCTCGGCCAGGCGGCTTGCCAGGTAGTGCGGCATGGGCATGAGGGTCTTGGTCTCGTTGGAGGCATATCCGAACATCATGCCCTGGTCGCCGGCACCGATCAGGTCGATCGGGTCGGTGGTAGCGCCGGTCTGGGTCTCGAAGGACTCGTCGACGCCCTGGGCGATATCGGGCGACTGCTCGTGGATGAGGCTCATAACGCCGCAGGTGTCGCAGTCAAAACCGAATTTGGCACGGTTGTAGCCAATGCGGCGGATAACGCCGCGGGCGATTTCCTGTACGTCGACGTAGGCCTGGGTGCGAATCTCGCCGGCGACGATGACAGTGCCGGTGGTCACGAGGGTCTCGCAGGCGCAGCGGACGTTCTCCACGTTGGCGGGCACGCCGTTGGGGGCGATGTAGCCCTGCTCCTGGAGCTCTATTTCTTTGGCGAGGATTGCGTCGAGGACGGCGTCGCTGATCTGGTCAGCGATCTTATCGGGATGACCTTCGGTCACCGACTCCGACGTAAAAACAAAGGACCCGTGTTGGGGCGGGATGGAACGAAGTTCTTCTGACATGATTGTCCTTTCAAAAACGTGTCCCGGCGACCGTTACCATTCCGCCGGGCTCTCTATGCAAGGGCACATCATAGCGCGTAAATCAAAGATTCACACCCTTTCCGCACCTACTCATTGGGGACAGACATAAATGGCCGGCCGGGTACTCATTGGGGACAGGCTTAAACGAACAGTCTTACCTAAATGCCGACAGGTTGCCCAAAGACTGGTCATTTAAGTCTGTCCCCAATGAGTAGGTCGGTGCCCTTTGTGCGGAGGTTGCTTTGATGCTTTATACTGGTGCGGTTAGACATCCATCCTGCAATCGAGGAGATTTCCATGGCATCAGACGTTCGCGTCCGCTTTGCACCCTCACCGACGGGCAAGCTGCACATTGGCGGCGCCCGCACCGCTATCTATAACTGGGCTTTCGCCCGCGCAAACGGCGGCACGTTCATCCTGCGCATCGACGACACCGACCCCACCCGCTCCACCGACGAGAACACGCAGATTATCCTGCGCGCCATGCGTTGGCTGGGCCTGGACTGGGACGAGGGTCCCGAGGTGGGCGGCGACTTTGGCCCCTACGCCCAGACCGAGCGCCTGGACCTGTACAAGCAGGCCGCCCAGAAGCTTTGGGACGAGGGCAAGGCCTATCCCTGCTTCTGCACCAAGGAGCAGCTCGACGCCGACCGCAAGGCCGCGCAGGAGCGCAAGGACCCCTTCCAGGGCTATCAGCGCCGTTGCCGCGATCTTGATCCCGAGGAGGCCCGCCGTCGCATCGAGGCCGGCGAGTCCTACGTCCTGCGCATCAAGGTGCCCGAGGACCGCGGCGACGTCGTCATCCACGACGCCGTCCACGGTGAGGTGACCTTCGACGCCAAGGAGCTCGACGACTTTGTCATCTTCCGCTCCGACGGCACGCCCACGTACAACTTCGCGACTGTCGTCGACGACGCCATGATGAAGATTACCCATGTCATCCGCGGCGACGACCACCTGTCCAACACCCCGCGTCAGGTCATGGTCTACGAGGCCCTCGACGCGCCCGTGCCCACGTTCGCCCACATCTCCATGATCTTGGGTGCCGACGGCAAAAAGCTCTCCAAGCGCCACGGCGCCACCTCGGTGGAGGAGTACCGCGACGCCGGTTACCTGTCCGACGCCTTCGTCAACTATCTGGCGCTGCTCGGCTGGTCGCTCGACGGCGAGACCACGATCATTCCGCGCGATGTCCTGGCCAGCAAGTTCTCGCTCGACCGCATTTCCAAGAACCCGGCGACCTTCGATCCCAAGAAGCTCGATTGGGTCAACGCTGAGTACATTAACGGCATGTCCGATGCTCAGTTTGCCGACGAGATCATGGTCCCCGAGCTGCACGAGGCTGGTCTGATCGAGGGTAATGTCGAGTACGGCGAGGATTGGATCGACGCGCTCGCTGCCATCGTTAAGCCGCGCACCAAGATGCCGGCCGACGCCGTGACCGTCGCCGCTCCCATCTTCGCTACGGCCGAGACGCTCGAGTATGACGAGAAGTCTGTCAACAAGGGTCTGGCCAAGGAAGGCATGGGTGCCATTCTGGATGCCGCTAAGTCCGCGCTTGAGGGCGTGGACGAGTGGACCGCAGAGGCCATCGACGCCGCGCTTGAGCCGCTGCCCGAGCAGATGGACCTCAAGAAGCGCGTGGTGTTCCAGGCCGTGCGCGTCGCCGTCTGCGGCAACATGGTGAGCCCTCCGCTGGGCGAGACCATGGCGCTCATCGGCCGCGACGACTGCCTGGCGCGCATCGACCGCGCCCGCACGATGGCGCTGTAATCGCTGCGCAAACGTATGTATCCGAGCCCCGTTCACTCAGAGCGGGGCTCTTGTTTCTGTAGACGTATGGGATAGGAGGTGCTGGGGCCATGGCCGAGCAACTTTCGCTGTTTGGTTCGCCGGAACCGGAGGAGGCTCCGGTGAAGCCCGTGCCTGCTGCTGCCCCGATCAAGCTCGAACCAGCGCCCGAGCCCATCACCGCCTACGCGAGCGTGGTCCTCGACATCCCGACGCGTGCGCTGTCCGAGCCGTTTGCTTACGGCGTTCCCCAATCCCTTGCCAACGAGGCGCAGATCGGATCCACGGTCCTGGTTAACTTTGGTAACCGTGCCGCCGCGGGCTATGTCGTCGACATCGCGCCTGAGCTGGGCGACCTGCAGGGCAACAACGCCCTCGACCCTGCGCGCATTAAGCCCATCGAGGCCATCCTCAGCAAACCGCTCTTTACCGCCGAAGCCGCCCGTATCGCACGCTGGATGAGCCGCGAGTACGTCGCGACGCTTTCCGAGTGCCTGCGCCTGTTTTTGCCCCCGGGCGGCAGCCCGCGTGTGGTCAAGGGTGACGACGACGTGTGGACGGTTGAACGTCCCGCCGTCAAGCCAATCCAAAATCGCTGGGTCATGCTCACGCCCGAGGGCTTCGGCTATACGCCTCCCAAAACGGCGGTCCGCCAGCGTCAGCTTATCGAGGCGCTCCAGTGCGGCCCGGTCACGACGCGCGACCTCAACCTTCTCTATAACAGCATGTCGGCGACCATCAAGGCGCTCGAAAAACGCGGCGTCGTGGTTGTGGAGGAGCGCCGCGCCTGGCGTGGATGCAGCGAGCAGACCACGCTGTCCTCGGCAAGCGGCAAGGCGCCGGTCGCACTTACCAACGGCCAGCAGCAGGCGCTCGCGCAGATTGAGCGCGCCCGCCTGGACGCTCATGGTGACGTCGTGCTGGTCGACGGCGTCACCGGCTCCGGCAAAACCGAGGTTTACCTTACGGCGATTGAGCGCGTGCTCGCAGCCGGTCGCTCGGCGTGCGTGCTAGTGCCCGAGATCTCGCTGACGGCCCAAACCGTCGGCCGCTTTCGCTCGCGCTTTGGTGAGACGGTCGCCGTGTTCCATTCGCGCCTTTCGTCCGGCGAGCGCTTGGACCAGTGGGATATGGTTGCCAGCGGTGCGGCCCGCGTGGTCGTCGGCGCCCGCTCGGCGCTCTTTTGCCCGCTCAGCGACTTGGGCCTCATCATCATCGACGAGGAGCACGAGACCAGTTACAAGCAAGGCTCCAGCCCGCGTTACCACGCGCGAGAGGTGGCGGCCGAGATGGCGCGGCGCTACCGCTGCCCGCTCGTGTTGGGCTCCGCCACTCCTTCTGCTGAGGCTCTCGATCGCTGCCGCCGCGGCACGTACAACGGTGTTACCTGGACGCGTGTGGAGATGCCCGAGCGCCCGGGACACGCCGTGCTGCCTACGGTTCGGATCGCCGACCTGCGCCGCGAGTTCTCGCACGGCAGCCGCTCCATGTTCTCAAAACCGCTGATGGAAGGCCTGGAGCGTGTGGTCGAACGCCGCGAGAAGGCCGTGCTGTTGCATAACCGCCGTGGCTTTGCGCCATTCCTGATGTGCCGCGAGTGCGGCTGCGTCCCCACCTGTAACCACTGCTCTACCGCGCTCACGTACCACGAGCGCACGCACACGCTGCAGTGTCACACCTGCGGTTCGTCTTGGCGCGTGCAGCCGTATCCCGCGCCCACGAGCCGTTGCCCCAAGTGCGGCAGCCGCTACCTGGCAAAAATGGGTATGGGCACTCAGCAGATCGAGGACGCACTGCACCAGATGCTTCCCGAGGATGTTGCCATCATACGCATGGACACCGATTCCACGCGCGGCAAGGATGCGCACAAAAAACTGCTCGAGCAGTTCGATGCCGCCGATTGCGCGGTGCTGCTGGGCACCCAGATGATTGCCAAGGGTCTCGACTTTCCCGAGGTCACGCTCGTAGGCGTGGTCAATGCCGACTTTGCACTCAAGCTGCCCGATTTTCGCGCGGGGGAGCGCGCCTACGATTTGCTGGAGCAGGTTGCGGGCCGCGCCGGTCGCGGCGATCGCCCCGGCGAGGTGATCATCCAGACCTACCTGCCCGAGGATCCGGTCATCCGAGCCGTCGCTGAGCACGACCGTTCGATCTTTACCGATTACGACCTGGACCAGCGCCGCGACGCGCTGTACCCGCCCTTTGTGCGCCTGGTCAACATTTTGGTGTGGTCGGCGAACCGAGACGACGCGCAGGGCCACATCGGGCGCATCGCAAAGCTCCTCAAGCGTCGCTGGCATGCCGCCGCGCCCGACTTTTTGCGGGTGGGCAGCGCGGTGCCGCAGGTGTTGGGCCCGGCTTCGTGTGTAATCGAGAGAGCCAAGGACCGTTACCGCTTCCATCTGCTTGTGAAGTCGCCCGTGGGGTACCATGTCTCTGATGATATCGACGCCTGCCTCAAAGAGGTGGGCTCTGTGCGCGGCGTGAGCGTGAGCGTTGACGTCGACGCTTATGATTTGATGTAACAACCCGAAAGGATGGCCATGGAAGCCAACGGAATCGTACTTTCGCCCGACCCTCGTCTGCGCCAGGAGTGCGCCGTCATCGAGGAGATCACCCCGGCGATCGAGGCGCTTGCCGAGAAGATGAAGAAGATGATGTTCGAGAACGGTGGCTGCGGCCTGGCTGCTCCGCAGATCGGCGAGCTCATCCAGCTCGTCACCATCGACTGCGACTACAGCGACAAGAACGACTACGACCCGTACGTGCTCATTAATCCCGTCATTGTTGAGCAGAGCGACCATCTGGTGCCGTTTAGTGAGGGCTGTTTGTCCATCCCCGGCATTAGCTGCGAGATTGAGCGTCCCGACCATGTAGTGGTCGAGGCGTACGACCTGGATGCCAACCTGATTCGCTACGAGGCCTCGGGCGATCTGTTCTGCGTGTGCCTGCAGCACGAGATCGATCACCTGCACGGCAACACCATGTTTGAGCGACTGAAGCCGATGCAGAGGATCAAGGCAGTCAAGGAGTACCAGGACGCCCTGGCCCGCGGCGCTCGACCGGGCGAGACGGAGTAGGTCCCACCGTCCCCGGTGCTGAGCGCCCACATATCATCCCGTGCTCACACATTCTCGCTTTGCTGCGAAACTGCGCGCGGGACGATATGTGGGCGCTCAGCACCGGGGACTGCGTTGTTCTGGCTCGGTTCGCCCGGGTGCCGTTGGGCCAGGGAGGGGCGTCTTCGCTGATAGGTGCTTTGTTGGGAGGGCTGCTTATATGCGGCTCTTTCTTTGGTTTTGGGTATATTTGTTCTTGTTGAATTGTTCTTGCGGATGGGCCGGGTACTTGGCTTTCCGCTGTTCTTTGTAGCCGTCTCGGCTTTGGTTGAGGGGAGACGTTCTTTATGCGTATTGTGTTTATGGGTACGCCTGATTTTGCTGTGCCTTCGCTGACTTCGCTTGTTGAGGCTGGAAACGAGATTGCGCTCGTAATTACTCGTCCCGATGCTGTTCGTGGGCGTGGTAAAAAGTTGGAGCCGTCTCCTGTTAAGGCCAAGGCGCTTGAGCTTGGTCTGCCTGTTGTTGAGGCAAATCGTATGACGCCGGATGTTATTGATCAGCTCAAGGCTGCGGATGCTGATATTTTCTGTGTGGCTGCTTATGGCTGCATTTTGCCCGATGAGGTGCTGCATATTGCGCCGCTTGGTATTGTGAATGTTCATGCTTCGCTGCTGCCGCGTTGGCGTGGCGCTGCTCCCATTCAGCGTGCCATTCTTGCTGGTGACGAGGTTGCCGGCGTTTCCATTATGCGTATTGGACATGGCATGGATACGGGCGCTTATTGCGCGCAGGCCTCGACCTCGGTTGCCGGTAAGCATGCCGAGGCACTGACGATGGAGCTTGGCGAGCTGGGTGGTAAGCTGCTGGCCGATACGTTGCCCTCGCTTGCCGATGATACGGCGGTGTGGACCGAGCAGGATGAGTCCCTTGTCACGCATGCTGCCAAGATTTCCAAGCAGGAAATGCGTCTGGATCCGCAGATGGGGGCGTTCGATTGCGTACGTCACGTGCTGGCTTCGTCCGACACCGCACCCGCTCGCTGCGTGATTGCCGGCAAGACCGTGCGTGTGCTCGATGCCGCGCCTGCCGACGTGTCGCTTGCCGAGGGCCTTGTTGCCGTTAAGAACAAGCGTGTTTACCTGGGTCTTTCCGATGGTGCGGTCGAACTGCTCGAGGTTAAGCCCGATGGCAAGCGTGCCATGGCCGCTTCGGCCTGGGCTGCCGGCCTGCAGGGCGTCGATCTTTCGTGGGGTGTTTTGTCATGAGCAAGCTGTCTCCCGCGCGCAAGCTTGCGCTCGATGTGTTGATGGAGGCCGATCGTCGCGGTATGTATGCGCGTGATGTGCTTTCCTCCCGTGCTTCGGCCAAGGCTATTGACCAGCGCGATTCTGCGTTTGCCGCTCGCTTGGCGCTCGGTGTCGCCGCCACGCAGGGTATTTTGGACGAGCTGCTCGATCAGTTTCTCGATAAGCCTAAAAAGGTTGCGCCGCGCGTTCGCATGGCGCTTCGTATCTCGGCCTTCGAGATGCTCTATCTGCATACGCCTGGCCGCGTTGCCGTAAGTCAGGGCGTTGAGCTGGTTCGTAGCGGCGCTAAGTCGGCTGCCGGTCTTGCGAACGCCGTGCTGCATAAGGTCGCGGACAACGTTGAGGACTTTGCCACTGCGTCCGATGTAGATGAGTCCGAGCGACGCTTGGTTCGTCTGTCGCGCCTGATGGGTCTACCGCGTTGGCTGTGCGCTCGCATTATGGCATCGTTCGACACGCCTGAGGGTGCGCTTAACTTTGCCGGCAATCTGGCCCCCGCGCCGCTGGCCCTTCATGGGAACGCCTTTGCTACCAAGCCCGATCCGTATATCTCGCAGCTCGTCGCACCTGTTTTCCCGGGCTGCCATGCCCCGGTTGATGCCCAGGTTACCGTTGCTTCGGGTGTGTTTGAGCGTGCTGCCGCGGTGGCATCCGATCTCAACGCGCAGCTTATCGCCACGGCTGCCACGCGCCCTGGTAGCTGCCTTGAGATTGGTGCCGGTCGTGGCATCAAGACCTATGTGATGATGTGCCAGGCCAAGCGTGCCGGCTATGAGCGTCAGCATACGGCACTTGATCTTCATGACCGTAAGTGCGATCTGAATCTCGCTCGCCTGCATAAGGCCGGTATTCAGGGCGTTCGTACGGTTTCGGGTGATGCCTGCGAGCTTGATGAGGTGCTCACATCGTTTGATGCCATGCTTGGCGAGCCGGTTAAGTTCGACACGGTCTTTATCGATGCGCCGTGCTCTGGCACCGGAACCATGCGTCGTCATCCCGAGATTCCGTGGCGCCTGACCGAAAAGGATGTGACGGTTGAGCTGCCCAAGCTGCAGCTGACGATGCTCAAGGAGGCTGCTGCGCGCGTGGCTGCCGGCGGTGAGCTCATCTATGCAACGTGCTCGGTCTTCGACGAGGAGAACACGCAGGTCGTGGACGCGTTCCTTGCTTCTTCCGAGGGTGCTGGCTTTAGCGTGGCACCGCTTTCCGAAGCACAGATTCTGCAACTCCCCGAGTTCGATCAGGCCAAGAAGCTCGTATCCGTACGCCAGAACGATCGAGGCCTCTTCCAAAGCGTGCCGGTAAACGCCGACTCCTACGACGGCCACTTCTGCGCTCGCCTGGTCCACAAGTAACTACTAAGTTGCGGTGAAATAGGGATTGAATAGCGGCTTCCAACCGCCAAACAGTCCTTATTTCACCACAACTCATAGAGATGCCTGGGTAGCTAAAGAATCAGCCCCGCGATCGGTGTCGGTCGCGGGGCTGTTTGGTTCCTAGTGGTTATGCGGGCAGTTGGCGCAGCAGCCGCTGGTGGCGCTGGTGCTGGCGCCACCGCTTCGCTGGTCGGTGTTGTAGAAACCGCTGCCCTCAAATTTAATGCCGCTGGCCGAGAACGTCTTGGCCGCCGGGGCACCGCAGCTCGGGCACACGACCTCGGGAGTCTCGGACATGGGATGCTCAACCTCAAACACGTTGCCGCAGCTCGAGCACTTGTAATCGTAGCGCGCCATAATACTTCCTTTTCAGCACAAAGCGGGCAGATTACTCTGCCCGCAAAAATTCAAACGTTTGTAACTGTACCCTATATCGGGGGTTTTATCACGCTTTGCCCCAGAATCTATGGTTGTTGCGCAGGAGCTGTGCGGTTTTGTTTTCGGCGGCTGCAATGTCCGCCTCGTCAGCCTGCCAGGTCCAGTTGCCCGTGGCCACGCCCGGAACGTTCATGCGTGCGTCGTCGCCAAGCCCCAGGATATCCTGCAGCGGCATCATCACCAGGGGAGCGTCGCTTGCCAGCGCGTCGCTCATCAGCTTGGCAGCCAGCTCAACACCGCTCGGCTCGTCGCCGCCGGCAAAGGAACGCGTACACCAGCCGGCGAGCGTCGACGTATCGTGCGTCGAGGTGTACAGAATCTTGCCGGGCGTGGGGTGCACGCCGCAACGGACGTCGTAATCGCTAAACTCCAGCACGTCCATGCCGGGGAAGCCGCAGGTCGAAGCCATGGCGCGAACACCGGGCGTCAAATAGCCCAGGTCCTCGGCGATAAAGTTGAGCGGACCCAGCTCGTCATAGGCGGTCTGGAACAGGTCTTTGCCCGGGCCCGCCAGCCAACGGCCGTCGGCGCAAGCCTTGCCCGCAGGGATACTAAAGTAGCTGTGGAAGCCCAGGAAGTGATCCAGGCGCACGCGGTCGTAGAGCGAAAAGGCACGACGTAGGCGATCCATCCACCAGCTATAGCCGTTCTGCTTCATGTGGTCCCAGCGGAACGTCGGGTTGCCCCACACCTGGCCCTCGGGTGCAAAGTTGTCGGGCGGTGCACCGGAAATCTCAATCGCCTTGCCGGTATCGGACAGCCAGAAGTTCTCGGGTTCGCTCCACGCGTCTGCCGAATCGTCCGAAACATACATCGGGATATCGCCGATGACCTCGATGCCCTTCTTGTGCGCATAGTTCATGAGCTCGCACCAAGCCAGGTCAAAGCGGTACTGCATGTACGCCTGCAGCTCGGCCTCGTTATGGAAGCGCTTGTCGTCGATCAGATGCTCGTTGTAGCGCGCGACATCTGCCGGCCAATCGTGGCGCGACTCGCCTTCAAAGTACTTTTTGACGGCCATATAGACGCAGTATTTCTCGAGCCAATCGGCATTGCGATGTTTAAACGCTGTGTACAACGGATCGGCATCTTCGCCGCCGCGGGCCTTCCAAGTCTCAAAGTCGGCGGCCAGCTCCTCGTGACTCTCGGGTAGCAGGTCGATATTGCCTGCAAAGGCCGAAGGGCCGGCGTAAGGGGAGCGGAAGAAGTCCGTGGGGTTGACGGGGAGAACCTGCCAGTAGCGCATGCCCATGGCGGCCAGATGGTCGATAAAACGACGCGTGGGCGCGCCGATCGTACCGGGCTTGCCGTCGTCGGTCGGCACCGATGTGATATGGCACACAACACCCGCACCGTGATCGAGCGGCTCCTGCAGGCGCTGCTCGGCATGGTGATAGATGATCGACGAGCCCAGCGGATACAGATCGAGCGTGACCGTACCGCTGTGGATCTCGCACTCGTGACCGCTGATCACATCGCTCGCACATTCGCCGAGCGCTGGAATCGTCACGCGGTGTGAATTGCGCAGGCTACGGTTGATGATAACCGTCGCGGACTCGCCGTCTTTACCGGCGCGCGTATAGGCGAGTACTTCGTCATTGAGCGCGAAGGCCTTGATTTCACCGTCGATCATAAACGGCAGCGCGCGGCGCACAGCAGATGCGTTCTTGACGATCGCGAACGTATCGAAGTCGTGCAGGTCTTCCTTGGTCGGCATGGTGCGGCGATTACCCGGATCGGTGAGACCCTCCAAGCCGTACTCGTCACCGTAATAGATTGAGGGAACGCCCGGGAACGTCATCTGCATGAGCGTCGCGAGCCAAAAACGACTCTTGGCCAGGCCCATGGAGTTCTCGTCCAGGCGCCACTTGCTGCGCTCGCTCTCAGGTAGTTGCGACTCGTCGGGGCCGCCGCCGAGCACCGAGATGATACGTGGGCGGTCGTGGCTCGACAGCAGGTTGAGCGCGCAGGATAGGGCCTCGCGCGGATAATTCTCGCGTAGGGTCTCAATATCCTCGGCAGCTTGGTAGGCGTTTTTGTAGCCCATCAAAAAGCCGATGACCATGTCGCGGAAGGGGTAATCCATGGCCGAGTCGAGCTCGAAGCCTTGCAGATAGCGACGCAGATGGCCGTAGCTGATCTTGTTGGAGGCGTCTTCCCAGACTTCGCCGAGCAGCAGCGCGTCGGGCTTCTCGGCGAGCACGGCCTTTTTGATCTCGGCTAGGAAATCATCGGAAAGCTCGTCGGCCACATCCAGGCGCCAGCCGTGAGCGCCGGCGCGCAGCCATTTACGAATGACGCCGTCCTTGCCCAGGAGCCGCTCGCGTACCAGTTCGGAACTCTCATTGATGGCGGGCATATTGCCCACGCCCCACCAACAGTCGTACGAGCCGTCCTCGTGGAAATAAAACGCATCGCGCCACGGCGAATCCTCGCTCTGCCACGCGCCCACGCCGGGGTAGTTGCCGTAGCGGTTAAAATAGATCGAGTCGTCGCCCGTATGGTTGAAGACACCGTCCAGGATGATGGAAATGCCGAGCTTCTCGGCCGCCTCGCACAACTCGGTAAAGTCCTGCTCGGTGCCCAGAATCGGATCGATCTTGGTGTAATCGGCGGTGTCGTAGCGGTGGTTGCTCGCGGCTTCAAAAATGGGGTTGAGGTAGATGGCTGTAAAGCCCAGCTCGGCGATGCGAGGCAGGTCTTCCTGAATGCCCTTGAGCGATCCGCCGTAAAAGTCCCAAGTCTTTATGGAGCCGTCCTCGGCGCGCTCGTACACAGGCGGCTCGTTCCAGTCCTCGACCATGCGGCGCTGAATGCCCTTACGCGGTTTTTCGACCTCGGCCAGCGTGCGCTCGCGCCAGTGCTCGTCGCGGGCATAGCGATCGGGGAAGATCTGGTAGACCATACCGCGCTCGTACCACTCGGGACGAACCTCACGGTGTTTGTAGACAGTGACCTGGAATGACGGCACCTCGGCGTAGTCGTAGGTTACGCCTTCGCCGCCGGTGCGGCCCTGCGGTGCGCCCAGGCGAACCTCGGGCTGGCCCTCGATATTGCAGATAAAGCTGTACCAGATAAGACAGGGCTTGGTGCACTCAAGCTCTACGCTAAAGATGCCGTCGCCCTCGTGCGTCATGGGATATCGAGACTCACCGATATCATCGACCCAGGTGCGCAGCGTAAGCGTTGCCTGCGCGGGATCGGCATCCTCCAGAATCACGGAGAGCGAAAGGGTTGTTCCTGTGGTCACAGCGCCAAACGGAGTGCGAAACTGCGGCAGACGGCTGTTGTGTATCAATCTCATAGTACGGTCCAGTTCAATAGAATCATGGCCTGCTGGCCATGGGCTTTACGCACAAGATGTAAGTATATCTGTTGTACACAGGCTGTATAAACAACATCCGTTTACCATCGGCGAACGGTTGTCCTAGAAAATCGTTTTACCAAACAAATTATCGCGATATTTAAAAACGTCTATACCGATACTATTTGTAGCCAACCAAAAGTACTTCGGTTTACTACGATGAATTGGATGATCTCAACCACGGTCATTTTGATGATATTAAAACCGCAGGTAGAGGCGTTGCCAATTTCGTAGATTACTTGTCGTGGTCAGCTGGAGCCATTTTGTCGTAGTAAACCGGGCTTCTTTTTACTAGAGAAGTTCAACCAAGAAGAGGGCGCCTGGTTGGGGCGCCCTCTTTTGCGTTGAGGATTAAGTTTGAATCGTCCGGATTAGTGGCGCTTGCGGGTGGCCGTTGCCTTACGGACGGAGGTCTTCTTGGTCGGAGCCTTTTCCTCAGTCTTAGCGGCGGGGGAGACCGGGGCCTCCTTGGCGGGCTCGGTCTTTGCCGTAGCCTTCGGAGCGGTCTTGACCTCAGCAGCCTTCGGTGCCGGCTCGGCCTTTACTGCGGGCTTGTCCTCGGCCTTAGCCTCTGCCTTGGGAGCAGCAGCCTTGGTCGTGGCCTTTTTGGCCGTCGTGGTAGTGCGCTTGCGCGTGGTAGTCTTGGCAGCCGGCTTTGCCTCGACAGCTGCCTCGGCCTTGGACTCGGAGGGCGTCTCCTCGACTTTGCCGGCCGGCTTTGCGACTGCCTTCGGGGTCGTCTTCGCGGCGGCCTTCGTCGTAGTAGCCTTCGTGGTCGTCGACTTCGTTGCCGTGGTCTTCTTGGCTGCCGTTGCCTTCTTGGTGGTCGCGGCCGTCTTCTTGGCAGCGGTCTTGGCCGGAGCCTTTGCCGCAGGCTTAGCCTCGGCGGTGGCGGTTTCGGCCTTTACCTCGGGAGCGACCTCGGCCTCGGCGACCTTCTTGGCAGCGGCGGTCGTGCGCTTGCGCGTGGTCGTTGCCTTGGCGGTAGTTGTCTTGGCAGTGGTGGTCTTGCTCGCAGCGGCCTTCGTGGCCGTAGCCTTCTTAGCCGTTGCCTTGCGGGCCGTCGTCTTCTTGGCGGCAGGCTTCGCTGCGGGCTTTACCTCGGCCTCGACAGCCGGCTTCTCCTCGGCCTTGGGCTCCTCTGCGGCCACCGGCTCAGCAACAGCCTCAGACTCGTCGACAACCGCCACCGGCCTCTTGATCTCCGGGTGCATAAAGAAGTACAGGTCCAGATACTTGTCGGCCGAGCGCGTCCAGCTAAAGTCCTGGCTCATGGCCTGCGTGACTAGCTGGTTCCATGCCTCACGGTTATCCCAGAACAGGCGTGCTGCGCGGAACACCGCGTCGCCCATCTCGTCGCCGTTAAAGTTGGTAAACGAGAAGCCCGTGCCCTCGCCGGTAAACTCGTTATACGGGATCACGGTGTCCTTCAGGCCACCGGTCTCGCGCACGATGGGCAGTGTGCCGTAGCGCATGGCGATGATCTGCGACAGGCCGCAGGGCTCAAACTTCGAAGGCATCAGGAACATATCGGCGGCAGCGTACATGCGCTGCGACAGCGCCGGATCGAACTCGATGCGCGCGGCCATGGTGCCGGGGTACTTGTCCTGGAAGTAGCGCAGACCGTCCTCGTAGTCGCGGTCGCCGGTGCCCAGCACGGCCACCTGAACGCCGCCGGACAGGATGCGGTCGAGCGCGTACATGACCAGGTCCATGCCCTTCTGGCGCGTCAGGCGCGTGACCATCACCATAAGCGGGCGGTCGTCGCGCACCTCGAGCCCCAGTTCCTCCTGCAGCTTGGCCTTGCACACGGCCTTGCCGGAACGGTCGTCAACCGTGTAGTTGGCGGCAATGCGCTTGTCGGTTGCCGGGTCAAAGGCCGCCACGTCAATGCCGTTGAGGATGCCCTGCAGCGCGTAGGAACGCTCGCGCAGTACGCCGTCCAGGCCCTCGCCAAACTCGGGCGTCTGGATCTCGCTCGCGTAGGTGGGGCTCACCGTGGTGATGGCGTCGGCATAGTGCAGCGCGCCCAGCATGTAGTTGATGCTGCAGGCGTCGCAGCGCAACTGCGTGGCGGCCGCCGGAATATGCGCCACACCCAGGATGTCCTCCATCACGGTGTCGCTAAACTGGCCTTGGAACGCCACATTGTGGATCGAGAACACGGTCTTGACGCGGTCATAGAGCGGCAGGCCCTGGTAGAACTCGCGCAAGAACACGGGTGCCAGTGCCGTTTGCCAGTCATTGCAGTGCAGGATGTCGCACTCAAAATCGGCCGGCAGGTGCTGCAGGCTCTCGGTGATGGCCTTGGAGAAGAACGCGAAGCGCTCGCCGTCGTCGAAGAAGCCGTACGGATAATCGCGCGCAAAGTAGCGCTCGTTGTCCACGAACATATAGGTGACGCCGTCGTGCTCGAGCTTCTCCAGCCCGCAGTACTCGTTGCGCCAGCCCAGGCTCACGTAAAAGTCGGAAAAGTGCTCCATCTGCGCCTTGTACTCATCCTTGATGGTGGCGTACTTGGGCACCATCACGATGACTTCGGCGCCGGCGCGCACGAGCGCCGCAGGCAGCGAGCCCGCCACGTCGCCCAGGCCACCGGTCTTAACAAACGGTGCGCACTCGGCCGAGGCAAACACGATCTGCATCTTTTTGCTGGAATCTGCCATATTGTCTCCCATGTTGCAATTCGAGAATAGCCGCCTGGCGCTAACCGGGCGGCTATTCTACATGTTACGAGCGATGTTGCGGTGCCAACGTTAACGTACGATGGTGGTGTCGGAAGTTAACGGAGCCTTGCCCAGCACCAGGATGTTCTCGGGCGTGCCGCGAAGCTCGGTGTTGGTGGGAACCACGTTGTTCTTGTCCAGAATGGCGTTCTCAACGCGTGCGCCGCTCTTGATGACACAGCTCTGGTTGATGATCGAGTTGGTTACCGAGGCGCCCTCCTCGACCACGACGCCGCGTGACAGGATCGAATTGCGCACGGTGCCCTTGATGATGCAACCGGCCGAGATGATCGAGTTGCACGCGTGGCTACCGGTCGCATAGCGCGAAGGCGGCACGTCGTGAGCCTTGGTCAGGATCGGGCGCTCGGGATCGAAGAGCTGGTCGGCCACGGTTTGGTCAAGCAGGTCCATGCTGCGGCGATACAGCGACTTCTCGCTAAACACGCCCACGACCTCGCCCTTGTACTCGTAGCTGCACACGTCGATGTTGCCAAAGTCGCCCTGGAGTGCCTCGAGCAGGTCCAGATAGTCGGCGGCCTGGTAGTGGTCGATAATCTCGAGCAGCGTCTCGCGGTTGACGATGCAGCAGTCCATAGAGGCGTTGTCGCCGTACGCGACGCCAGCGCTCACGCCCGTCAGGCGACCGTTCTCGTTAATCTCGAGTTTGGTCTCGTCATCGACGTTGCGCGTGGCCTTGCAGTACACCACGGTCATCTGGGCACCGGAGTTCTCGTGCGCGTCGATGATGGTGTTGAGATCCATGTTAAAGATGATGTTGGTGCCCATCATCACAACATAGGGCTTGTCCGAGCGCTGGAACAGCGTCTTGTTGGAGATGATGTCGCGCAGCAGGAAGCGCATGCCGCCCTTGGTGGTGCCATACGCGTTGCCGGGCACCATGAACAGGCCGCCCTTCTTGCGGTCCAGGCCCCAGTCCTTGCCCGAGCCAACGTGGTCGATCAGCGAGCGGTAGTTGCCCGGCATGACGACGCCGACGGTCTTAATGCCGGCATTCATCATGTTGGACAGCGGAAAGTCGATCAGGCGGTAGCGGCCCAAAAAGGGAACGGACGCGATGGGGCGGTCCTTGAGCAGCACGCTGCCGTAGGTCGAAGAGTAGTTAGCGGTGATATAACCGATGGCCTTGCGATTGATCATCGGATCATTCCCCCTTCCCGATAACGACGTCATTTCCAACGACGGCCGTATCCTTGGTGGTATCGACAGAGCCGAGCTTCACGCCCTCTTCGACCGTGGAGTTCTCGCCCAAAATAGCGCGGCAGATGTGTGCGCCGCTCTTAACGTGCGCACCCGGCAACAGCACGGAATCCTCGACCACGGCGCGCTCCTCGATGATGACATCGGTCGAAAGGATCGAGTGGCGAGCGGTGCCGTAGATCTTGCAGCCGTTGGAGACCAGGCAGTCGTCCAGTCGGCCGTCCGGGCCAATGTAGTGCGGCGGACGCGTGGTGATGTTGGACATGATGGGGAAGTGCTTGTCAAACAGATCGAACTCGGGATTGTTGCCCAGCAGGTCCATCGAGGTCTCGTGGAAGCTGGCGATGGTGCCGACGTCCTTCCAGAAGCCGTGGAACTCGTAGCTGTACAGGCGCTTGCCCTCGCCGAGTAACTTGGGGATGATGTCCTTGCCAAAGTCGTGGCTCGAGCGCTGGTCCAGAGCGTCCTCCTCGAGCGCCTCGATCAGCACGTCGGCCGAGAAGATGTAGATGCCCATGGACGCGAGGTTCGAATCGGGCTTATCGGGCTTCTCGGTGAACTTGGTGATGCGGCCGTCCTCGGGGTCGGTGGTCAGGATGCCAAAGCGGCTGGCCTCCTCCCACGGCACGGGCATAACGCTCACCGTGAGGTCGGCGTTGTTCTCAATGTGCGTCTTGAGCATCTTGCGGTAGTCCATGCGATACAGGTGATCGCCCGAAAGAATCAGGACGTACTTGGGGTCGTTGGCCTTGATGTAGTCGAGGTTCTGCGTAATGGCGTCGGCCGTGCCCGCATACCAGGCGCCACCGGTCTGCGTCTCGTACGGCGGCAGGATCGATACGCCGCCGTCACGGCTGTCCAGATCCCAGGCCTCGCCGGAGCCCACATAGGCATGCAGCAGGTAGGGACGGTACTGCGTCAGAACGCCCACCGTGTCGATGCCCGAGTTGGAGCAGTTGGACAGCGAAAAGTCGATAATGCGGAACTTGCCACCAAAGCTAACAGCCGGCTTAGCGATCTTTTGGGTGAGTGCCCCCAATCGGCTGCCCTGTCCTCCTGCGAGGAGCATCGCGATGCATTCTTTCTTACTCATCGATTTCTCCTTCTGTCATCGATGTTCCTAAACCCATTAGCGACGGGCGCGGCGCAACGTCACGCCCGTCGAGTAATGCCGTGCTGGCATAGGGGAGCTCGCGCGCCTTTACGCGTGCCAGATCTCGTCGCGGTACTCGCGAATGGTTCGGTCGCTCGAGAACCAGCCGCTCGAGGCGGTGTTGAGCAGAGCCTTGCGGTTCCAGGTCTCCTGGTCGCCATAGCTGCCGGTGAGCTTCTCCCATGCATCCACGTAGCTGCGGAAGTCTGCCATGACCAGGTCGGGGTCGTTGTTGTTCATGAGCTCGTTGTAGATGCTCTCGAAGTTGCCCGAAAGACCCGCAAAGGTGTTGTCCTTGAGCTCGTCCATCACGCGGCCCAGACGCTCACGGTCGCCGTTGAGGGTATCCCACGCAAAGTAGCTGTTCGATGCCCAGAGCTGCTCGACCTCGGGAGCGGTCAGGCCAAAGATGGCCTCGTTCTCGCGGCCGGCCAGGTCGGCGATCTCGATGTTGGCGCCGTCGAGGGTGCCCAGCGTAATGGCGCCGTTCATCATGAGCTTCATGTTGGACGTGCCCGAGGCCTCCTTGCCGGCCGTGGAGATCTGCTCCGAGATCTCGGCGGCGGGGTAGATGAGCTGGGCGTTGCTCACGCGGAAGTTGGGAATAAAGCAGACCTTCATGACCTCGTTGACGCGCGGGTCGTTGTTGATGACGTCGGCCACGGAGTTAATGAGGCGGATGGTCTCCTTGGCAAAGGTGTAGCTCGAGGCAGCCTTGCCGCTAAAGATGAAGGTCGTCGGCGTTACGTGGAAGTTGGGATCGGCGATGCGACGGTTGTAGATGTCCATCACCTTCATGATGTTCATGAGCTGGCGCTTGTAGGCGTGGAAGCGCTTTACCTGAACATCGAAGACGGTGTTGGGGTCAATGACCAGACCGGTCTCGGCCTTAACGTAGGCGGCCAGGCGCTCCTTGTTGGCGCGCTTGGAGGCACCCACGGCCTTCAGGAACTCGGTGTCGTCCTTAAACTCCTTGAGCTTCTCCAGCTCAAAGGCGTCCTTCAGCCAGCCGTCGCCAATGGCCTCGGTCACGAGCTTGGCGTAGGTGGGGTTGGCCTCGGCAAAGAAGCGACGGTGCGAGATGCCGTTGGTCTTGTTGTTGAACTTTTCGGGCGTCAGGGCATAGAAGTCCTTGAGCACGATGTTCTTGATGATGTCGGAGTGGATTTTGGCCACGCCGTTGACGCTATGGCTGCAGATCACGGACAGGTTGGCCATGCGAATCTCGCCGTCCCACAGGATGGCGGTCTGGCGCAGACGCTCCTGCCAGCCCTCCTGCGTGGTGTCGAACGACTCGTGCCAACGACGGCTGATCTCGTCGATGATCTGGTATACACGGGGGAGGAGCTTGGAGAACATGCCGATGGGCCACTTCTCCAGGGCCTCGGGCAGGATGGTGTGGTTGGTGTAGCTCACGACCTGCGTCACGATGTTCCAGGCGTCATCCCACTCGAGCTTCTTCTCGTCGATCAGGATGCGCATGAGCTCGGGGCCGCACATGGCGGGGTGCGTGTCGTTGGTGTGGATGGCCACAAACTGCGGCAGCAGCTCCCAGTTCTCGCCGTGCTCCTTCTCAAAGGTGTCGAGCAGGCTGTAGATGCC
>DBFBFY010000102.1:0-4312 GCA_048201615.1 Collinsella sp.
GGCGGCGGAGCTCGAAAGACCGCCGCCCGAGGGGACGGAGCAGGTGAAGGCAAAGTCGAAGCCCTGGGGCTCAACGCCCAGAGCAGCGATTTCGTGGGCCATGCCGCGGACGAGGCTCGCGGACGTGCCCTTCTCGGACTCTTGAATACCCAGCGTGTCGAGCGTGATCTCAAACGTGGGATAGCCCTCGTCGGCGACGCGAATCTTGTTGGTGTCGGTCGCTACGGCGATGCCGTCAACGGCGACATCGAGCGAGCCGGCGATGACGTGGCCGCCCTCGTGGTCGGTGTGGTTGCCACTGATCTCGGAACGGCCGGGCGCGTGCACATAGAGCACCTGGCGGTCGCCGATGGGGCCAAACTCCTCCTCAAACAGTTTGGTGAGCGTGGCGAATGTCTTTTCGTCGGGGGTGGTCATAGGAGTCCTTTCCTTGGTGCGCACGGGCGAGTTTTGCGTCGTTATGAGTACGTTAACAACTTGAAGCGGCGTGAACCAAGTGTTCACGATACCGCACGTTACGGGCTATGTTAACGTACTCATAACACAACTCTTGTCACTTTTTGAGAATCTGGTAATCGGTAGAAATTCAGCCGTGAACGGTATTGTCGTATGGACTTATAAAGCAGAAGAGATGCGGATTGAAAAAGTAGAGTACGTTAACATGCGTCCGACGATAGCGGGCCTCGGCGCGGGCTAAACTCCTGCCCGGGCCGGCATTCACGCTATTCAGATCTCGCAAGGGTGAAGGTGATCCTGTGGCAAGGCGCCCGTCCAACGATACAGGTACGCGTCCGGTCTCCATGGCCGACGTCGCTCGCGCTGCTGGCGTTTCGCAGCAGACGGTTTCGCGCGTCGCCAACGGCTTGCCCAACGTTAACGAGCAGACGCGCCAGCGCGTGCAGTCCGCTATGCGAGAGCTCGGCTTTCGTCCGAGTTATGCCGGTCGCTCGCTGCGCGACGGTCGATACCATTCGGTTGGCCTATGCGTCAACGATGTCACCAAGTTTGGCAACCTCTCAATGATCGACGGCATCGCCAGCGCTGCTCGCGAGCATAATTGTGCCATCACGCTGGTCGAGATGTCCAAGACCGAGGAGTTTTCGCTTGCCGAGGCCACGCGTCGTATGGCCGCATTGCCGGTGGACGGCATCATCATCGGCATGAGCCGCATGGCGCCCGATTTTGAGACGTTTGATCCACTGCCGGGCATTGGCACGGTTATCGTCACCATGTACGCGCACCCGCGGGTGACCACGGTCGACTCCGATCATTACGGCTGCTCGCTCTTGCTTATGGATCACCTGTTTGAGCTAGGGCACGAGCAGATTCGCTATATTGGCGGCCCGTCGTTCTCAGTCGACGAACAATTTCGTCGCGCCGGTTGGCAGGATGTACTCGAGCGTAAACACATCGAGCCGGCAGAGCCGCTCGAGGGCGACTGGTCTGCCAACAGCGGCTACGAGGCCGGCAGGCACCTGGCCGAGCACGATCACACCATGACGGCGATTTACGCGGCAAACGACCAGATGGCAAACGGCGCAATTGCGGCGCTGCGCGATAGCGGCCTGCGTGTGCCCGAGGACGTGAGCGTGGTGGGCGTCGACGATTCGCTCGATGATTTTGTGGCACACAACGAGCTCACGACCGTGCGATTCGATCTGCATCAGCGCGGACGCGAGGTGTTTGAGCATGCGGTTCCCGAGGCGGGTACGGCGGGCAAAACCGTTGCCATTCGTATTCCCGGCCAACTCATCATTCGACATAGTACGGCGATACCGCATGCATAGTTTGTGCAGGTAAACGGCGATTTATCGCATTTCAATAACAATCGGTAAGGATGTCGGTAGATAGCTGCTGGGATGTAGCCGAGTGCTATGATAGACGGGCTCTTTTGTCTATCTAGGAGGCTTTGCCTGATGGAGATCACCAAGGATATCCGCTACGTTGGCGTCGACGATCACGACATTGACCTGTTCGAGGGCCAGTACGATGTGTCCGAGAACGGTATGGCATACAACAGCTACGTTATCTTGGGCGAAAAGATCGCTGTCGCCGATTCAGTCGACGGCGGCTTTGTTGATGAGTGGCTCGGTAACATCGAAGCCGTGCTCGATGGCCGTACGCCCGACTACCTGGTCGTCCATCACATGGAGCCCGATCACTCCGCCGGTATCGCCGCTTTTATGGAGCGCTACCCCCAGGCCCAGATCGTGGCAAGCATGGGCGCTTTCCGCATGATGGTCAACTACTTTGGCACCGACTTCCCCGAGCGCAAGATGGTCGTCAAAGAGGGCGACGTGCTCGACCTGGGTGGCCACAGCCTAACGTTTGTCGGCGCCCCCAACGTGCACTGGCCCGAGGTGATCTTCTCCTACGAGTCCACCGACAAGGTGCTCTTTAGTGCCGACGGCTTTGGCAAGTTCGGCGCCAACGACATCGAGGACCCGGAAGGCTGGGCTTGCGAAGCGCGCCGCTACTACTTTGGCATCGTCGGTAAGTTCGGCAAGTTTGTGCAGACCGTGCTCAAGAAGGCCGCCGACCTGGATATCCAGGTTATCTGTCCGCTCCACGGCCCCGTACTGACCGAGAACCTGGGCTATTACCTCGACACCTATAACACCTGGTCGAGCTACCAGCCCGAGGACGAGGGCATCACGATCGCCTATGCGAGTGTGTATGGGCATCTGAAAGCTGCCGTCGAGGAGCTCGCCGCAGCGCTTGAGGCTCGCGGTCAGAAGGTCTCCGTCTTTGACCTGGCTCGCGACGACATGGCCGAGGCCGTTGAGGATGCGTTCCGCTATGACCGTCTGGTGCTCGCCTCCATCACCTATCAGGGCGAGATCTTCCCGTTCATGAGCACCTTTATCCACACGCTTGCCGAGCACGCCTATCAGAACCGTACGGTGGCGCTCGTTGAGGCCGGCTCCTGGGCGCCCACCGCTGCCAAGGTTATGACCAAGGAGCTCGAGGGCATGAAGGACATCACCCTGGCGCAGAACAAGGTGACCGTGCTGGGCTCGCTCAACGACGCCTCGCGCGCTCAGATCGAGGTTCTCGCCGACGAGCTGTCCAAGTAGCGACACATTCACTTCTGATGCTCAACCACCACAAAGGAGACCTTTGTGGTGGTTTTTGTTTAAGCGCCGGCGATGACGAGGGCTGGACGTGAGCTGTCAGTGGCCACGGCGATCGAGGTGGCGACGGCATGGTCGGGGTCACGGTCCATCACGATGGAGTCGACATCGGCAAGCTCGGCAAAGCGGTACATGCCGCGTCCGTTAACCTTGCTGGCGTCCATGAGGGCGACGCTTTGATGGGCCGCGGCGATCATAGCCGTTTTGGTCTCGGCCATCTGGGGAAAGTCGGTCGTAAAGCCGCAGCTGGGGACAAAGGCGCCGGGGCACATGACGGCCAGATCGGCATGGACCATTTGGAGCGCCTGCATAGTGAGCGGTCCGTACAAATAACGATGGCCTTTGCGCAGTGCCCCGCCCAGCATGACGACATCGACCGAGGGCATGCTCTCGTCGATGTAATCGGCAATGGTAATGTCGGCCGTGATAACGGTGATGCCGTTGCGCTGGTCGAGGAGCCGGACAAACTCGAGCGCCGTGGTGCCCGAGTCGACGAGCAGCGTGTCGCCGTCATTGACGAGCTCGATGGCGCTTTGCGCGATGGCCTGCTTGGCAGCGACGTTGACATTGATGCGGCGATCCTGCGTGGAGACGGTCAGGCGTTTGTGGAGCGAGACGGCACCGCCGTGCGTGCGGCGCAGCTTGCCTGCTTCGGCGAGCGCGTCCAGGTCGGCGCGGGCGGTGACGGAGGACACGCCAAAGGTCTGGGCGATTTCCGCTACCTGCACCGAGGCATTATGCTCGAGCATTTCCATAATGGCGGTACGGCGTTCGTCGGCAAAAGCACGGTTGGTAGCTTGGGTCATGGCTGCTCCATTCTCGGCTAAATATGCAGGAATTGTGTTGACTCTATTTTCGTTCATTTTCTTTTTGAGTAAGAAAACACCTTTCGATTACTTATCTTTTCTATAAAAGAAAGACGCTGAACGCCTAAAATTCAATATCGAACACGCCCGCTCGGCTTCAATTCCTTCCGTTTGCTTTTCAAAAACGACGGTATTGACCTGCATGGGCTCAATATCTCGCACGTGCAAAGCCGCTGAATTTCATACAATGAGCGCAGTAAAACGCAAGGTAAAACGCCTTGTGAACAACTACGCCCGATGTCCAGATGCGGGCGAGGGAGAGGAGCAAACGCTCATGGCACTTGTTACCACCGAAAAGATGCTCAAGGACGC
>DBFBFY010000103.1:0-4191 GCA_048201615.1 Collinsella sp.
GAGCATCATCGAGCGCCTGTACGCCGTGCGCTATCTCAAAAATGATCCCGTTGAGCCGAGCCAGCTGGGTATCGCCATCATCGATGCGCTGTCGCAGTTTGCCCCGCGCATCACGAGCCCCGATATGACCAGCGAGCTCGATGGCGACATGACCCGTGTGGAGCGTGGCGAGGATACCGAAGAGCATGTCGTGACGCACTCGCGCGCGCTGCTGGCCGGTGTGCTCGACGAGCTGCTCAAGCACACGCAGGAGCTGGGCGACGCCATTAGCGACGCCGTCACGGCCGATGCGCGCGTGGGCGCCTGCCCCAAGTGCGGCAAGGACCTCGTTATGAAGACGAGCGCCAAGACCCGCGGCAGCTTCATTGGCTGCATGGGCTGGCCCGACTGCGACGTGACCTATCCGGTGCCGAGCGGCGTCAAGGTAAGCCCGCTCGAGGGCGAGGCGGCCGTGTGCCCCGAGTGCGGTGCGCCGCGCATTAAGTGCCAGCCGTTCCGCCAGAAGGCCTTCGAGATCTGCGTGAATCCCACGTGCCCCACCAACTACGAGCCCGACCTTAAGGTGGGCGAGTGCAAGGTGTGCGCCGAGGCAGGACGCCATGGCGACCTGATCGCGCACAAGAGCGAAAAGAGCGGCAAGCGCTTTATCCGCTGCACCAACTATGACGATTGTGGCGTGAGCTATCCGCTGCCGGCGCGTGGCAAACTCGAGGCGACGGGTGAGACCTGTCCCGAGTGCGGCGCCCCCATCGTGGTGGTCAACACGGCGCGCGGTCCGTGGCGTATCTGCGTCAACATGGACTGCCCGACCAAGGAGAAGAAGCCCGCCCGTGGCCGCAAGACTGCGACCAAGGCGACCACGGCGAAGAAAACCACGGCAGCAAAGAAGACTTCGACCGCCAAGAAGTCGACTGCCAAGAGGACTGCCGCGAAAAAGACGACCACCAAGAAGGCGGCCGCCGACAAGTAGCGGCGCAGCCGAAACATAGCCCAAAACAAAAACGAGCGAGGGTCCCATGATCCTCGCTCGTTTTTTGACCGGCAGTTGGGGACGTTCCTTTTTCTGCCGGCAGTTTAGGAACGTCCCTAACTGCCGGCTCGGAAACGACAAGGCGTTAGTTCACTTCGACGGGTTTGGCGCCGGGATAGCGCTCCTCAAAGTCTAGGCGGTACTTATTGTCATTGGTGCCCGCCACGTTGTCGCGCGACAGCGGCGCCACGATCTCATTCTTATGGTCCGCGGGCTTTGCGTACTTTAAGCTGATCTCCCAGGCATCGCAGATCGCATCGATGCGGTTGTCCAGGTCGTCATACAGGGCAACGATGTCTTTCCAAGAGCTGTAGTTCTTGGAGCTCATGGGGACGTCCAGGTCCTCGACAATATCGTAATACTGCTCGATGGTGTCCTCCGTGCGCTCGGCGACGTCAGCGAGATTTTGACGGGTGGTACGATCCTCTTCCAGATAGCTGCCATTAAACGTCTCTGCGCAGGCACGGACCTGGCTATCGAGATCTTCCAGCAGGTCGTAGTATTCACTCAGGCGACGGTAGAGGTTCTGTTCGGAGAGGCTTGCTTCGCCGCCATCCTCGTCGTCATCGTCATCATCGTCGTACAGGCTGTTGGGATTGCCGAGAGGCTTTAGATCATCGTCGTCGACGTCATGGTGCAGCTTAGCTACCTCGGCAGTCGTCTGCGTGGCAGCGTTGTCGAAAGGCTTGATCACAAAGAAAATGACCAGGGCGATGATGATTGCCACCAGCACAACGATAACGGCGATAAGCGCCCTGGTGGCGCTCTTTTTTGCGGCGGGGGCCTGCGGTGAATCAGACGCGTACGCAGACGCCGGTTGCTGTTGGGCCGGGGTGCCCGCGACGGGTATGCGCTGCGTCGTCTCGACCGCTGCGGGTTCGGCAGCGGGGTCGGGGCGATAGGCGAGGGAGTCGTCCGGTTTGGTTTGTGGCGTATCGAGGGAGCCGGTCTGCTCAAACGCGGGTTGGCCATTGCTTGCAGTTGTTTGCTCAACGGGTGCACCGCATGAGGTGCAGAACTTGGCATCGTCTGCAAGAAGCTTGCCGCACGAGGCGCAATACCGAGACATTGCCGCTCCTTTCGTCACATTTCAAATCAATACGACGATTATACCCACCGCCCAAAAAAGCCGGTGGTTAGGGACGTTCCTTTTCGGACGGCACTTTAGGAACGTCCCTAACTGTCGCCTGGTCATTCAAGAGCGTCCCCAATGGCTAGGCGGGATTTGGGACGCGCCGAGCACTGGGGTATCATGGCTTGGTTGATATATCTGCATTTACGCGCCTTGTAGGAAGGGGCTGCGCCCATGGCTTTTGAGCCCGCTCAACATAGCTTTATCACGCTCGAGGGTGTCGACGGTGCCGGCAAGTCCACGCAGTCGCGCCTGCTTGCCCGCGCGCTCGAGCTCGCTGGTCACCAGGTTGTGAGCCTGCGCGAACCGGGCGGCACCGCCATCAGCGAAAAGATCCGTGCTCTGCTGCTCGACCCCGCCAACACGGCGATGGGCGACACCTGCGAGTTGCTGCTCTATGAGGCGGCGCGCGCCCAGTTGGTGCACGAGGTCATCGCGCCCGCCCTCGCGGCCGGCAAGGTGGTCCTGTGCGACCGCTTCTACGATTCCACGACCTGCTACCAGGCGTTTGCCGACGGCCTCGACCGCCAGATGGTGCGCGATGCCAACAGCCTGGCCGTCGCGGGGACGCACCCGGCGCTCACGCTCGTCTACCACATCACGCCCGAGCAGGCGGCGTTGCGCATGGCCGCCCGTGGCGCGGCGGATCGCATGGAGGCAAAAGGCATGGCATTCCAGGAGCGTGTCTACCAGGGCTTTTGCGCAATTGCTGCCGAGGAGCCAAACCGCGTAAAGCTTATCGACGCCACCGCGCCCATCGAGGAGGTCTTCGGGAAGACGGTCGAGCAGGTTCGCGCGTGCGGTCTCGACATTCCGCAAGACGCCGTCGTCGCCGCGCTTGCCAAGGAGGCCGAGTAACATGGCCCCCGCTCAGGCAAGCCTGCTGGCCAAGCTCGACACCCAACAGCGCGTGCGCGATTTTTTGACCAACGCCGTCGCCAGCGGCCGTGCATCGCACGCTTACCTGTTTTTGGGCGCGCCCGGCGCCGGCAAGCTCGATGCCGCATGGGCGCTCGCCCAGGCCTTCCTGTGCGAGCAGGACGGCTGCGGCGCATGCGACAGCTGCGTGCGCGTTGCGCGGCACACACACCCCGACGTGCACTATTACACGCCTGAGAGCGCCACGGGCTACCTCATTGCCCAGACCCGCGAGCTGCTCGACGACGTGCCGCTGGCGCCCATCCGCGCTAAGGCCAAGGTCTACATCATTGACCGTGCCGAGCAGCTGCGCGCTAACACTGCCAACGCACTGCTCAAGACACTCGAGGAGCCGCCCGAGGGCGTTATGTTTATCTTGCTGGGCACCTCGGCAGACGTGATGCTGCCCACCATCGTGAGCCGCTGCCAGTGCGTGCCGTTTCGGCTGGTGTCGCCCGCCGTGGCCGCGCGTGCCGTGAGTCGCGCGACGGGTCAGGACCTCGCGCGTTGCCGCATGGCGGTCGCCGTGGCGGGGAGCCCCACGCGCGGCATCGAGTTCCTTAAGAGTGCCGAGCGCCAGGATGCTCGCCGCCAGATGGTCCGCGCCATCGATTCTCTCATCGCTGCCGACGAGGCCGATGTGCTCAGTCGCGCCAAGTCGCTCATCGTCGCCGTCAAGGCGCCGCTCGCCGAGGTCAAGTCCACGCAGGAAAAGGTGCTCGAGCAAAACGCCGATTACCTGTCGCGTGGAGCATTGAAGCAGCTTGAGGACCGTAACAAGCGCGAACTCAACGCGCGCGAGCGTTCGGGTATCATGGAAGCGCTGGCGAGCGCACGGACGCTCATGCGCGACGTGCTGCTGACGCTTCAGGACGAGGCGGCCGACGTCGTGAACGAAGACGTGCGCGACACGATCGGTCGGCTTGCCGCCGCGACGAATGTTGCGGGTGCCACCCGGGCGCTCGAGGCGGTCGCGACCGCCGAGCGCAACATCGCCAGAAACGTTACTCCCCAGCTGGCCATCGAGGTCATGCTGTTCGATATCAGGAAGGCACTGAAATGCCGTTAGTCGTACCCGTTAAGTTTACCTACGCCTCGCGCGACCTGTGGT
>DBFBFY010000104.1:0-30154 GCA_048201615.1 Collinsella sp.
TTCACAGCAGAGACGACACGCTTGGAGAAGCGCTTGGCGAACATGCCGGACTCAGCGGGAAACTCCTTAGAGAGGTGCTCGACCTTCAGCAGCGGAGTACGCTCGTTGGTATCTGCCATTACGCCTCGCCTCCCTTCTTGGAATCCTTGCGCGTACGGGACGTCTCAGGAGCGTTCTTGAGGAACTCGGGGTCACCGGAGTAGTGGCACGCAGAGTAGTGACCAGACTCGGTGACAACGCGCTCGGGGCGCTGCTTGCGGCACTTATCGGTCGCATAGGGGCAACGAGGCGAGAACACGCAGCCCTCGGGCAGGTTCATGAGCGAAGGCGGGTTGCCATGAATCGGCGTAAGCGGCTTCTTCTCATCGATGGCCTGCTCCGGGATGGAGCGGATAAGGCCCCAGGTGTAGGGGTGGCGGCTCTCGTAGAAGATTTCCTCAGCAGTACCGAACTCGACGGGACGGCCGGCGTACATAACCATGATCTTGTCGGCCATGTCGGCGACGACGCCCAGGTCATGGGTAATCATGATGATGGCGTTGCCGTTCTTCTCCTGCATTTCCTGCATAAGCTCAATAATCTGAGCCTGGATGGTAACGTCCAAGGCAGTCGTGGGCTCGTCGGCAATCAGAATATCGGGATCGCAGGCAAGAGCCATAGCGATCATGACACGCTGACGCATACCGCCGGAGAACTGGTGCGGATACTCATTGACGCGTTTCTCGGGCTCGGGGATACCCACGAGGTCCAAAAGCTCGGTAGCGCGCTTGAGCGCCTCCTGCTTGGAGTAGCCACGGTGCAGACGAAGGCCCTCGCCCACCTGCTTGCCGATCTTATAGACCGGGTTCAAGGAGGTCATAGGATCCTGGAAGATCATCGCGATGTCGTTTCCGCGAATGTGCTGCATCTCTTCCTCGGTCATCTCGAGGATAGAACGACCGCGATAGCGAACGTCGCCGCCCTCGATCTTTCCCGGAGGCATCGAGATGAGGCCCATGATGGTCATGGCGGTCACGGACTTACCGGAGCCGGACTCACCGACGACACCCAGGGTCTCGCCGCGATCGAGCGTGTAGGACACACCGTCGACAGCGCGAACGACACCATCCTCGGTATGGAAATACATCTTAAGGTCATCGACCTCGAGCAGATGCTGGCCCTCGGGAACCGGCTGGTCCTTCAGGTCCACATAGTTCTTGTTCTTCTTCATCCTTATGCGTCCTTCATCTTGACGTCGAGGGCGTCGCGCAGACCGTCACCCAGCAGGGTGAAGGCGAGCACCGTCGAGAGAATTGCCAGACCGGGCATGATCATCATCCAGGGAGCAGTCAGAAGATACTGCTGACCGTCCTGAATCATGGAGCCCCACGAAGGCGTAGGCGGAATAACGCCCATGCCGAGGAAGGACAGAGCGGACTCGGTCAGAATGGCGCCACCAATGTTCATGGTCGCGTAGACCACGATGGAGGCGACGGAGTTCGGGAAGATGTGACGCACTACGATACGAGCATCAGATGCACCCATCGCGCGCGCAGCGTCAACATAGTCGTTTTCCTTGACCGTCAAGATTGCAGAGCGGAAGACGCGCGCAATCGAAGGCCAGCCGAGAATGCCGATGGCAAAAAAGACGTTCTGAAGACCACGTCCGATAACGGCGATCATGGCGACAACGAAAAGCACGTACGGGAACGCTAGGAAAATATCCGCACAGCGCATGATGATCGTATCCCAGATGCCGCCGTAGAAACCGGCCAGAGCACCCATGACCAGACCAATCACCGTGGAGATCGCAGTGGCCATAATACCGACGGAAAGCGAAACACGTGCACCGTAGATAACGCGAACGAGAATGTCACGACCAAGGGCGTCGGTGCCAAACGGGTGCTCTGCACACGGAGCCAACAGCGACGTCTCGGCCATGGTGGTCGAGTCGGAAGCCGTCGGCGAACCGAGCCAGGGCTTAGCCCACAGATCTGCGGTCAGGGCAACCACAACGACGATGATGATCCAGCAGACACCGATAACGGCGAGCTTGTTCTTACGAAGACGCTTAAAAGCGTCGCCCCACAGCGTGCGGGACTTGGCGGGAGCAGATGCGGCCTTGGTGGCGGTAGCCTGCTCCTGAGACTGAGAATCAGTTTCCTGCATGAGACGTACCTCCCTTAGGCCTTATCCGACGGACCGCCAAGGCGGATGCGCGGGTCGAGGAATGCATAGCTAATGTCGACGAGCAGGTTGATCACCATGACGACGACGACGATGAGCGTAACGCCGCCCATAACGATGGGCCAGTCACGCATGCTAATGGCGCGATAGACCTCATAGCCGATACCGGGCCAGTTAAAGACCGTCTCGGTCAGGATGGCGCCCGAAAGCATGCCGCCAAAGTCGACACCAATATAGGTAACGACGGGGATGAGTGCATTCTTAAGCGCATGCTTGATGATGATCGCGCGATTGGAGAGACCCTTGGCTTTTGCCGTACGGATGTAATCCTGGTTCATGACGTCAAGCAGCTGCGAGCGCATTATGCGGGCAGCATAAGCGGTCGAAACCGAAGCCAGCGTAATGGTCGGAAGCACATAGTGCATCCAATCCTGATACTGAGAGCTGGCACCGCCGGCACCCGAGATCGGCATGGAGAATGCACCGCCCGTGGCGTCCTTGAGAATGACGCCAAAGAACAGTTGCAGCAACATACCGAGCCAGAAGGCCGGGACGGCAACGAGGATCGACGTGGTGAGCGTTACCAAAATATCCCAGAAGGAATAACGCTTTACCGCCGAAATGATACCCGCACCGATACCCATGATTGCCTCGAGCACGATGGCGCACGCGGCAAGTTTGACCGTATACGGATACTTCTGGGCAAAGATTTCCGTAACCGGCAGCTTGCGCTGATACGAATTGCCCAGATCGCCATGAAGCAGGCCGTTCATGTAATACAAGTAACGGTCCACGAGCGACGTTTGAACGGGGTCGCCGTTCTCGTCAAGGATCGCGTTGCCGTCCTCGTCCGACTGGACCAGGTGATAGCGAACGCGAAGCTGAAGCTCCACCTCGGGGGACAGAGCCTTGTCTCCACCGATCAGCTTGATCGGATCTCCCGGCACGATATTCTGGAGGGCGAACAAAATCAGCGTAACGCCCAAAAACACCGGGATGAACTGAAGCACACGTTTAACGATGTACTTACCCATACCACTCCCCTATCTAGGGATTAACCTAAATGGGATGCCGATCGCCAGACCGGCATCCCAAAATTACCATCAGCCAGTTTACCCCAGGTTAGGGAGAACTGTATGTTTCCCATGAGGTCTACGTAAATACTTGACCCTCACGGAAGCTGCAAACTCTTAGGCGAGCTCAGCGGTACCCAGATCGGCGTGTTTCTGCGGATCGACATAGAGGTGCTTGATGCGATCGGAGCCGGCGATGGTGTGCGTGTAGAACATCACCGGGATGACCGGGCAGTCGGCAGCGACCATTGCATCGGCCTCCTGCATCTTAGCGACGCGCTCTTCGTCGTCAACCGTGGTACGGGCCTCATCGACCTTGGCGTCGAACTCGGGGTTGTTGTAACCAGAGCGGTTGTCGCCACCGAGGGAGTCGGAGTGGAACAGCGGATACAGGAAGTTGTCCATGATCGGGTAGTCAGCAATCCAACCCAGACGACCGAACTGATAGTTAAAGTTCTGATACTGCTCGAGCAGGGCAGACCACTCGGGGGTATCGGAGACAGCGGTAACGCCAACCTTGGCGAGGTCGCCGATGATGGACTCCATGATCTCCTTGTGGCCACCGTCCTGGTTGTAGGACAGAGTCACGTTAATGCCACGATCGCCGTTAGCACCAGCGGGAGCAACCTTGTCGAGGTACTCGTTAGCCTTGTCGACGTCGTAGGCGCAGAACTCCCATGCGCCCTCCTTGTAGCCATCGATGCCCGGAGGAACAATGCCGTCGGCAGGGGTACGGGTACCCTTGAAGATGGTCTTGCAGATGGCCTCACGGTTGATGGCCAGGGAGATACCCCTGCGCAGGTCGGCGTTGTTGAACGGCTCGGCCGTGTTGTTGCAGGTCAGGTAGTAGGTGGAAGGCTCGGCGCCGAGCAGCATGCGCTCGCCGTCACCCATGGTGTAGCCGTCCTTGGACACGCCGCGATCCTTCTTGGCAGCGTCGATCTGAGCAACGGGAACGTCGCAGACATCGAGGTTACCGGCCTGGAACTCCTTGTAAGCGGTCTCCATGTCCTTGATGACCTGGAAGTGGATGCCATCGATCTTGGCCTTGTCGCCATAGTAATCGTCGAACTTCTTGAGGTTGATCTCCTGACCATCCTCCCACTTGCCGTCCATCATGAACGGGCCGTTACCGACCGGTGCAAGGTAGAAGCTCTTGACATCGGACTCGGCGCACTCGGGAACCGGGGCCAGAGCCGGGTGAGAGGCGACGAAGGGGAAGTCGGCGTAAGCGGAAGACAGCTTGACGACGAGGGTCTCATCGTCGGGGCAAGTAACACCGCTGAGCTCGGTAGCGTTACCGGCAAGCAGGTCGTCATAGCCCTCGACCATGGAAAGGTGATAGGAGACCTCGGAAGGGCCGTACTCGGTAGCGATGGCCGACTTGGTGTTGACCAGACGCTCCCAACCGAGCTTGAAGGACTTGGAGGTAACGTCGTCACCGTTGTGGAACTTGGCCTTCTTGATCTTGAAGGTAAACTCGGTGGCGTCGTCGTTGGCCTCAAAGGACTCGCAAGCCAGCGGAACGATCTCGCCCTTCTCGGCGTCATAAGAGGTCAGAGCGTCAAAGAGCTGGTACTCGACCTGAGTGCCCTGGTCCTCCTGGACATTGTAGGGGTCGATGCAGACCGGGTTGTTGATGTAGAAGTTCAGCGTCGAACCGGACTCAGAACCGGAAGCGTCGCCGCCCTTCTTGCCGCATGCGGCAAGAAAAGCCATGGAACTCGCAGCGAGGGTGCCGCCAACAAAGGCGCGACGACCCATAACGGGCTGGTGGAACATAGAATCAGCCATGCCATCCTCCTTATGAGATAGGACAAAGAAATGTTCAGTCGGACATATGTCGAGACAATCCGATCCGAACCATCAAAACGCCGCCCGCTGCTATGGCTGGTTATGCACAACGGACCAACGTTTCGCAATACAGTAGCGCATTTTATGCACGATTTGGGGCTAATTCCGGTTAACGGTCGAGAATTTCTTTAGTTGGGCGAAGTATGTGGGGATATTTTGACTCTGTTACAAATATGTAAACAAAAAGGGTCCCGCACCTGCGAGACCCATTGCAAACGTATATACGCCGATGCTTAGTAGCCGACGATGCCCTGCGGGAAGAAGAACATGCACAGGACGACGCACACGGCAAAAACAACGGCCATAATTACCGTCAGGCGATCGAGGTTCTGCTCCATGACGCCCGTGGCAGAGCTGGAGTTATACAGCGAGCTAGCGATCATATCCGAAACGCCGGTGCCCTTACCGGAATGCATCAGGACGAGAATCGTCAGCGCCACGGCAGAGACAGCCCAAACGACAAACAGAAGAATCTGGAACGGACCCATAGATAAGCTCCTTAATAGAACAGTTCAAACTCCAGTACTGTACCACAATCCCCCACTCTCCCCTACCTGCCACTCAAGGACGGGGTGGAAATGGCAGAAATACCAAAAAGGAGGTTGTCCGGTTGTGGACAACCCCCTTACTAGAAAACGGTATTTGTTTTCTATTAGGCCTCGGTGGCGAGCACGCGGCCCGTCATCTCGGCGGAAGGCTCAATACCAGCCATGGTGAGCATGGTCGGAGCGATATCGGAAAGACGGCCGTCCTCGATACCGGTGAGCTGTGCCTTCTCATCAACGATGATGAACGGCACGCGGTTGGTGGTGTGAGCCGTAAACGGATGCTTGGAACCGTCGGAAGCAACGTCAAACATGTGATCGGCGTTGCCGTGGTCGGCGGTAATCAGTGCAAAGCCGCCCTTGGCGAGAATCGCCGGGACAACCTTGGACAGGGCATCGTCAACAGCCTCGACAGCCTTAACGGCAGCGTCGAAGACACCGGTGTGACCAACCATGTCGCAGTTCGCGAAGTTCACGATGTAGAAATCAGCGCGATCCTCGTTGATGGCGGCGACGAGCTTCTCGGTAACCTCGGGAGCGCTCATCTCGGGCTGCAGATCGTAGGTAGCAACCTTGGGGGAAGCGACGAGCACGCGCTCCTCGCCCTCCTTGGGCTCCTCGATGCCACCGTTGAGGAAGAACGTCACGTGGGCGTACTTCTCGGTCTCGGCAGTGTGCAGCTGCTTCAGGCCATTGGCGGCGATAACGTCGGCCAGGACGTTCTCGGGGAACGTCTTGGGGAAGGCGACCTCGACGTCAAACGTCGGATCGTACTCGGTCATCGTCACAAAGTGCGAAAGCTTGATCTGCTCGCGCTCAAAGCCGTCGAACTCCTTGTCCGTGAACACGCGGGTCATCTGACGAGCGCGGTCGGGACGGAAGTTGAAGAAGATGGCCGCGTCGCCCTCGTGAATGCCCTCGTTGTGGGCAGCGAAGGGCTCGACGAACTCGTCGCCGCGCGGGTCCTTCTCGTAGTAGGCCTTGATACCGGCAACGGGGTCGGTATCAGCATCGGACGCGTTGACCATGACGTCGTAGGCGCGCTGGATGCGCTCCCAACGGTTGTCGCGGTCCATCGCCCAATAACGACCCGAGACGGTGGCAACGCGAGCGTCGCAACCGGTCTCCTCGGAAATCTTGGCCAGGAAGGCGCAGAACTCGCTCATGTAGCCAGCACCGGACTGCGGGTCGACGTCGCGGCCATCCATGAAGGCGTGGACGCGAACGGTCTTGACACCGTGCTCGGCAGCCATCTTGACCAGAGCCTCGACGTGGTTCATGTGAGAATGAACACCGCCAGGACTCATAAGGCCCATGAGGTGGAGAGTCTTACCGTCAGCCTTGACGTCGTCCATAGCCTTGACAAAAACCTCGTTCTTGGCGATGGAGCCGTCCTTAATGGCGTTGTTGATGCGCGAAAGCTCCTGGAACACGATGCGTCCGGCACCGATGTTGAGGTGACCCACCTCGGAGTTACCCATCTGGCCATCGGGAAGACCCACGTCCTCGCCCGAAGCGCCGAGCGTGGTGTGGGGGTACTTCTCGTACAGGCTATCAAGGAAGGGCGTCTTGGCAGCGGCGACGGCGTTCTCGCCATCGGCCGGAGCAAGGCCGCAACCATCCATGATGATCAGGAGTGCAGGAAGATGACGCTGTGCCATATGTCCTACTCGCCTGCCTTGACGACCATAGAGGCGAAGTCGGCAGCCTTGAGCGAAGCGCCGCCCACGAGGGCGCCGTCAACGTCGGGCTTGGCGACGAGCTCGGCAATGTTGCCGGGCTTGGCGGAACCGCCGTAGAGAACACGGATGCCGTCGGCGAGCTCCTCGCCGAACATCTCCTTGAGGGTCTCACGGATAGCGCCGCAGACCTCCTGAGCGTCCTCGGCGGTAGCGGTCTTGCCGGTGCCGATGGCCCAGATGGGCTCGTAGGCGACGACGACCTGCTTGGGGCAGGTGATCTCAAGGCCAGCAAGGCCAGCCTTGACCTGGTTCACGACGTGCTCGACATAGGTGCCAGCCTCGCGGACCTCAAGGGACTCGCCGCAGCAGAAGACGGGAACAAGACCGGCGGCAACGAGAGCCTTAGCCTTCTTGTTCTGGTCCTCGTCGGTCTCGTGGAAGTAGTCGCGACGCTCGGAGTGACCGATGATGCAGTAGGTGCAGCCAGCGGACTTGAGCATGTCGCAAGAGGACTCACCGGTGAAGGCACCCTTGGCCTCCCAGTACACGTTCTGTGCGCCGAGGGCGATGGGGGCAGCCTGAATGCGGTCATGAACCGTGGTGATGTCGATGGTCGGAGGGCAGACGAGCACCTCGACGCCAGCCGGAACCTCGGGCAGAGCCTGAGCCAGCTCGTCAGCGAGCTTGGCGGCCTCGGCGACGTCGTTGTTCATCTTCCAGTTACCAGCGATAAGAAGGGTGCGATTAGGCATCGAGAAGCGCCTCCACTCCGGGCAGGGCCTTACCCTCGACGAGCTCCATGGAAGCGCCACCACCGGTGGAGATCCAGCTCATCTTGTCGGCCAGGTTGAACTTGTTGACAGCTGCGACAGAGTCACCACCGCCGATAATCGAGGTGCAGTCAGCCTCGGCGAGAGCCTCGGCGATAGCCTGGGTGCCGTGAGCAAAGTTGTCAAACTCGAAGACGCCCATGGGGCCGTTCCAGAACACGGTCTTGGCGCCCTTGACAGCCTCGGCATAGAGCTCCTCGGTCTTGGGACCGATGTCCATACCCTCACGATCGTCGGGGATAGCGTCGGAAGCAACAACCTCGGGGACAGCGTCCTCGCCAAAGTGATCGGCAACACGGTTGTCGATGGGGAGCAGGATCTTGACACCCTTCTCCTCGGCCTTCTTGAGCATCTCGCCGGCGCGCTCGACCCAGTCCTCTTCCTTGAGGGACTGACCGACGGACAGGCCCTGAGCCAGGAAGAAGGTGTAGGCCATGCCGCCACCGATGATCAGGGTGTCAGCGGAGTCGATGAGGTGATCGAGAACGCCGATCTTGGAGGAAACCTTGGAACCGCCGACGATGGCGACGAAGGGGCGCTCGGGCTCGGCGAAGATGCCGGTCAGCGTGTCGACCTCCTTCTCGAGCAAGAAGCCGGCGACGGCAGGCAGGTAAGCGGCGGGGCCCACGACGGAACCCTGGGCGCGGTGAGCGGTGCCGAAGGCATCGAGAACGAAGACGTCACCATAGGAAGCGAGCTTCTTAGCGATCTCGGGATCGTTCTTCTTCTCACGCTTGTCAAAACGGACGTTCTCGAGAACGAGGACCTTACCCGGCTCGACGGCGGCGACAGCCTCAGCAGCCTTCTCGCCGTAGGTGTCGGCGACAAAGGCAACGTCGAGACCAGAGAGCTCAGCGAGCTTCTTGGCGACGGGCTCGAGGGACAGCTCGGGCTGGAAGCCGGTGCCCTCGGGACGGCCGAGGTGGCTCATGAGGATGACGCGAGCGTTGTGCTCAACGAGGTAGTTTATGGTGGGCAGGGCAGCCTTGATACGGGTGGTGTCGCCAACGACGCCATCCTTGATAGGCACGTTAAAGTCAACGCGGACGAGAACGCGCTTTCCGTCGACATCGATGTCGCGGACGGTCTTCTTGGTAAAGGCCATGTTTGCTTCTACCTTTCGTACGTGTCTGCCTCCCATTACGGCAGACGATTTCTTATAAAAAGGGCGCGACCCTAGGGTGTAAGCCCTATAAGGCCGCGCCCTTCTTTAGACGCTCAACGAGCTATTCGCTAAAAGCTAAATTAAGCAACGAACTTCTCGAAGTACTTGATGGTGCGGACCATCTGAGAGGTGTAGGAGTTCTCGTTGTCGTACCAAGAGGTGACCTGAACGAGGGTCTGGCCGTTGCCGAGGTCAGAGCACATGGTCTGAGTGGCGTCGAAGATGGAGCCGTGGGTCTCGCCGACGATGTCGCGGGAGACGATCTGGTCCTCGTTGTAGGCGAAGGTCTCGGGGATGGTCTCGGCGTAGGCCTTCATGGCAGCGTTGACCTCGTCGACGGTGACCTTCTTGTCAACGACGGCGTAGAGGTTGGTCAGCGAGCCGGTCGGCGTCGGGACGCGCTGGGCGGCACCGATGAGCTTGCCGTTGAGCTCGGGGAGAACCAGGCCGATGGCCTTGGCAGCGCCCGTGGTGTTCGGGACGATGTTCTCGGAGCAGGCGCGGGAGCGACGGAAGTTGCCCTTGCGCTGCGGGCCGTCGAGCGGCATCTGGTCGCCGGTGAAGGCGTGGATGGTGGTCATGATGCCGGACACGATGGGAGCGAAGTCGTTCAGACCCTTGGCCATCGGGGCGAGGCAGTTGGTGGTGCAGGAAGCAGCGGAGATGATGTTGTCCTCAGCGGTCAGCGTCTCATGGTTGACGTTGTACACGATGGTGGGCAGATCGCTGCCGGCCGGAGCGGAGATGACGACCTTCTTGGCGCCAGCGTTGATGTGGGCCTGAGCCTTAGCCTTGCTGGTGTAGAAGCCGGTGCACTCGAGAACGACGTCGACGTCAAGGTCGCCCCAAGGCAGGTTGTTAGCGTCGGCCTCCTTGTAGATCTTGATCTCCTTGCCGTCAACGGTGATGGAATCCTCGCCAGCAACGACCTCGTGATCGCGAGCATAGTTGCCCTGCGTGGAGTCGTACTTCAGCAGGTAAGCGAGCATATCGGGAGAGGTGAGGTCGTTGATAGCGACGATCTCGGAGCCCTCATGACCGAACATCTGACGGAAAGCCAGACGACCGATGCGACCGAAGCCGTTAATAGCAACCTTTACTGCCATTGTGTCTCCTTTCGTAAGGCCCCCGCGAGCTACAGCGCCCGCCGTTGAGGCCCACAAACTAACCACTCGCCTAATATACCTTTTTTTTGACTTGAATTTCACGAGAATGCTCGAAATTGAAAATCAAATTTGGGTTAAAACGTTTTAAAGAATAAAATAGCAGCTAAATCCATATATAAGTCGTTACTTCAAACTACCTGTTTGCTTCAATGAGCTTTTCAAGCCGTAAAACACGATGGTAGAGGGCTGACTTCGACAAGGGAGGGTCAGCCATCTCCCCCAAATCACGCAGCGACAGATCGGGATAGCGCTCGCGCAGGTCGCAAAAGACCGCCAAGGCATCCGGAAGCGCATCACGAAGGCCACGCTGCTCGAGCTCATCGATAAGCGCAAGCTGATGTTGGGCGGCACCGGCGCTTCTGGTCTGGTTGGCGAGCTCGGCGTTCACGCGACGGTTCACATCGTTCTTAACCAACTTGACCGCGCGCGCCTCCTCAATCTCGGCAACGCTGCGCTTGGCGCCAATCAGCTTTAATAGATGCTCGATTTCCTCGGCGCTCTTAATGTACACGGCATATGACCCCCGCCGTGCATTAACACGAGCATGGACCCCAATCTGCTCCAACAGATCGCAAAGCCCCTTGGCATATTGCTCGCCCTGCACAGCAATCTCCAAATGAAAATCGCCGCGTGGATCGGCCACGAAGCCGCCCGCGATGAGCGCGCCGCGGATATAGGCAAGTCTACAGCAAGGACGGGCAACGATATGTCGGGGTACGCCGGCGACAAGTCCTCCCCTACGTTCGAGGATACCCAGCAGAACCAAGGCCTTATCCAGGTCTGGCTGATCAGGCAAGGTGATGAGGTAGTTTCGAACCTTATGCAATACAGATTTACGGACGGTGAACTCCGTTTTGAGCTTAAGGATACGATGCGTCAGCGTGATCATCGTGCGCGCGACGGCTCCCGTCTCAGTCGCAACCGTCAAACGATACCGCCCAGAGCCGGTAAGCGAGAGCGTACCGCTCACGCGCGTGAGGGCGGCAAGCGTCGACAAGTCGCAGTATTCACATTCGGGTTCGCAGCGCGCAAGCTCGTCGCGCACCTCAGCGGTAAACGACATGCAGGCCTATGCCTTCGTGTTGGCGCGCGACAGGTCGCGGTGGGAGATGCTCACATGATACTGAGCGCCTTCCAGGTAACGGGCCGTGGCCTCGGCAATGGCAACGCTGCGGTGCTGGCCGCCCGTGCAGCCGATGGCGATAGAAAGCTGCGGCTTACCCTCCGCGATATAACCGGGCATGACCGTATCGAGCAGCTGTGTCCAAGCCTTCCAAAACTCCTGCGTCTTGGGATGGTCCAGAACAAAATCGGAGACCTTTTTATCGAGACCGGTCATCGTGCGCATCTCGGGATCGTAGAACGGATTGGGCAGGAAGCGGACGTCGATCATAATATCCGCTTCGACGGGCATGCCGTGCTTAAAGCCAAACGAGAACACGTGGACATCCATAAGCTGCTGGTCGGACAGCTCGGAAAATGCCATACGCAGCTTGTTGCGCAGCGCAGAGGTGCGCAGACGGCTCGTGTCGATAATCATATCGGCTCGGTCGCGCACGCCCTGCAGCTGAAGGCGCTCGCGCTGAATGGCATCGGCCGTAGTCTCCCCCGGCTTGGCAATGGGATGACGGCGGCGATTTTCGCTGTAGCGACGAATCAGCACCTCGTCAGAAGCCTCCAGGAACACGATGTCGCAGCTCATCTCGCGCTCTTCGAGAGCGGCGACCGCATCGAGCAACTCGTCAAACAGTCCCTGGCTACGCAAATCGCAGGTGACGGCGAGATGCCTGCCCACGCCCGTATTGATGCCGACGAGCTCGGCAAGCTGGGCGATGAGACGCGGAGGCAGGTTATCGATGCAAAAATAGCCCATGTCCTCGAACACGTGCATGGCCTGTGTGCGGCCTGATCCGGACATTCCGGTGATGATGACGATATCGGGGATGCGCTCCGAGCGCTCCGCCGCATCCATGGCATCTCCCTTTTGCATGTGTTGCCTCCCGAAAACAAGCGCGGGACCCAGCAACCCGGATCCCGCGCGGTCAATTGCCTATATTGAGTATACCGCCCCGAGCGGATACGAGGCCTGTCTTACGCCTCAAGCGCAGCCTTGAACCAACTCGTAATACTCGTGGGGTGCGTGATGGCGGTGCCGACGACAACGGCCCAGGCGCCAGCATCGATCGCGGCGCGAGCCTCCTCGGGCGTATGCACGCGACCCTCGCAAATGATGGGAAGGCCGGGGAATTCCTCGGTCGCCTGACGCAGGAGCGGCAGATCGGGGCCATCGGCCATGGTGCAGTCGATGGCGGCAACACCATGAGACAGCGTGGTGGACACCAGGTCGAAGCCCATGTCGACAGCACGACGAATATCCTCGATGGTGGCACAGTCGGCCATCAGGAGCACGCCCTCCTCGTGCAGCGGACGGAAAGTATCTTCGACGGTCTTGCCATCGGGACGCGGACGATCGGTGGCGTCGATCGCCACGATATCGGCACCCGCAGCAACGCAGGCGCGAGCGTGGCGCAGCGTCGGCGTGATGTAAACGCCCTCGTGCCCATCCTTCCACAGGCCGATAACAGGAACCTCACAGCGACCCTTAATGGCGGCAATGTCGGCAAGGCCCTGGCAGCGAATGGCGGCGGCGCCGCCGAGCTCGCAAGCGCGAGACATTTGAGCCATGGTCTCAGGCGTACGAAGCGGCTCGCCCATATACGCCTGAACGCTCACGACGAGCTTGCCCTTCAGGGATTGAATCAAAGGATCGACGGTCATGTTCGACTCAACCTTTCTAAAAACAGCCTTCTGAGACACCGCACCTTGACGTTCAAACCGTCGCTCACGTACCGAAGTACGCTTCGCTCCTCTTTCACGTCAATCTGCGGCACCTCAGAAGGCGCACTTGGTAGTTATGTTTACTTCAACGATGCAAGAAGGTGTTCGGCGGCACCGATGAGCGGAGCATCGCCCTCCAGAGAACCGATGAGGATCGGCGTGTCCTGAAGCGGATCGAGCGCCTGGCTGGCATAGCCCTCGTGTACCGAATCCTTCCACGTCTGTGAACGCCAATCGGGACCTTGGTGAATCACGCCACCCGAAAGCACGATGACCTCAGGGTCCAGGATGTTAGCGAGCGAGCCCAAGCTGGCACCCAGCGCAAAGCCGGCGTCATGGATGACCTCGGTCGCCTTTGCGTCGCCCGCACGGCACAGGTCGTTCACATCGCGACCGACCGAAGGACGGCTGGGGTCGACGCGACCAAAGCGCTCATCGTACATACGACCAATGGAAGTGCCCGAAGCAACCGACTCCAGATGGCCGGAACGCCCGCAGGCGCAGGGAATACCGGCGGCAGCCGAGCACTCGATGTGGCCCATATGGCCAGCAGCACCATGGAAACCCTGCATCACGCGGCCGTTCTCGACATATGCGCCACCGATGCCCGTACCGATGCCAAGACACAAGACGGAGAACTTGCCCTTGCCGACGCCCCAGTGGGCCTCGCCCAGAGCATGAGCCTGCACGTCGCCTACAACGGCAACGGGAAGACCGAGGTCCTCGCGCAGGCGCGGCCCCAACTGAACACCGGACCAGCCGGGCATGATCTCGTTGGCATACGCGATGGCGCCCGTCTTGGGATCGACGACGCCGGCGGCACCGATACCGACGCCAAGGACCTCGACATCGGGATTCGCCTCGAGAGCAGCCTTGATGGACGCCTCGATACGTTGGAAGACGGCCTCGCCGCCCTCTTGGGCCTCGGTGGGAACCTCGGCCTCAAAAACAGGATGGGGCACACTACCGTCAGCCGGGTACTCCATGATGGCAGTCGCGATCTTAGTTCCGCCGATATCGACAGAGCAGACGTACTTGTTCTCCATGTCGCTCTCCTTAGGAGATAAAAAACAACTACAGGAAATGCGCCGTCAGGCTAGCCGTCACAGCGCGGAAAAGGTTTTCCAGGTGCCCGAGATCGCCAAGAAACCGTGTGACCATTGATCTAATGGGTCATGGCCGCACGGTTGAACGGCGAGGTCGGGTGCCCGGGGAAGCTTTACAGGAGACCGTTGTCCTGGAGGACCTTCTTAATCGCCTCGACGTTCTCGCCGGTCATGGCCTTCACCGGGCGCGGCATGGTCGGGCTGTCGAAGATACCCATGAGGTTCATAGCGGTCTTGAAGGCGCCGACGCCACCGGCATAACCCTGGACGCCCGAGGTGACATCCCAGATGTGCGAAATCTCATTGAGGCGATCCTGCTCGGCCTTGACGGTAGCCCAGTCACCAGCCTGAGCGGCCTTCCACTGACGCACGTAGCCCTCGGGCTCAACGTTGGCGAGACCCGGAACGGAACCGTCGGCGCCACCGAGGTAGGCGCCGTCGACAACAACCTCGTGACCGGTGAGGATGCTCATCGGATGGCCGTTCTTCTCGTTCTCCTGAACGAGGTAGCGGAACGAGATGTCATCACCCGAGGAATCCTTGACGCCGGCCAGAACGCCCTCGGCACCGAGCTTGGCAAGGAGCTTCCACGGGAGCTTGGTGTGGACACACACGGGGATGTCATAGGCGAAGATGGGCAGGTCGAGTTCCTCATGCAGGATGCGGAAGTGCTCCTCGACCTCGGTCATGCCCTGCAGGGCATAGAACGGGCAGGTGGCGACAAGCGCATCGGCGCCCAGCTCCTGAGCGACCTTACCGTGCTCGATCATGCGCTCGGTCTCGGTGTCGATGATGCCGACCAGAACGGGAACGCGGTGGTCGACGATACGGACGGCCTCGGAGATGATCTGACGGCGACGCTCGTCGGTGGAGAAGACGACCTCGCCCGAGGAGCCCAGGAAGAACAAGCCATCGACGCCGGCATCGATCATGCGGTTGATGCTGCGCTCAAAGGAGGCAACATCGAGCTGGTGGTCTTCGGTATCGGGAACAACGACGGGAGGGATAACGCCGGTGAATTTCTGAGTTGCCACAAGAATCTCCTTAGTTGTCTGGTGGGCAGCCCTATGCCGCCCACTCTTGTTGGCAGTGTCCAGGCCGTCTAGGCCAAAGAACACGAGTAGAACGTTTGGTTAAAAAAGTCGACGACTTCGTTTTCGAACGCATTGATGCGCTCGTGAGCGTATTTGGCATAGATGATATGTCTCCGGTCACACTCAAGACCGTTGAATACGGCAAACTGATCCTTGGGATCGCTCACGGTATCCATGAGCGATGTGCCCATGAGCACCGATCCGCGCACCCGAGACGACAGCGCCTCGAGGCCGCCAGGAAGCGGATTGGCAACCGCCGTGCAGGCGAGACCCCGCTCGTCCAGAGCAGAAACCGCCAGCGCGACTCCGCCGCCTAGACCCTCGCCCCATGCAAAGATGCGGTCGGGGTCCATGCCATCAAGATTGCGCGCCACCTTCGCCAGCGCGCAACCCCAACGGACGCGCTCGACAAAAGCGGGCGAAGAAATCCCCCGCTGCAGGTCGTCCGCACCAGCAACATCGTCATCCAGCGCGAGGACGGCATACCCCATGGCGGCAAATCTCGTCATGTGATGCCAGCCGCGCACAGGCCGATCGATATCGTGGAACATCAGGCACAGCGGCACGCGCTCAGACACTCGGGCACGACCGACAGGCTCGATCAAACGAGCGTGAATCGCATCGTCACCGAGCTCAAAGGAGACCTCCGAGTAACGGGCGCAGGGGTTAACAAAGTCAATCGCCGTAATGGCCAGGCCTTGAATCTCAAGATTCGAAGCGCATGTCTCTAAATCAGAAACATCTGCTTGGACATCACCGCGCCAGTCCCGATATTCTGCGAGCCTTGACGAAACCGTTCCAGGAATTCCCACGAGCCCGGGGACAATCAGCTCATTAACATTGCTCTCGCACTTAGACATGAGCCTCCCCTCCCTTGCAGAAAAACGGAATGATCAGATCGTCAAAATCCTGAATCTCCTCGTGGCCAAAGCCTTCAAAGAACTCATGACGCTTTTCGCAGGTCAGGTTGTTATAGACCGCAAACTGCGTCGCTGGCGGGCAGACGATATCGGCTGTGCCGGTGCCAAACAGCACGGGGCATTTGACTATAGGGGCAAAGTTCTTGGAATCGAAGTACGCCAGCTTGGCATAGGCTTCGTCAATACGAGTCGAGTCCTCGTCAAACCAGCGAGACCAATAGCGCAGGCCCTCGTAGGCAATGTCGTCTGCATCCAAATCCCAGACTAGGCGGAAATCTGACAGGAAGGGATAGAGGATGGCGGCACGATTGATAAGCTCGCTGTTAAGCGCACAGGTCGCAATGCCCAAACCACCACCCTGCGACGCGCCGTTCACAAACACACGCGCAAGATCGATGCCCTCGAGCTCGCGAACGATGCGGCACAGGATGCGAATATCTTGGTGCAAGCGGACATAGTAGAGGTTGGCCGGATCGCCGTCGATACCGGCGACGATATGACCGGCAACCGTTGTGCCCTCAAATCCACCAATGTCCTCGGAGGGACCTCCTTGGCCGGGGCAGTCGAGGGCGATGAGTGCCATGCCCATGCCCGCAAACGACGCCTGCTCAAACCAGCTGCGGCTTGCACCCGGATACCCATGGAACTGAAGTACCAATGGCACGGGCTCGTCCGAGACGGGTTTAAGGTACTTGGCATGCAGGCGCGCGCCACACATGCCGGTATACCAGAGGTCGAAAAGCTGGCAGGTCGCGGCATCGGTGACCGATGCCGCCTCGATCGCATAGTCAAGCCCGACGGCGTCGGCCTCGGCCATGCGATCCTTCCAAAAGAGATCGAAATCTGATGGACGGGGCATGGCGCCTCGATATTCACCAAATTGATGTTGTAGCTCCTGAGCACTTGGCATGGCTCGTGAACCCAACCTTTCGAAATCGCAACGGAGGTGCGCCCGGCAAGGGAACCGGGCGCACGGGAGGGAAAGCGAGGCTATTCGCCGAGCTTGGGGTGCAGCAGCGACGGCGCAGCGCCGAGCAGCATCTTGGTGTAGGGGTCCTGGGGATGCTGGAAGACCTGCTTGGCCTCGCCCTGCTCGACGATCTTGCCGCCATTCATAACGATGATGTCGTCAGAGATATAGCGGACCGTCTGGATGTCATGGCTGATGAACACCATGGCCAGGCCGAGCTCCTTCTTAAGGTCGGTCAGCAGGTTCAGAATCTGCGCGCGGACCGAAACGTCCAGAGCCGAGGTGGGCTCGTCGGCGATGATGGCATCGGGGTTCAGCGACAGGGCACGGGCAATTGCGACGCGCTGGCGCTGGCCGCCCGAAAGCTGACCGGGAAGAACCTCGGCGGCGGAGCTGGGCAGACCGGTGAGCTCCAGGAGCTCTTTGACGCGCTTCTCCTGCTCGGCCTCGGTACCCAGGTTGTGGACGCGCATGGGGTCGAGCAGTTGCTCGCGAACGACCATGCGGGGGTTGAGCGCCGTGGCCGGGTTTTGAAACACGACCGAGATGACGCGACCCATGTGGCGACGGTCCTCGGCGGTACGTTTGGTAACGTCCTTGCCCTTAAAGTAGACCTTGCCGCTCGTGGGGGCCTGCAGGCCGCACATGACGTTGGCGGTGGTGGACTTACCGCAACCGGACTCGCCGACGATGCCGATCGTCTGACCGGGCATGAGCTTAATCGTTACACCCTGGACGGCGTGAACCAGGTTGGGGTGCAGAATCGAGCCGGTACGGGTCCTAAAGGTGACGTGGACGTCATCAAGGAAGATGATCGGCTCGACGCCGTTGACTGCGGTCTCGCTCATCTACATCACCTCCGCGTGAGGGGTCAAACCATTTGCCTTGAGCACCTCGTCGGGGAGCTCGGAATAGAAGTGCTCGGTGCCGGGCACGCGCTTGAAGACCGGACGGGTGTCCAGGCCAATACGCGGATGGCTCGAGCGGGGCGCGAAGCGATCGCCCTTGGGGAAATCGCGCGGACTCGGAACGGCGCCGGGCACCTGGTGCAGGCGGCCCGAACCGCTCTCGATGGACAGAACGGAACCCAGAAGACCGCGGGTGTACTCGTGGATCGGGTTAGTGAGCAGCTCCTTGGTGGGTGCCTGCTCGATAACCTGGCCAGCGTACATAACCGTGATGTTGTGGGCGACCTCGGCGACCAGCGCCAGGTCGTGCGAAACGAAGATCATGGCAAAGCCGAGCTTGGCCTGAAGATCGTTGAGCAGCTTGATGACCTGCTTCTGGACGGTAACGTCCAGAGCGGTCGTGGGTTCGTCGCAGATGACCAGCTTGGGGTCGCGGGTAAGGGCCATAGCGATCAGGACACGCTGACGCTGGCCGCCGGAAAGCTCGTGCGGATAGCTCTCGAGCGTGCGCTTGGGATCGAGGCCGACGAGCTCCAGGAGCTCCTCGGCGCTGCGGGTTCCGCCGCGCTTGGTGAGCTGCTTCATCTGGGCAGAGATGAGCATGGAGGGGTTGAGCGAGGACAGGGCGTCCTGATAGACCATAGCGATATCGGTACCGCGCAGGCCGAACCACTCCTTCTTGCTCATCTTGAGCAGGTCACGGCCCTCCCAGAGGACCTCGCCGGAAAGGTGCTCGTCCTCATCGGTCAGGCCCATGATGGCCAGCGTGGTGATGGACTTACCGCAACCGGACTCGCCCACCAGGCCCATGGTCTGACCAGGACGGACGTCAAAGTTGACATGGTCGACGACGTTGATATCACCGTGATGCTCAAACTGGATGCAGAAGTCACGGACCGAGAGAATCGGTTCAACAGACTCGTCGGGCACATGGCGATCGTCACGCTTGAGCTCGACATCGCGCAGGGCGCCAAGGCGAGCGGAGAGGGACTGGGCCTGCTCCTTGTAGGCTCGAACGGGGTCGGAGACCAGCAGGTCGGCCTCGCGACGCTTGGAGGAATCGGTGGGATCCAGGGCGGCGGAGGGAGCAGCGGCCATGGCGTCGGTAATGCCCTCGGAGAGGATGTTGAGCGCCAGGCAGGTGATCATGATGGCCAGGCCCGGGAACAGTGCCTGCCACCAACGGCCGGCGAGCACGCCGCCGCGGGCGTCGGCGAGGATGTTGCCCCAGGTAGCGGTGGGCTCCTGGATACCAGCGCCGATGAAGGTCAGCGAGGCCTCGAAGATGATGGCGTCGGCGACCAGGGTAACGGTGAAGACCATGATCGGGGCGATGCAGTTACGCAGAACATGCTTGATCAAAATCCACGGAGCCTTGGCGCCGGAAACGATGACCGCGCGAACATAGTCCTCGCCGTACTCGGACACGATGTTGGCGCGCACGATACGGGCAATCTGCGGAGTGTACATAAAGCCGATGGCGAAGATGATCGACGGCACGGAGTTGCCCAGGATGGAGACAAAGACGGCCGCGAGGGCGATGCCCGGGATGGACATGATGATGTCCAGGATACGCATGATCGTCTCGGAGACGGCCTTGCGCGAAACCGCTGCAAGGGCGCCCACGACCGAGCCGCAGACCAGAGCCATGGCGGTGGCGCCAAAGCCGATAATCAGCGAGTAACGACCACCGTAGAGCATACGCGACAGAATGTCGCGACCCTTATCGTCGGTACCGAAGATAAATCCGTTGCCGGGAGCCTGGCGAGCCGTAAAGATCTCGACCGGGCTATAGGGGGCAAGAAGGGGCGCCAGAATCGCAGTCAGGGCGACCAGCACCAGCACGACGGCGGCAATCTTAGAAGACAACGTCATCTTCTTCCAGCCACCGAGCTTGAGCCCCTTGGAGGCAGCCTTCTCGAGCTGCTCGGTTTGCTTCTCTCGAATCTTTACCATAATCTACACCGTCCTGATGCGCGGGTTGATGAGCAGGTAGAGCATGTCAACCACGATGTTGATGATGATGAAGGCAAGAGCAACGACGATAACGACGCCCTGAACCAGGTTCGCCTCGTTGCCCTGAACGCCCTGCAGAATCGCAGTGCCCATGCCGGGGAGGTTGAAGATAACCTCGATGACGACGGCGCCGCCCATGAGGTAACCGATCTTAAGACCGAGGGTGGTGACCGGGGTGATCAGCGCATTGCGAAGAACGTTGATGCCGACGACGACCTTCTCGGGAACGCCGGCGCCGCGAGCCATACGGACATAATCCTTGTCGAGCTCCTCGACCATGGCGGTACGCACGATACGAGTCATCTGGCCCGTCAGCGGAAATGCCAAGGCGATAGCGGGCATGATCATACGTCCCAGATAGCCAACCGGATTCGTGGTGAAGTGAGGCAGAGCACCCGATGCCGGGAGCACCTTAAGGTAGGAAGAGAACAGCAGGATCAACAGAACGGCAAGCCAGAACGACGGGGTTGCCAAGCCGGCGATGGAAAAGACGCGGATCACTTGGTCCGGCCATTTGTCGCGATACAGTGCCGCGATGACGCCGAGCAAAAACGAAACGACCGCACCGATGGCAAGACCGATAAAGGTCAGCTGCATCGTGACGGGCAGGGCCGTGGAGATGCGCTTGGCAACGGAGTTGCGAGCAGCACCATAGGTGCCCATGTCGCCATGGATCAAATCGCCCATATAGCGCACGTAGCGCACGGGCCAGGGGTCGTCCAGACCATACTTCTCATGGTACTCGGCAACCGCCTCGGGCGAGGCACCGTCACCCAACGCCGTGTAGGCGGGGTCGGTCTTGGAGAACGACATAAGGAAGAACACCAGGACGGTGACGCCCAATGCCATGATCGGCAGCGCCACAAGACGCCTTCCAATCAAACGTAGCAAGTTGTTCACGTTCTCTCCCCTTTCTTTTGTCGGTAGGACCAACTGGTATATGAGTACGGGTACTCATTACAAGACCCGAGCGACATCGTTGCCGCCCGGGTCTTTGTTTCAACTATGAGGATACGGCCCCAATGACCGACATCCTGCATACAGACTCAAGCGAGTCTTACGCCTTGACGGTCGCAACGCCCCTGAAGGACATGCTCGTCGTGCCGATGCCCTTGAAGCCATCGAGGGCCTCGCCGTTGGGCGCAGTGGACGGATCGTCCCAGGAAGCGGAGACGGTCTTGACGTGGACAACGGGGTACAGAACGGCGTTGTCGGCAATGATGTCGAAGCACTCGTTCCACTTCTTCTGCTGCTCGTCGCCCTCGGCGGCAAGAGCCTCGTCCATGAGACTGTGGAGCTTCTGCCACTCAGCGGACTCCTTCCACGGGCAACGGGTCTGCATCCAGACGTTGTCGCCGTACCACCAGTTGAGCAGCAGGTCGGGGTCGGCGCCGAAGCAGGAAGGATCGCCAGGGGCAAGGAGGATATCGTAGGCCTCGCCGCCGTCGATGGCAGCGTAGGTGGCCGGCGAGGTATCGGTCTGGATGGTCACATCGAAGCCGAGAGCGTCGAGGTCGTTCTTGACCTGGGCGGCCATGCCCTTAATCTGCTCGTTGTCGGTGGTGCGCAGGGTGATGGCACCCGGGGTGATGCCAGACTCCTCGATGAGCTTCTTAGCCTTCTTGGCGTCGGTCTTGTACACCGTGGAAGCCTCATGATAGTTGGTGAAGCTCTTGGGCAGGTAGCAGCTGGCAGCGGTGGCAAGGCCGGCGAAGGTGTTGCTGACCATCTTCTCGGTGTCGAGCGCATACATGACAGCCTGACGGACCTTGACGTTGTTCCAAGGCTCCTTGGCGACGTTGAACATGATGAAGCGGGTGCCGAAACCCTGAACGTTATCGATCTTGCAGCCGGCGCTCTCAAGCTGGTCGACGGCGTCAGCGGTAACGAGCTCCATAACGAGCGTGGAGCCCTCCTGCTGAGCGGTAACGCGAGCGGTGGGGTCGGTCAGGATGCTGTACTGGATCTTCTTATCCTCGGCAGCATACTCACCGTTGTACTCAGGATTGGGAACCAGGGTAATCTCGGTATCGGAGATAGAGTCGTACATCCAGGGGCCGGAGCCGATCGGCTGCTTGGCGCGATCCTCCTCGGTCTGAGTGGCCGGGGTAACGCGGACGATGGCCAGACGATCCTTGAGCAGGGAGAAGTTGGGGACCTTGGTCTTGACCGTCACGGTGCTGGCGTCCTTGGCCTCGATGGACTCGAAGGGCTGGAAGAACGGAGCATAGGTAGCGGAAGCGGCGCAAGCGGTGTAGGAGGCAACGACATCGTCAGCGGTGACCTCGGTGCCATCGGAGAACTTGGCGCCCTTGCGGATGGTGACCTCGAAAGTGGTGTCGTCCACGGACTTAGGATCGTCGGTGGCGAGCTCGTTGAAGGTGCTGTAGTCGTGGTAATCGATGCCGTAGAGGCCCTCGACGACGTGCCAGTTAGCACCCAGGCCCACAGCGGAGCCGGTGCTGGCGGGATCGAAGCTGGACGGAGCGTAAGCGGAACCAGCGGTGATCACGCCGCCGCCACGGTTGGCGGAATCGGTGGAACCGGAAGCGGAACCCTCGTCGCTAGAGCTGCCACCGCAGCCGGTGAGACCAAGCCCTGCGACAGCAGCGACGCTGCCGGTGAGGCCGAGGAACGAACGCCTGGACATACCCTTGTTGATGATGGCCATGTCTTCTCCTATCAATAGAGAATCTTACTCGGGAGCACCTAGACTTGCCCCCGCGCAACTTGCGGACGATATATACCTTACCTACCGACGAACCCAACTGAGGTGCCGCGCTCGGCGACCGATACATACATACGCTTGAACGGTATTTACTACCGTTCACCGAATTCGTTGACAAACGATTCGCCAGACAGTATGTATCGGCGAGGTGAGATATCAGTCTTCGTCAACCCGCAGGATAGCAGGGTTTTCGCTTGGGTTAGTCAAACGTTTTAGCGTTAATAAAACCCGAAACCAGCAGGCAATCATGGCGAAATAAATGGTTGAAAATCGCGCAATCATGTATATCAGTTGTTTGGCTCGTGTTTAGCTATCGGAATGGCCAGCCGCCGCCTCGGCGCGCTCGGCATTCCATGCAACGAGCGCCTCGTGGACCGCCTTGGCAACATCGGCAGGTATGCCGCGAACTTCCGCGATCTCTTGCTCGCTCGCCGCGCGCAAACGCTTCATCGAGCCAAAATGGCGCATAAGGGCACGTTTTCTGGTGGGTCCCACGCCTGGAACGTCATCGAGTACCGAAACCGTCATGGCTTTATCGCGCAACTCGCGATGGAACGTGATGGCAAAACGGTGCGATTCATCGCGCACCTGTTTGATTAGATAGAGCGACGCGGACCCGGTCGGAAGCACGACTGGAGTCTCGTCCCAAGGCACGAAAACCTCCTCATCGGCCTTTGCCAAGCCACAAACTGGTATATCGAGCCCAAGAGCCTCAAGTTGCTTGATCGCAGCGGTCAATTGCGGCTTACCGCCATCGACAACGAGCAAATCGGGGCGCGATCCAAAGCGCTCGTCGGCCATGCGCTCGGGAGCATAGCGTCGTCCCAAAACCTCGGACATCGACACGAAGTCGTTTGCCTCGTCCAATTCGGCCTGAATTTTAAAACGACGGTACTGGCTCTTGTCGGCGCGTCCGTTGGTAAACACCACCATCGAGGCGACGGTAAAGGTTCCGTGCAGCGTCGAGATATCGAAGCACTCGATACGCATCGGCGGCGCTGGCAGCGCCAGCGCGCTTTCGAGCTCCAGGAGCGCCTGATTGGTGCGGTCGTCAGCGTACCCCGTTCGCATCATGTAGCGCATGAGGGCATGGCGCGCATTTTTGGATGCCATATCGAGCAAACGGTGCTTTTCGCCACGCTGCGGCCTATGGAGATGGCAGGAACGCTCGCGCTTGCCCGCAAGCCATTCCCCCAGCGCCTCCGCATCCTCAAGCTCGACGGAAAGGTTGACCTCAGCTGGAATATCAGCCGTCTCGTCGTAATAGCGCTTAAGAAAGCCCGACTGGAGCTCTTCCTCGTCAACATCAAGACCCTTGTCGAGAATGAACTCGCAGGTGCGAACTGTTCGGCCCTCGCGAACGACGAAGACGCAAGCGGCGGAGATGGTCTCCTCGCGATAGAACCCGATGACATCGATATCGACACTGGAGGGAAAAACGACTTGCTGACGATCGTCCAGACCCCTGATGACCTCCAAACGACGTTTGACGCGTGCCGCGCGCTCAAAGTCGAGCGCCTCGGCGGCATCCGTCATCTCGGAGGTCAGCTCATCGACGACATCCTTGCGATGGCCCGACAAAAAGCGCTCGACACGCTTGACGTTCTTGGCATAGTCTGCCGGGGAAATCGCGCCGACACACGCACCCGGGCCGCGCCCGACATGGTAGTCAAAGCAGGGACGCCCGTTTTGCGCGCAAATCATATTGACGATGTCTTCCTCGCCCTTGTGGGACTCGACGATACGGCGACAACGACGCCACTCCGCACAGGATGCGGAGCAGATGGGAATAACCTTGCGCAGCGTATCTATCGTCTCACGTGCCGCACGGCTATCGGTATAGGGTCCAAAATAGCGCGTTCCCGGCTTATGACGCTCACGCGTATATTTGATAGCGGGATACAGGTCGCCCTTTGTAATGGCGATAAAGGGGTAGCTCTTGTCATCCTTGAGGTCGACGTTAAAGTACGGATGGTACTGACCAATCAAATTGCGCTCGAGCACCAACGCCTCATGCTCGGTCTCCACCACGATATAGTCAAAGCTCGCCACCAGCTGCATCATCAGCGGAATCTTTTGACGCTCATCCTGCAGTGTCACGTATTGACGCATGCGGGCGCGTAGGTTTTTCGCCTTGCCCACGTAGATGACATCGCCCTTGGCATCCTTCCAAAGGTAGCATCCGGGCTGTGTGGGAACGCGCGAAACCTGCTCGGCAAGCGTTGGAATGTTGTCGTGACCGGCCACGCGCACCTACTTGCGACGAAGCAGCGCCGAGACCTCGGGCATCTTAAGGACGACGGCAAGGCCAAAGGTAACAGCAAGCGAGACGACACCCGCAACGCAAACATAGCCAAGAGTAATCAGAATCGAACCGCCAAGCGCCCCGACAAAGTGCTCAAGCGCCCACATGACGCCGACGCCTGCGGCAGCACCCAGGCCACCGAGCAAAAGGCCAAAGAAACCGCCATGTAGGATAGATTTGACCTGAAGGCCACGCAGACGACGACGCAGCCACCACAGCGAACAACCGACCAAGATCACGTAGTCGACGACATACGAAAGCGCGATTGCCGGCATGCCGAAGCCCAGCACAACGCCAAACAGCAGAACCGAGCCGGCCTGGCCGATGGCAGAATACAGGCAATAGCGACTATAGGGCTTCATGTCGAGCAAGGCAGAGAAGCTCTTCTGCATCAACACGACCACGCCGTAGAGCGGCAGCGAGAGCGCCAGGTAGACAAGGTACTCGGACACCAGCGTCACGCCGGATTCATCGAACTTGCCAGCACAGTAGATCATGTTGAGCGGACGCGCGAAGACAATCAGGTACAGCGCGAACGGAATCAGGAAGAACAGCATCTGGGCGACGCCACGCGAAATGCCCGTGCGAACGCTGTCGTAATCCTTCTCCTGCGCGTCGTGAGAGAGCTCGGTATAGAGCGCCGTCGAAAGCGAGGCGGCAATCAGCGCGTAGGGCAGCGTGTACCACAGGCGCGCATAGGCGATGACGGAAGGACCAGTCTCGGGCTGGACCACCAGCGCGGCAGCGTTGGTGATAGAAGTCGAGACAAACATGCACACCGTGGCGAGCAGCGTCGGGATACCGAGCGCAATCGTCTGCCGCAGTGCGGGGTCCTTAAAGTCGATATGGATATGGGGGTGCACGCCGTGCTTGCCAAGCGCGGGGATCTGACATGCCATCTGAACAAAGACACCGAGGGTCGTACCGGCCGCAATCAAGATGATGCCGGCACGTTCGCCAAACTGTGCGGACACGGGCGCAAAACCCATAAAGCTCGCAATGACGATCACATTGTTGAGGACCGGAGCAAACGTCGACCAGAAGTAGTCGCGGTGTGCGTTGAGAACGCCCGAGAACACCGAGCCCAAACCATAAAACAGAATCTGGATGGCAAAGAAACGGAACATGAACGCAGCGGTATCCATGCTGCCGCCGTCACCCGAAAGGAACGATTGCGTCCAGATAAAGCCCGGGGCGAACACGGTCCCCAGCAACGAAATGCCACCCAGCACCAAAAGCAGAATGCCGAGCAGGTTGCCCACGTACTCGTTTGAGGCCTCGCGACCCTGCTCACGCCTCACGCCCATGTACACGGGCAAAAACGCCGTCACGAGCATGCCGCCCATCACGAGTTCGTAGAGCATATTGGGCAGGTTGTTGGCGACCTGATAGGAGGACGAGAGTAGCGACATGCCGATAGCGGCCGCCATTGCCCACGTGCGGATAAAACCGGTGACGCGAGACACGATAGTCAGGATGGTCATAAGCCCGGCGGAACGACCAACCGTGGAGTAGTCCGACGAGCCCATGTCGTCAGTGTCATCTCGCGACGAAGAAGCTTCGGATGAGGGTGTCTGAGGCGCAGATTCTTTTGCAAAATGAGCTCCGCGCTTCAATTCTTCCTGCGGCATCGCTCAGTCCTCTCTCGTAATCGCGGCAACCGTCGCCCCGCAAAATGCAATTAAATCATCGGGTGCAAGCTCGAGCTGATAACCACGCTTGCCTCCCGAAATAAAAATGGTATCCCAAAGGACACATGTCTCATCAATGAGCGTCCGGTAGCGTTTTTTCATACCGACCGGGCTGCAGCCGCCGCGAACGTAGCCAGTCGCCGCAAGCAAATCCTTCACATGCATCATGGCCAAGGACTTCTCCCCCGCGGCACGCGCGGCGGACTTTAGATCGAGCTCGTCGGCAACAGGGATGCAGCACACGACATAGTCGTTGGACGGTGTCACACAGACCAAAGTCTTAAATCCTTGACCGGGCTCCTCGCCAAGCTGCTCCGAAATCGCGACCCCCAGGCCCACCGACTCATCGCCATCGTCTTCGTACGTATGTAGAACATAGGAAATGCCGGCGCTTTCCAGCTCGCGCATCGCATTGGTTTTTGGCGTCTTTACAGCCTTTGCCATGACATATCCTTTCCCTCGCATTCGGACGCAAGGATTAAGTATATGTCCAATTCGGCTGCATACGTCACTTCGGCACAGCAAGCGCCATCGAATCACAAGGAGTCGATGGCGCCCATAAACTGAATCGCCTATTTATTGAGCATCAAGTTGAGCCTGGCGCTCCCGGTCACGCCTGAGCAACGGCGCCAAAAACTTGCCCGTATAACTCTGCGGACAGTCCGCAACCTGCTCCGGTGTACCCGAAACCACGACGGTTCCGCCGCCGTTACCGCCCTCGGGACCCATATCGATCAGGCGGTCGGCAACCTTGATGACATCAAGGTTGTGTTCAATCACCAGCACCGTGTTGCCCGCATCGACCAAGCGCTGCAGTACATCGAGCAGCTGGCGGACGTCCTCAAAATGAAGGCCGGTCGTCGGCTCGTCCAAAATATAGAACGTCTTGCCCGTCTGGCGTCGATGAAGCTCCTTGGCGAGCTTTACACGCTGCGCCTCGCCGCCCGAAAGCGTCGTGGCGGGCTGGCCCAGGCTCACGTAGCCCAAGCCTACATCGTACAGCGTCTGGAGCTTGCGCTTAATCTGCGGGATATTCCCAAAGAAGGCCAGCGCCTCGGTAACGCTCATGTCGAGCACGTCCGAGATGGTCTTGCCACGATAGGTGACCTCGAGTGTCTCGCGGTTGTAGCGTTTACCGCCGCAAACTTCGCAGGGAACGTAGATATCGGGAAGGAAGTGCATCTCGATCTTGATCTGTCCGTCGCCCTTGCACGCCTCACAGCGCCCGCCACTCACATTAAAGGAGAAACGACCTGGCGAGTAGCCGCGCGCCTTCGACTCCGGCGTACTCGCAAACAGTGCGCGAAGATCATCCCACAGGCCGATATAGGTAGCAGGGTTGGAACGCGGCGTGCGGCCAATCGGCGACTGGTCGATATCGATAACCTTATCGATACACTCGATGCCCTCGATTTTCTTATACGGACCCACAGGGCGCGTCGAGCGGTGAATGGCATTCGTAAGGGCAGGCGCAATGGTATCGGTAACTAGGGAGCTCTTGCCCGATCCCGACACGCCGGTAACAACCGTAAGCGTACCAAACTCGATCTTGGCAGTAACGTTTTTGAGGTTGTTGGCTCGAGCGCCCGTAATTTTAAGGCAGCCGCGACCGGGTTTGCGCCGTTCATCAGGCACCCGGATCATTCGTTTGCCGGTCAGATAAGCGCCCGTCATCGACTCAGGACACGCCATGATATCGGCAGGCGTTCCCGCCGCGACTACGTGTCCGCCGTTGACGCCGGCGCCGGGCCCCATGTCGATCACGTAGTCGGCGGCACGGATTGTATCCTCGTCGTGTTCGACGACGATAACGGTATTGCCGATATCGCGCAGGCGCTCGAGCGTCTTGATCAGGCGCTCGTTGTCACGCTGATGAAGACCGATCGAGGGCTCATCCAGAATATAGAGCACGCCCATGAGACCCGCGCCGATCTGCGTTGCCAGTCGAATACGCTGTGCCTCGCCACCGGAAAGCGTCGCCGAAGCACGATCGAGCGTCAGATAGTCGAGTCCAACATCGACCAGAAAACGCAAGCGCTCCAGGATTTCCTTGACGATACGGCCGCCGATAAACCGTTGACGCTCGGTAAGTTCCAAGCCCTCAAAAAACTCGAGCGACTCACGGCACGACAGGCAACAAACCTCGTAAATGGACTTGCCGCCCACGGTGACGGCGAGCATCTCAGGGCGCAAACGAGCGCCGTGGCAGCTCGAGCACGGTTCCTCGCGAATGTACTTCTCCAGGCGCGCCTTGGTGTTCTCGTTCGTCGTCTCGGCATAGCGTTCGTACAGGATGTTGCGAACGCCCGAAAACTTTGTATCCCACTGGCTACGACGTCCGTCGAGCTTTTGGTAGTCGACCGAGATCTTCGTATCGCCCAGGCCATCCAAGAATGCACGACGCACGCGAGGGGGCAAGTCCTCCCACGGCGTATCGGCGCTCACCTTAAAGTGTTTGCAGACCGCAGCAAAAATCTGCGGATAGTAGTTCGAATTGCCAAACAGGCTACCAAAGACTCCGTCGGCAATGGACTTCGAGGGGTCCTCAATCAGCGCCTCGGCATCAACGGTTTTCTTAAAGCCCAGGCCGTCGCACTCAGGACATGCGCCATAGGGAGCGTTGAACGAAAAATCACGCGGCTGAAGATCGTCAATGGAGTGTCCATGCTCCGGGCACGCCAAGGCCAACGAATACTCCAGCAGTTCGCCCTCGGTCCCCTCGGGAGCATCGCGATCGGGCAGCATGTACACGTTTACATTGCCGTGCGCCAAGGCAGTCGCCTGTTCAACAGACTCGGCGATGCGGCCCAGAGAGTTTTCCCGAATCACGATGCGGTCGACCACGACCTCGATATCGTGCTTGAATTTCTTATCCAAATCGATAGGGTCATCAAGCGAGCGAACCTCGCCGTCGACACGCACGCGGCTAAAGCCCTCGGCGCGAAGGTCCTCAAACAGCTTGGTGTACTCGCCTTTTCGCCCGCGCACCACCGGTGCCAGCACAAACGCGCGGCGGCCCTCCCCCGCCGCCAGGACCTTATCGGCGACCTGGTCGGTCGTCTGGCGCTCAATGACGCGGCCGCATTCGGGACAGTGC
>DBFBFY010000105.1:0-23550 GCA_048201615.1 Collinsella sp.
TGAACCTGCGACATCCTGCTCCCAAAGCAGGCGCGCTACCAAACTGCGCCACGTCCCGAAGGTGTTGAGCAGCTAAGGTCTAAACCTTGCGTGTCCCAAAGCGAAGGAAATTATAGGGGAGACTCCCCGCCTGTGCAAGCGGCGATATTCTAGCTCCTCGAATGTGCGACAAACCGGCTGTGGAGCAGGCCTATCACAAACGCCACCACGGCGACCGGCGCCCACGCGGCTCCAATATCTGCCAGCGGCAGCGCATCGAACGGCAGCCACGCGCCCGCAAAGAACGCGTCGCGAACCGAGGTGATCACGCTCTGCACCGCGACCACGCCGCCGACCCAAACCCACACCTGCGGATGCGCGTCGCAAAAACCGTGCACCAGGCCCATAAGCACCAGTACGATGGCGACGGGATACAAGGCGTTGAGCATGGGCACCGAGAACATAAGAATCACGTCGAGGCCCACATTGGAGAGCACGCACGAAAACGCCGCGAACACAAAGGCGAGAACCGCAAAGGGACGGCGCATGGCCTCCTCGGAAGCCTCCGCTCCCCCTTTAACCACATACGTCTCGCAGAAGTAACGCGAGCAGCAGCTGATGAGGCCGATGCACACGTTCATGCAGGCGAGGAAAAAGATCGCAAAGACCACGACCGTGCCGACAAGGCCAAAGTGCATGGAGGCAGAACGGGCGAGGATGGCGGCGCCGTTGGTGGCATCGGGCATAACCGTGCCGAGCTGCATGCCGGCAAGCGCCAGGCCGCAGTAGATGATGGCCATGAGCACGCCGGCGATCACACCCGAACGCGAGATCTCGAAGGCCACGCGCTTGTCATCGGTAACGCCGAGCTCATGGATGGTCTCGGCGATGATGATGCCGAAGGCGAGCGACGCGAGCAAATCCATGGTCTGATAGCCGGTCAGAAAGCCCTGCACGGCGGCGCCTGCATCGTAGGGAGCCTGAGGCGCGGCAGCCGGTCCCAGTGGCGAGATCACGGCAGCACCCACGACCAGCACGATGAGCGCAATGAGCGCGGGGCCCGTAATGCGACCGAGTACGCGTGTGATGACACCCGGGCGCAGCGTGAGCGCAAACGCGACCACGAAGAACCCGATGGCAAAGACCAGGCGAGCCGTGCCGAGCGAGACGCCCTCGGGCAGCAGCGGCACCAGCATCTCGAAGGCCGTGGAGCTCGTGCGCGGAATGGCCAGGCACGGGCCGATGGCCAGATACACCGCCGCGACAAAGAACTCACCAAACTTGGGGTGCACGCGGGCGGCAAGCTCGCGCGCCGTTCCGGCAAGCGCCACGGCGATAAAACCCATGACGGGCAGGCCGATGGCGGCAATCAGAAAGCCGAGCATGGCGACCGGCGTGGCAGAACCTGCCTGCAGCGCCAGCAGCGGCGGAATAATGAGGTTGCCGGCGCCAAAGAGCATCGAGAACAGGGCGATGCCGACGGTGACGACATGGTCGGAGCGCAGACCGCGCGGGGCGGATGAAGCCATGGGACCACCTTTCGGGTCGAAACAAAAACGGGACGGGCAAAAACACCCATCCCGCAAGTATAAACGGTCTAGCAGCTTTAGCAGGCTAAATCGCACAGAGCATCGATAGCCGTGTCGACTTCTTCGGTCGTGTTGAAATACCCAAACGAGAAACGGACGACGCCCTGGCGCTCGGTCCCCAGCGCACAGTGCATGAGCGGGGCGCAATGGGCGCCGGGGCGCGTCGCAATCCCCCACCCTTGCATGAGCGCGTCCGAAATCTCGGCCGAATCGATATCGCCCACGTTGAGCGACACGATCGCCGAGCGCGCGGGTTGGTCAAACGCACCGTAGAGCTTAATCCCCGGAATCTTGCGCACACCGGCAAGGAAGCGATCAGCGAGCACACGCTCGTGGGCAGCAATCGCCTCGACCCCACCCTGGGCCTCTATAAAGTCGAGGCCGGCAGAAAGGCCCGCGATGCCGTGACCGTTGAGCGTGCCCGCCTCCAGGCGCGTAGGCCACTCAAGCGGCTGCAGTGGGTCGAAGCTGTGCACGCCCGTGCCGCCCATGGCCCAAGGGGCCACGTCAATGTTCTCCGCCACGGCCAGGCCGCCGGTCCCCTGCGGACCCATGAGCCCCTTGTGGCCGGTAAAGCACACCACGTCGAGCCCCATGGTATCCATGTCAATCTTCGCTGTACCGGCAGACTGAGAGGCATCGACGATCACCAGCGCGCCGGCCGCATGGGCGATGGCAGCCACACGCGAAACGTCGACCGCGTTGCCGGTCACATTGGAAGCGTGCGTCACCACCACGGCACGCGTACCGGGCGTGACCAACCGCTCGAGCTCGTCGTAGTCGAGCGCGCCGTTCGCATCGCAGCCCGCATGCTCAACCGTCACACCCTGCTCCGTCGCCAGGCGATTGAGCGGACGCAGCACCGAGTTGTGCTCGAGCACCGTCGTGACCACGCGGTCACCGGGACGTACCACGCCATTGATGGCGGTGTTGAGCGCCGCCGTGGAGTTGGGCGTAAAACAAACATGGTCAGCACGCGGGCAGCCCAGCAAGCGCGCAAGCTTGGCGCGACAGCCGTGGATGGTACGAGCAGCATCGAGGGCACCCGACGTGGCGCCGCGCCCGGCATTGCCAAGCGAGCACATCGCCTGCGTCACGGCATCGATGACCGTCTGCGGCTTATGCATGGTCGTCGCCGCGTTATCCAGGTAGATCATCGCACGACCTCCCACATATCGATCACGGTAAAGCCCTCGGTGGGAACACCTGCTGCGGCAAGCTCGGCGCGCAGCAGTTCCTCATCGGCAGGCAACGCCTTCCATGCCAAACCGCAGCCGGCAGCGACCTCCCCGGGCACGGGAATCGTTCGTCCGGGAAGACCGCGCTCGATGCACAGGGACTCGCAACCCATGGCGGCCGCCGTGGTGGGAAACGTGATGACAAGTGCCGGGCGCTTCTCCCTCATGGCAACTCCAACCAATACGCTACGGGCGCACGACGCGCACGGCCTGCTCCATCTTCTCCACGATCACGTACATGTTGGTGACCTCGCCCACCGCAAGCTGGTCTTTAATGCCATAGTGGTCGAGGCAGGTACCGCAGGTGAGAATCTCGACACCCTGCTCGGCCAGGCCCTTCAGGTCGTCGAGCACCGGCGAGCCCTCGACGGTGAGCTTGGCGCCGCCGTTGTAGAACAGCATGGTCGCGGGCAGCTCCTCCTGCTGCGTCACGGCAAAGATAAACGCCTTCATGAGCTTGTGGCCCAGCTCGTCGTCGCCACGGCCCATGCAATCGGTGTAGACGGAAATGACGAGTTTGCCCTTGCCGGCGCTGGCGTCACAGAAGGCAGCGCCATCCTGCTCGGGATCGGCCACGGCAACGGCGCCAGAGGTCGCCACGGTCACGTGCCACTCGGCGTCAGAAACCTTCTCGACCGAGACCGTGCAGCCCTTCTCCTGCGCCATCTTGGAGATGTTCTTGACGGCGGTCTCGTTATCGACCGAGGTCACGACAGCGCCCTCGCCATCAAGCTGCTTCAGGGCTTTGAGCGTCTTGACGACGGGCAGCGGGCAGGCATCGCCCATGGCATTGACTTCAATTTTGGTAGACATAGTTTTTCCTTTCGAATAAATCGTTTTAGAACGGTGCATAGTTCAATAAATGTGTCGTTAACGGACAACGTGGACGGCAGGACCGCCTGGCTCCGCCTCGCACACGCGCCCGACAACGGCCGCGATGCGCCCCTCGGCATCCAGGCGACGCGCAAGCTCATCCACATCGGCAGCAGGCGCCGCGATGAGCAAACCACCCGAGGTCTGCGGATCGTACAGCGCATCCAACATGCCCGGCTCCAGGTCATCGTCGGCCGCCACACGCGGGCCAAAGAAGTCCTGGTTGCGGTAGGAGCCCGCGGGGATAATGCCCAGACGCGCCATGTCGAGCACCTGGTCAAAGAGCGGCACCGCTCCCGACGCAAGCTCAACCTGCACGCCCGAGCCCTCGGCCAGCTCGCACGCGTGCCCGATCAGGCCAAAGCCAGTAATGTCGGTGCAGCCGTGAAGCTCGAGTCCCTCGGCCAAACGGATCGGCGCCTCGTTGAGGGTGCGCATCGAGTCAAACATCGGGCTGGCGTCATCCTGTTCGACGAGCTCGCCCTTAATGGCCGTGGTGATGATGCCCGAGCCAATCGCCTTGGTCAGCAGCAGAACATCGTCCACGCGTGCACCGCTGTTGACGAGCATGCGGTCGAGCGCGACAAAACCGCTCACGGACAGGCCGTACTTGGGCTCGTCGTCGTTGATGGTATGACCACCCGCGATGGAGCAACCCGCCTCGACGCACTTGTCGGCGCCGCCCGCCAGAATCTGACCGGCAACCTCAACGCCCAGACAGCTAGGGATGCACAGCAAGTTCATGGCATGGCTCGGCCGCCCGCCCATGGCGTAGATGTCCGACAGCGAATTTGCCGCGGCAATCTGGCCAAACAGGAACGGGTCATCGACCATCGGTGGGAAGAAGTCGATGGACTGCACGAGCCCCAGGTTCTCCCCTACGCGGAAGACGCTCGCATCGTCGGAGGTATCGAACCCCACGAGCAAGTTGTCGTTATGCACATTTGGCAAGTCGCCCAGGACCTGGGCGAGGGCTCCGGGAGCCAACTTAGCGGCTCAACCGCTCGCGGCCGTCATAGACGTGAGCCTCATGGTGTCCTTAGCCATACGAACCCCCTTCCAACAAATCAACGACTTTAAGTATACGCGCCAGGCACGCTTCCCAAGAGACCGCCGACGGCTCGAACGTCGAAGGCGGAGCCGCAAGCGCCTGCGCGATAGCATCTGCCAGTGCGCGCTCAAACAACGGAAGGTCGGCCGCCACGGGCGTGTCGACATCCGTCATACGCGGCGACGCCACCCACGTCACGGGAGCACCGGGAAGCATCGCCTCCACCCAGGGACGAACGCCGGGCAAATCGGTCGCCACAACTTTGCAGCCGCACGCGAGGGCCTCGATCGTCACGAGCGGCAGACCTTCGTAAAACGAAGGCAGCACAAAGACGTCGGAACTGCGGTAAGCACGCACGAGTTCATAGCTATCCAGGCGCCCCGCAAGCGTCACCGGCACATCCGAGGCCGCGGTCAAGCGCTCGATACGCGCGTACTCGGTATCGTCCCCGCGGCCGCCCACAAGCACCAAGCCAGATGGGCGGACGTCATTGTCAATCGGCAATGACACAGCTCGAACCAGCGACTCGACGCCCTTTTTAAAGCAAATCTTGCCCACGTACACAAGCAATCCCGGCTGCCTTGCCACGCTTGCGTCGCGGCAGAAGACGCGATGGTCGTAGCCCGTCCCAATCACGTGGATGCGATCGGCATCGACGCCGCACACCAGGCCAATCTGCTCAGCCTGCTCAGCATGGAGCGCAAAGACGGCATCGAGCCGACGAACCGCACTTACGATGCGATCGCGCTCGAGCGCATGCGAACGTAGCTGGCGCAGGTCGGTCGAATGGCACACGGCAACAACCGGCACGCCCCGGACGCGCTCGCGCGCCAATGCGGTCACCAGATACAGGTGATGGCAGAGCACCAGATCGGGCCGAAACTCAGCCACCGCCCGATCGATTGCAGCAGCAAATGCCCGCTCAAATGCCTTGAGCATCGAAGGCGTCAGGTCACGATAGCGCGTGGAGGGATAGGGCATGACATCGGACATACCGCAGATGGGAAACGGCAGCTCGGGCGACTCGAACGGTACGGCAAACACGGCAGCACGCCGGTCCAGCTCGCCTTGGGTATCACCCGGTGCCGCGCCGCAAAGCACGGCGGCGCGATGCCCCGTCTCGATCTGTTCGCGCACGAGCGCGGCAAGGTAGGTGCCGCTGCCGGTGCTATCTGGTTTTTGTGCCGTGATATTGAGGATGCGCATGTCGCGGTACATCCCTAGGCCAAGGCGGCGGCGCGGACAGCCGCGCCGATCGCTCCGGCAAAGCGAGCCTGGGGCGAGGTGGTCACCGGCGACCCCAGTAGCTCGCCCAACCGCTCCACCACGAAGGCGTTCTCGCACAGGCCACCGGTCAGGTAGTACGGGGCGCCCGCGGCCTGCCCGGCCATGGTCGCCACGCGCGAGACCACGCTGTCGATCACGCCACGCGCAATGTTCTCGCGCGGCTCACCGCGACCGATCAGGCTGATAACCTCGCTTTCGGCAAACACCGTGCACATGCTGCTGATCTTGGTGGGCTCGCCGGAACGCGCCAGGTCGGCCATCTGCTGCTGGGAAATGCCCAGGCGGTCGGCCATGATCTCCAAAAAGCGCCCCGTGCCGGCGGCGCACTTGTCGTTCATGGCAAACTTGGCCACGCGGCCACTTTTAAGCTGAATGACCTTGGTGTCCTGACCGCCCACGTCGATCACCGTGCCGTGGTCGCCAAACAGACGCACGGCACCGGTGCCATGGCAGGTGATCTCGGTCACGACCTTGTGCGCATAGGGCACGGCGACACGGCCGTAGCCGGTCGCGATCACGCGCACGTCGTCGGCAGCCACGTCGTAGCCAGCCGCTGCCAGTGCCTCGCGCAGCCGCTCGGAAGCATCGACCGAGGAGAACCCGGTTGGCTGCACGCACGTCCACGCCACCGAACCATCCCCATCGACCACAGCGGCCTTAGCCGCCGTAGACCCGATATCGATCCCGATCCCTATCATGGCTCTCTCCCAATCTAAACATCAAAGGTAGCGGCGCGTTCAGGCGCCTTAGCTCTAGGTTTCTCAGGTGCCGGAGATTGCCCCGAAAGAGGAGCGCAGCGTACTTTGGGTACGCAAGCGACGGCTTGAGGGGCAAGATCCGGTGCCTGAGAAAGCTAGAGGGTTTCGATGAAGGCGGCGATGCGGGTCTCGATCTGGCCCATGTCGCCGTTGCTGTAGTCGGTCTCGATCTTCATATACGGAATACCCGCACCCTCGACGGCCTCCTGCATGCGCGCGCTCTCCACGTTAAAGGTGTGGCACGCCTGTAGCACGCTCTCTACCACGCCATCGACATGATACTTCTCGCACATGGCCAGCGTGTTTTCCATACGACCGTCGTTGGGCGTCATGACCGAGCAGTTGATGTCCAGGTAGCGGTCGGCGATAGCGCGCAGAATGTCGGGTGCGTCCGGGTCGATCATCATGGCCGCCGTGCGCTCGCCCGAGCAATCGTCCATGCACACGACCACACCGCCGTTGGACTCGATGGTGCGGCCAATCTTGTTGATCACACCGCCCACCGGGCAGCCAGTGATCAGAATGCGCTTGGCATCCGCCGCAACCGGGCGCTCGCCCGCGTCGTAGGCCTCGCGCAGCTTGGCAACCTTTTGCTCCAGCTGCTGCGTATAGGCCTCAATATCAAAGCTAAACGTACCGGCAAACATGGTGCTCATCAGATCGACGCCGCTCATGGCCGCCGGCTGGTTGGCCTGCAGCGCGAACATCTCGAGCTGGGCAGCACGCAAGCGGTTGCGACGACGGACGGCGGCGCGCAGGTCATCGTCGGCAATCGTGATGCCGTAGAAGCCCTCGAGCTCCTCCTTGAGCAGGCGGCACTCCTCGTACCAGCCTTCACGCTCGTAGGCGCGATCGCGACCCTGCGGAAGATGCAGAATGTGCGTGCGCTTGAGCTCGTTGAGCAGCTCGTACATCTTCTTCTTGCCGTCGCAGGTGGTCTCACCGATGATCATGTCGCTAAAGTACGTAAACGGGCACTTTTGCGAGTAGGCAAAACCGTACGTCGACTTGATGAGCGGGCACAGGTTTGCCGGCAGCACCTTCTCGGCCTCGGGAATCACCTCGTCGGATGTGCCGCACAAGGCCACACTTGCGGCGCCCGCGGCATCGATGATCTCGAGCGGCGTATAGCTGCACAAAAAGCCGACCAGGCGATTGCCGGCCTGCTTGTAATCCTTGACGCGAATAAACGCCGCCTTGCGTTGCTCGTTGAACTCCTCAAACGTGCGCGGCAACGGCTGTTCCTCGATTTCGGCCATAGTAGTTCCCCTCTCTTGCGCCGATATACCGACAATTAAACAACGAACCCACGCCATACCCAAAAGGAAGCATCCTCTAGGGAATGGCGTCGATAAGCTCCTGCGTATACGGATCGCTCGGGTGCGCGATCACGTCCTCGGCCGCGCCTTCCTCGACAAGACGACCGTGGTAGAGCACGCCAATCCGGTCGGACATATGTCGAACCACACGCATATCATGCGTGATAAACAGCAGCGCCACGCCCGTCGTGCGCTGCAGGTCGCGAAGCAAGTTGAGCACTTGGGCCTGCACGGACACGTCAAGCGCCGAGACAGGCTCGTCGCATACCACAAGGCGCGGCTCGCAAATAAGCGCCCGTGCCAGATTGAGTCGCTGACGCTGTCCCCCCGAAAGGTCATGCGGATAGCGGTCATAATGCTCTGCCAGAAGACCGACCGAAGCCAGGGCCGAGAGCGCGCGCCCATGGCGCTCATCCGCATCGCGCACGCCGGCGATAATCAGCGGCTCCTCCAAAATGCGGCCGACACGGTTGCGCGGGTCAAAAGCCGTAGAGCTATCCTGGAATACCAGCTGGATCTCGCGGCGAAACGGCTTGCGTTCGCGCTCCGACATCGTGGCGAGGTCGTGCCCGCGATAGACAATCGAGCCGGAATCCGCACGCTCGAGACCACAGATCAGGCGTCCAGTCGTCGACTTGCCCGATCCGGATTCGCCAACCAGGCCATAGACCTCGCCCGGCGCGATCTCAAACGACAGATCGTCCACGGCGGTAAAGGCCTGACGCTTAAAACCTGAGCCCGGCATGGGATACGTTTTAGTCAGATGTGAGACCCTAAGCAGGGCTTCGCTATCAACAGCCATGGCACTCCCCTTTCCCGACAAGCCAGCATTTAGACCGGTCGCACGCATTCACGGCAACCAGCGGAGGCTCCTGCGCGCGGCAACGCTCGTCCGCCCGGGCGCAACGAGGCGCAAAGCGGCATCCACAGGGTATTGCCGTAAGCGGCGGCACTGTGCCCGGAATATCCGCCAGCGTGTCAACTCGCTCGCCTTCGAGCGGCGGAATGCTCGCGATGAGCCCCTGGGCATACGGGTGGCTCGGGCGCTCCATAAGGCCGCAGGCGTCGATCTCTTCTACGATTTGGCCCAGATACATGACGTGCACGCGCGAGCAGATGCTCGTGACGACACCCAAATCATGGCTGATAAAAAGCACCGCCATGCCCTCGGAACTGTTGAGGTCGCGCAGAAGGTCCAAAATCTGTTTTTGAGTCGTCGTGTCGAGTGCCGTGGTGGGCTCATCGGCGATAAGCAGGCGCGGGTGTCCGGCGAGCGCCATGGCGATCATCACGCGCTGGCGCATGCCGCCGCTAAAATCGCTCGGATACATGTCGAAGCGGGCCGCGGCATCTCGAATTCCCACACGCTCCAACAGCAATAGAGCCTCGTTGCGGGCTTCGCGTCGGCTCACCTTACGGTGGGCCCGCACGGCCTCGATAACCTGCGCGCCCACCGTCATGACGGGGTTGAGTGAGGACAACGGGTCCTGGAAGATCATGGCGATATCGCAGCCGCGCACCTCGCGCATGCGCTTGAGCGGACGCGCGAGCAGGTCCTCCCCGTCAAAGAGAATCTGACCGGTATAGGCCATCTTCTGTTCATGCTCCAAGAGGCGCATGACACTCTGGGCAAACACCGACTTACCGCAGCCGGACTCGCCGACAACACCAACGATCTCGCCGGCATCGATATGCAGGTTGAGTTTGTTGACGGCTTCCAGCGCGTTGCCATCGCGGCCCACAAACGAGATGCAGAGGTCGCGCACGTCCAAAAGATGTTCGCTCATGGGCTAGTCCTCCTTGGTCTTGGGGTCGAGGGCGTCGCGCAGGCCGTCGCCGGCAAGGTTCAGCGAAAGCACGCTCGCGATGATGGCCGCTGCCGGGAAGAAGATCATCCACCAGGCTTTGCGCATCACGTTCTTGCCTGCCTGCAGGATGTTTCCCCAGCTGGCGTCGGGTGCCTTGATACCCAGGCCCAGAAACGAGAGGGCGGCCTCCGAGAGCACGGCCTCGGCAAAGACAAAGGTCGCCTGCACCAGGAAGGGTGCCATAACGTTGGGCACGATATGCAGCCACACGATGCGCGCGGTCGAGGCGCCCTGCACGCGCAGGGCCTCCACAAAGGGCTCCTCCTTGACCACCATCGCACGCGAGCGCACGATGCGCGCCATGCTGGGCGTATAGACGATGGAGAGCGCGATGATAACGTTCCACACGCTCGCCCCCATCATGGCCATGAGTGCGATAGCCAAAAGCACACCCGGAATGGACATAAGGCCGTCGCAGATGCGCATGAGAATATGATCGAGCCTCTCGTTGTAGCATGCATAGGCGCCGATCACCAAGCCGAGCGCACTCGTCGCGAGCGTGACGGCAATGCCAACGCCAAGCGACACGCGCGCGCCCACGATGACGCGGGCAAGCAGGTCGCGGCCAAAGTCATCGCAGCCAAAAGGATGCGCGGGCGAAGGTGCCGAAAGTCGCAACGCCATCTCTTGCGCATTGGGATTAACCGTCCACACCAGCGGACCGACGAGCGCGATCAGCGCAATCGCCAGGAAAATGCAGCCACCGACCACAAACCCCTTGTTGGCAAGAGCCTTCTTAACGTTTGCCATCATGCATCGCCCCATTTGCGAGCGCGCGGGTCAAAAGCGCCGTAGGCAAGGTCGACGGCCAGATTGATCACCGAATTCAACAAGGCGACGACCAGAAGCACGCCCTGAATCACCGGATAGTCGCGACGCTCGATAGAGCTCGTGACCAGCTGGCCCAAACCGGGGATGTTAAAAATGGCCTCAGTCACCACGGCACCCGTAATCAGGGCGCCAAAAGAATAGCCAACCGAGGTGAGAATCGGCAGCGCTGCGTTGCGCAGGGCATGGGCCAGCACCACGCGAACCTCTGAGACGCCCTTGGCACGCGCCGTCTTAACGCAGTCGAGCTGCATGGCCTCGATAACGCTCGAACGGGTCATGCGCATGAGCAGGGCCGCCTGCACGCATCCAAGCGATATGGCCGGCAACGCAAGATAGCGTAAATGGCTGAACCAGCCCTTCGATAGCGGCGCATAGCCGGCCACCGGGAACACACGCAACGTGACGGCAAACAGCCACATAAGCATGAGCGCCATCAAAAAGCCGGGTATCGCCACGCCCAAAAGAGCAACGACACGCAAGACCGCGTCGGTGCGCGACCCATGTTTGAGGGCAGCGACGACGCCGCAGGGCAGTGCAATCAACAGCGCGATGAGCTGTGCCAGAAGCGCGAGCGATAGCGTGGGGCCAAAGTGCTCGGCGATCGCCTGCGTGACGGCCTGGCGCATAAAATACGAATCGCCCAGGTCGCCGGTAAGCACGCCGCCCATCCACTCAACGTAGCGCTGCGGCAGCGGCTCGTTGAGTCCCAGGTTATCGTTGACGCGCTCGATCTGGTCGGCCGAAGCCTCCATGCCGAGCATCGAAGAGGCCGGGTCACCCGGCGTGAGATAGATAATCAAAAACACGACGACCGAGATGATGAGCATCACCGGAACCATCGCGCCTATACGTTTGAGCGTGTACTTCAACATGCGAGGCGTCTATTTCCCCCCTGAACGTGGACAGGGCGTGGCGGCCACAGGGGACCAGACCCCTCCAGTCGCCACGCCATCTATTGCATTACTCCGGACGCTTGGCGTTCCAGATGATGGCGCCGTCGAGTACCTCGACGTCCTCGACGTCTGCCTGGGTACCCGTGATGGAAGCGTAGTGGCAAAGCGGCTCGATGACGGCGATCTCATAGAGGCGCTCCTGAGCCTCGGCCCACTTCTTGGCCGCGGCGTCGGTGTCCTTGGCGGTGCGGGTCTCGGCCACGAGCTTGAGCGCCTTCTCGTCGGACAGGCCATAGAAGGCCTTGGAGACCGAGAGGGACTGGGCCGGGATGGGCTTGTAGTTGGTGGAAGCCACAAAGAGGTCCCACTGCTCGGGCTTGCCGGAGCGGATGTCCATGAAGGTCGCGAACTCGTAGCTGTCGACCTCGGCGGTGAAGCCGGCCTTCTCGAGCTGCTCCTGCAGCGCGACGGTGGCGTTGTACATATCCTTGTAGTCGGGGGTGGTCAGCAGCTTGACCGTCTCACCGGCATAGGAGGTCTTGGCCAGAGCCTTCTTGGCGGCCTTGGCGTCGGCCTGGTTAAAGTACTTCTTGCCCGCGTCAGTCGCCCACTGAGCGTTCTCGGGGTTGCCAAGGTTGGGATCGATGTTGAAGAGCTCCTTCTCGCCATAGGCGGCAAGAGCGGCCGCCTCGCAGTCGATAGCCATGAGGGCGCACTTGCGGATCTCCTCGTCGGCGAAGATGCCCTCGTTCATGTTGAGGAAGGCGGTCAGAACGCCGGCGTTATGGGTGTAGAGCTTGACGTCGTCGTTGCCGTCAAAGTCGTGGTAGTTCTCGGTGGGGATCTCGCCAGCGATATCGTACTCGCCGGTCTCAAACCCGCTCACGCGCGTGGAGGCCTCGGTCACGAACTGATAGTAGATGTCCTTGGTGGGCGCGGAGACCTTGCCGGTGTAGCCCGAAGCCTTGCCGTGGGCGGCGACATAGTCCTCGTAGCGGGTGAGATGGACGTACTGGTCCTGCTTCCACTCCACAAACTTGTAGGCACCGGTACCCACGTACTCGGTCACGCCGGTATCGCCCGCGGCCTCGATGACCTCGGAGGGGAAGATACCCGGATACTGGGAGTGGTTGCCCAGGATGATCAGAAAGTCGATGGCGGGCTCGGTCAGCGTGCAGGTGACCTCGTGGTCGCCCGAGGCGGCGAAGGTGGCGCCGGGCAGCAGGCTCGCGGCGCGGTCGTTGACGGTGAGCCAGCGGTTCATCGAGGCCACGACGTCCTCGGAGCCAAGCTCCTTGCCGTTGTGGAAGGTGACGCCCTCGCGCAGCTTGATGGTGTAGGTCAGGCCGTCGTCGGAGACCTCATAGCCCTTGGCCAGCACGGGCTGGGGCTCGTAGTCGCTATCGAGGCCAAAGAGCGGCTCGACGACGTTGCAGATGATGTCCATGGTCACAAGCGACGACGTGGTGTGCGGATCGAGGCCGTCCGGGCTCGCCGGGAGCGCGATCTGCAGCTCGTCGCGATACTCCACATCCTGGCCGGAGGCAGCGGCGCTACCGCTCTCGGCACCCGAACCGCCGCAGCCGGCGAGGCCGAGGCCCGCTATGGCGCACAGGGCAGCGGAGCCGGTCAGAAAACCGCGACGGGAAACGCCCGCCTTGAAAAGGTCGTTGTTCATTGAGTTCCTTTCGTGACTGAACAAACGGATAGAATCTGCCGGGACGGCGGAAATCCCCGCCCCGGCAGCTATGCGAAGCCGGTCGGTGCCTGCGGTGCATCCGGACACCGACCGGCATGGCAACAGAGAAATCCCTATCGCGTGGATAGGAATACCCGGCGGCATAGCTTGGTGCAGATGCGGCTAAATCGTCTCGAGGAAGGCCTCGATGCGGGTCTGGAGCTGACCGGCGTCCTCGCCGGCGTAGTCGGTCGTGATGTGCATAAACGGAATGCCGGCCTCCTCGGCGGCCTTCTCCACGGCAAACGACTCCATCTCGTAGAGCGTGCAGAACTGCAGGGCCACGTCGACGATACCGTCGGCATGCAGGTCCTTGGCCATCTGGACAATGTCCTTCATACGCTGGTCGTTGGGCGTAAAGACAGCGCAGTTGATCTTAAAGTAGCGCTCGGCGATGGCGTCGAGCATCTCGTCGACCGTCTCGCCGGACTCGTCGACCAGATCCTTGTAGTAGCGCGAGCCCGTGCAGGACTCCTCGCCCACCACGACGCCGCCGGCCTTCTCGATGAGGTTGAATAGCTTCCAGTTGGGCACGGCCATGGGCGTGCCGGTGTACAGGATGCGCTTGGTCCCCTTGGGCGCCACGCCCTCGCCGGCCTCGACACGCTGCTCGCACTCAGCCGCCATATCGTTGATGGCTCCGGTCAGACGCGGCGTGTCGTCCATAAAGGCGGCCTGAACGGTCAGCAGGCTATCGAGACCGCTGATGGGCGCCGGGTCGGCAGCGCGCGTGGCTGCGAGGCGCTGCAGGGCGCGACGCTTCTCATTGACGGCGTGGATGGCGGCCTTCAGACGCTCGGGCGTAATCTTGACGCCGCACTCTTCCTCGATCTTGGCGGCGAGCTTCTTGACCTCGGCCTTCCAGGTCACGAGCGTCGACTCGTCGTGTACGTTGGGAATATCCATGACGTACATGTTCTTTTGCGTGGCAAAGAACTCGTAGGCCTTCTTCTTGCCATCGCAGGTGTTCTCACCCACCACCAGGTCACTCGACTCAATGTAGGGGCAGACCTCGCCCAGCTTAAAGCCGGCAAAGCTCTTGATAAGCGGACAGGTGTTGCGCGGCAGGTGCTCCTCGACCTTATCGGTTGCCCAATCGGCACCCGAGCACAGGCCCACGGGGATGCCGTCACAGGCAAGTACGATCTCCTCGGGCACGTACACGCAGAACGAACCGACGATCTTGGTGGCCTCGCCGGCCTCCTTCTTGTCGAGCATCTCCTTAATACGGCCGCTGTGGATGTTGGTGGCCACAAAGTCCAGGTAGGACGTGGACTTGGGACGATTGTTCTGCGTCAGGAACATATCGCCGTACATCTGGCCCACGGCGCCCAGCAGCATGTCGTGGTCGGCAAGATTCATGCCGAGGCTCTCCCACATCGGATGGAAATCGAATTCTTCAGCCATGGCGGTTCCCCTCTCGAACCAAAAATGAATAGCTACGGTATTGCTGCACGGTGGGTGGCGAAAACCCAGCCGCGCCTAAACCCGGAATTTTGGGGAACCTGCTTTGCAGCTGATTATTTAGTTGTGTGTCGTCTCTCCCGGAGCCGTGAACATACCTGCTCATATGCGACTCCGAGCCATATATAGGGCACGCGCGGCAACGCGGCGAATGTATGTCGTCTGCGGCATGTGCGCACCCTCCTTAACCAGTCAAGGTAAACTATATCAGCGGTCATCGTCCAGACGAACACCGTTGACATTCGTACGACAGCGTCGCGTGCCGTCGTTTAATAAATAATTATCTTAATTGATAAGAGTTTGTCATTCCTTATTCGGCGAACGGCAAAAACAAAGCCGCCGAGGCTTATATCCCCGACGGCATTACCCGGCGCTATCGACAAACCAAATGGATCCTGCTGGCATCAAAATGCATGCGCAGCGTCTCGCCTGCTTGCGGCAGCTCGTCGACAGGCATGCCCACTTTGTTGACCTTCCACTGCAGACGCGTGGGCGCATCAACGCGCGGCACGTCCAGCAACACCAGCCGCTCAAAGCGCGAATCGCTCACACGGGCCACGTGCAAATCGTAGCTGTTGCGACCCCGCTCAGCACGATTGTCAACATGGAAGTAGCTTGCGCGAATGCCCAGGTACGCCACATCATCGGGAACCTCGCGACCCACGTTAAAGGTCATGCCCCAGTCGAGGGCCTCAACTTCTTCGGGCCCAATCTTTCGTGCCCGGCTTGTGTTCTTGCAGCCCGTCAGGCGCAGTGCCGCCAGCGTCTGCGGGCGGCGAACCACGTCCTCGACGGAGCCGATCTCCTCCACATGCCCGTCGTGCATCACGCAGATGCGCTGGCACAGGCGGCACGCTTCGTCGATGTCGTGGCTCACGTAGAGTACGGTGCGGTTGCAGACATCGAACAGGTCGAGCATGTTCTGCTCGAGGGCGCTCTTAAGATAGGAATCGAGCGCGCTCATGGGCTCGTCGAACATAAAAATGCCCGGATGCGCCGCCACCATACGAGCAAGCGCCACGCGTTGCTGCTGCCCGCCCGAGAGTCGCGCGGGATAGCGGTCGGCAAAATCGGCCAGACCGAAGATACCCAGGTAGCGCTCGGCAAGTTGCCTACGCGCGGCGGCGTCGCCCGCATCCTTAACACCGGCGCATACGTTATCGGCCACCGTCATGTTGGGAAACAGCTGATAGTTTTGGAACAGTAGGGCGCATTTTCGTTCCTGGGGCGACAGGTTGATGCCCGCCGCCGAGTCAAAAAAGGTCACGCCGTTGACGACGATCTTGCCCTCGTCGGGCGTCTCCACACCGGCGATGCAGCGCAGTGTGCAGCTCTTGCCGCAACCCGAGGCGCCCAGCAGCGCCACACGCTCCTCGCCGGCCCCAAGCTGCATGTCGAGGGTGAACCCCGGATAACGCTTTTTGATATCCAGAACAAGCGACATGGCTTATCGACCTCCCTTTGCGACCGTGTCATCGCGCATGAGCTCGGCCAGCGCCTCGCGATCGATACGCAGCGCATCGCCGCCGACTGGGTCGAGCGAATCGGTCTGGCCGCCCAGCTGCTTGGCCTGCTTACGCTCCGCACGGGAAAGGCCCTGCTCGCGATACTTTTGCGAATGAGCGGTGTACATGTTGATGAACAGGATGACCAGGAAACTAAACACGATCACGACGGCGACCCAAAAGAGAGCCACCGAGGTGTTGCCGCCCATCCACTCAAAGTAGATGGCGATGGGGATGGTCTGGGTAATGCCGGCGTAGTTGCCCGCAAAGAACAGGGTGCAGCCAAACTCGCCCATCGCGCGAGCGAAGGCGAGGACCGTACCGGCGGCAATAGAAGGCCACCCAAGGGGCATCATAAGCTTGGTGAAGATGCGACGCTCGGACCAGCCCAGCGTGCGCGCCGCATCGAGCATCTGCGTGTCGAGGCTCTCGAAGGCGCCAAGTGCCGTGCGGTAGACCAGGGGAAACGACACCACCACGGCAGATATCACCGCCGCGGGCCAGGTAAAGACAATCGAGATGCCGTGCGCGATGAGCCACTGGCCCACCCCGGTCGAGCGACCAAACAGCATGAGGAGCAGAAAGCCGCAGACTGTGGGCGGCAGCACCATAGGGATGGTAAAGACCGAGTCGAGCAGGCCCTTGATGCGACTCGAGGTACCCATGGTCTTCCACGCGGCAAACAGGCCCAGCGCAAAGGAGATCAGCAGGGCAAGGCCGCTCGTTTTTATGGACACCCAAAACGGGCGATAGTCGATGTCGCCCAAAAAGGAGGCCAGAGAGGTCAAGGGCCCCCGCTCATCCCGCAACACGACAGACGACGCTTCTACCATTTGAGCGTTATCAAGCCAACGCGCGCCGCCCTTGGCATCACCCGAGGCTGATGCAATCACCACATAGCGGTCCCCATCCGCACCGCGCTCGTCAAAGCCATAGGTATACCCACCGGCATCAAACGTTGTTTCCGCCGTGACATACCAAGGAAGATCCATGTCCCCTAGCTGCGCACCTCCCATGCAGTTTGCGCTGTCAAGCTCACAGACGAGGGCCTTGAGATCCGATACGCACTCGTTATCCTGCGGATCCAATCCATACTTCTCGACCGCCTTAGGCGATATCCACACCACAACGCGATCGGCAGCAGGCGCCACTACAAGGTCCACGTCCTCGTCAACGGGAAACCGGTAGCCCTCAGGCTGGCCCTCCATGGCGCGAGCGGTCCCCTTGGCCAGCCGCTCAAAACCCTCGATCCCATAGGAAAGCCCATGAGCGGTCGCAGCAACCTGGGCCCCGTCCTCAGCGTCCCCAGCAAACGCAAATCCCGGCACCCAGCAAAGCGCGAAGGTCAAAGCACAGGCGACAAGCATGCGGAATTTATTAAGCACGAAAAGCTCCAAGAGAATACAAGGACGGAGTGAAACACAAAACGATGGAATTATCGCGCCAAGCCGCACTACGCGGAAAGCTCAAAGCCGTACTTGGCCCAAATCTTCTGGGCTTTCTTGTTGGTCAGGCAGAAGTCGATAAACGCCTTGGCCTCGTCGGCATGCTCGGAGCTATCGGCGACAGCGCCGGGATACACGATGGGCTTGTGCGAGTCCTCGGGGCACACGAAGGCCTCCTCGATGCCGTCGTAGCGGAAGATATCGGAGCTGTAGACAAAACCTGCCACGCAGTCGCCTGTGGACACATAAGCGGCGGCGGTACCAACTTTGTCGGCCAGCGCGACCTTGTCGGCGATCTCGGGAGCATACTCGCCGTCGTCGCCCTCGGTGCCGGTGTAGAGGCCCACGGAGGCCAGGGCCTGGTTGGCGTACTTGCCGGCGGGAACGGTCTTGGCGTCGCCGATGGCGATTTTGCCGTCCAGATTCGCTACGTCGGCGATGGCCTCGACCTTAGTATCGGAGCCCTCGGCGCGAACGATCACAAGGTCGTTGACAAACATGTCCTCACGCGTGTCGGCGTCGACGAGCTCGGCGGCCTCGGCGTCGTCCATGGTGCCCTTGGAGGCCGTGATGAGCACGTCGACGGCGGCACCGGCGCGCATCTGCTCGACAAGGTCGCCAGACGCCTTAAACTGCGTGTCGGCAAAGGTAGTGCCGGTCTGGTCGGTGTAGAGCTCCTGAACCTCGGGCAGAGCCTTCTCGAGCGAGTTGGCGGCAAAGACCTGCAGCTCGACAGCCTTCTTGGACGAAATCTTGGCAGAACCGGCATCGGAGCCAGCCGGCTCAGGCCCCTTGTTGCCCGAGCAGCCAACAAGGCCAAGGCCGGCGGCAGCGGCAGCAGAAAGCGAGACGAAACCGCGGCGTGAAACCATATCGAACATATTCAACCCTTTCGGACGTTTTGCCCGGGTGCCCAACCGCGGGCTTTATTCTGTTACCAGATTATACTTCCGCGCGAATAATGGTAGTGAGAAATTATTCTCTCCGGAGAATATAGTTTCGAGTTAGCGTGCACCTCGGCGTCGCTTCGGCGGAAAACAAAGGCGGAGCAGCCGTTCAGGTCGCCCCGCCGCAGGTAAACCGCTTAGTTGGTATGTCCACCGCCCGCTATCATCTGAGCCGCATGCTCCAGCTGGTCTGCTATGGCCTCCCAGCTTTCGCGGGCGGCCTTCGTAGAACCGGGAAAGTTTACGACAAGTGTATGACCTCGTTGCATGCAAATAGCGCGCGAGAGCATGGCGCGGCGCGTCTTGGTCATGGAGTATGCACGGATCGCCTCGGCAATACCCGGCACATCGCGGTCGCAGACGGCACGCGTCGCCTCGGGCGTCACGTCGCGCATCGAAAGCCCCGTGCCGCCGCAGGTGAGCACGACATTGGCGTGGCACTCATCGGCGGCTTCCACAATGGCATCACCGATCTCGCTGGCGTCGTCGCGCACGACCACATGCGAGGCGACCGTCCAGCCCTGCGCCACGATGAGTTCCTCGAGCGCGGCTCCGGCCTCATCCTGGGCAAGATCACGCGTATCCGAGCACGTCACAATCGAAATCTTCAACTCCACAGTCTTCCTCCTACAACACCGTTCCCTCGGGCAGGTCGACGCGAACAACGTCCACGACATCGCCCGCCGCAAGGTCGCACGGACCCTCGTTAATACGCAGCAGACAGTTTGCCCGCTGCATCGTGCCGAGCAGCGCCGAATTCTGCGTCTTAGCCTCGGTCACCAACAACTCACCGGTCTCGGGGTCGCGCAAAACCGTGGCGCGATCGAAGAAGCGGCGATGCTGTCGCTTTTTCACGCCATGCGTGAGCGTCGCCTGTTGCACGGGACGCGCGCCCTCGGCAAAGCCGCGCATCTTGCGAATCGCCGGGCGGGCAAGCATCTCAAAGCCTACATACGCCGCGGCCGGATTGCCTGAAAGCCCCAGGTAGGGCTTACCCCCGAGCAAGCCAAACGTGATGGCCTTGCCCGGACGCATCGAGATGCGGTCAAACAGTACCTCGCCCTCGCGCCGGACGAGCGCCGTCACGTAGTCGTAGTCGCCCGCCGAGGCGCCACCGCTCGTAATGACAAAATCACACTCCTGCACGGCACGATGCACCAGCTCGGCAATCGCCTGCCCATCATCGGGCGCAATGCCAAAGAACACCGGGTCGGCGCCGGCATCGAGTGCCTCGGCCATTAACGCCGAGGAGTTGGAATCGCGAATCTGCCCGCGCGCCGGCAGCTCACCCGGCGCGACCAGCTCCGTCCCCAGCGAGATAATGCCCACGCGCGGAGCGGCATGGACCTTCACGCTCGCGTAACCGGCGCTTGCCAGCAGGCCGGCGCCGGCCGGAGCCACAACCTCACCAGCGTGCATCACGACGTCGCCGGCATGGGCCTCCTCGGCGGCAGAGCGAATGTTCTCCCCCACCTTGGCCGGCGCCGAGAACCTCACACGCGAGCCCTCGTTGCCGTCACCGTCGAGCACATCGACGATCTCGTATTTCACTACGGCGTCGGCACCCTCGGGCACCGGCGCACCCGTCATGATGCGGACCGTCTCGCCCGCGCCGATTACGCCCTCAAACACATGTCCCGCAGCCTCGTGTCCGATAACGTCGAGCGTCGCCGGCGCCTCGCCAGACGCCTGCGCCAAGTCCGCCGAGCGCACGGCATATCCGTCCATAGCACTGTTGGCAAACGGCGAGATGTCGATGTCGGCCACCGCGTCCTCGGCCAAGGGAAGACCGGTGGCCTGCCACACGGGAATCTCGACGAGATCGGTCGGAGCAACGTGCGACAGAACAATCGACTGCGCGTCCTCCAGCGGAATGAGTTTCTCTGCCATATGCACCTCTTAATGCCACGGCGCACAACAGGAGCGCCGATTCTTTATGCTTGTCCCAGTATAATCCCCAGACGCACGACCGCGACTTGGCCTGTACCCGCAAATACACCTGTCGGCCGCAAGCCACGAAACAGAATCGAAACCAACCCACCGGCTCGTCGCGTTTACCGCGTTTTATAATGCTTGCGTTGCAACCTAAAAGAGGAACGTATGACTCATAACGACAAACCCGAAAGCGCAAACGAGGCGCAAGACCATCCCCAGCCGCTCGACGACGGCGGCTTTTTCTCCCTGAACGACGTCATCACGGCAGGCAGGCATCAACTTACCCGCTCCGAGCATCTCTTGGCTGCCGACACGCGCCGCAACGCCCGCAACCTACTCGCGAGCGCCAAGTTGCTCGTACTCGTCGTCATCGTCTCGCTTGCCATGGGCGTTGCCGCTTGGGCGTTTTTGGCCTCGTTGAATATCGCGACCGACTATCGTGAGCACCATGCGTGGATTTACGCGCTTCTTCCCGTTGTGGGCGTTGCCACCGCATGGGTATACAAAAACCACGGTCTTGCCGCCAAACGCGGTAACAACCTGGTCATCGACTCCGCTCTGGGCACCCGCCTCATCCATATGCGCATGGCCGTCCTCACCTTCGTCTGCTCCACGCTCACGCACCTCACGGGCGGATCGGCCGGTCGCGAGGGAGCTGCGGTGCAGATTGGCGGCACCATCGCCAGCAACATCTCGAGCCTCGCCCACCTCAAAAAGCATGACCACCACGACCTCATGCTCGCCGGAATCTCGTCGGCCTTTGGCGCCGTATTCGGCTCGCCCCTTGCCGGAGCTTTCTTTGGCATGGAGATGTGCTTTATCGGCAAGATCGACTACACCGCGGGCATCTATTGCCTGGTCGCGTCGTTTACCGGCTACTTTACGTCGCTTGCCTTGGGAACCGAGTACGAGGCGAATGTTATCGCCGGCGTTCCCAACATGACACCACGGACGGTTGTCATCGTAGTCATCAGCGCCATCATCTTTGGTCTCACCGCACGTCTCTTTGCCTGGTCGGTTCGAACCGTCAAAAGCCTGTATGGTCGCTTTATCACCAATTACCTCGTTCGCGCACTCGTGGGCGCGCTCGTGGTGCTCGCGGCCTACGCGATGCTCGACGCCTGGAAGTATGCCGGCCTTGCCACCTGGCTCTCGGGCGCTGGGTTCGCCGGTAACACGACCCTTGCCGACGCAGCCATCAAATTGGTCGTCACAGCGCTTACCCTGGGCGCGGGCTTCCAAGGCGGCGAGGTCACTCCCCTGTTTGGCATCGGTGCGGCGCTCGGCGGCTGGATCGGTTGCCTCGTCGGAATCGACCCCAGCTTTCTGGCGGCGCTGGGCATGCTCGGCGTGTTCTGCGCCGGCCTCAACGTGCCCATCACCACCTGCATGATGGCCATCGACCTGTTCCACGGCACGGCCGCCGGGTTCTTTGTCATCGTGGCCTTTATCAGCTATCTAACCGGCGGACACCGCGGCGTGTACCCCGCCCAGCGCATCATCTCACCCAAGCGCCGTTCTCTTATTGTGGATGAGGGCGGTACGGTAGCGGATGCTATCGAGCGCCACAACGACCTGATAGAGTAGATGTAATAATCGCCGTGCAGCCACAATCAGGGGCAATTCGACCTGAGCGCGACCGCACTGTCATGTCACACGCCGGGAGTCGCCCCATGCACGCAACTGATTTTGGTCGCACGCTCATCATCGCCAACCCCGCCGCCCAGTCGGGTGCGGCGCGCGAAGTTGCCGAGCGCCTGCAGCGCTTTTTGGACATGACCGCGCGCTCATCCCAGTTTGATCTGGTGCTGACCGAGCGCATGGGACATGCCAAGGAACTTGCCGCACGGGCCCAGGGCTACCGCACGGTTATCGCACTCGGCGGCGACGGCGTGATCCACGAGGTCGTCAATGGCTTGATGGCGCAAGAAGAGGCGGTTCGACCGGCGCTTGCCGTCCTGCCCGTAGGCTCCGGCAATGATTTTGCCCAGACCCTCGGCATCGACGATTTCTCCGGCAAAGATTTTGGCGCGCTGCTCACCTGTGAGCTGCAGCGTCAGGACATCGGGTGCATTCGCTCGTGGAGCCCCGCGAGCGGCAGCGGCGAGGCTGCCGTTGAGTACTACGATCAGACGCTTTCGGTCGGCATCGATGCCGCCATCGGCCTTGGCACCACCGAGCTGCGCAAAAAGACCGGTTTGACGGGCGCGCCGCTCTACACCCTCTCGGGACTTGAGCAGTTTGGCCTGCGCTATCGCAACTACCACATGACAGTCAGCTTTGACGGCGCGCCCGCCGAGCGCGTGAGGGCGATCATCATGGCGATTCAGCTGGGCCCAACGTATGGCTCGGGCTATCGCATCTGCCCCGATGCCGATCCCTGCGACGGCATACTCGACGTCTGCTACGCCTGCGGCCCCGTTCCGCGCGCGGTCGCCTTGCCCATGTTCCTTTCGGCCAAGGACGGCCACCATACCAAGTTGCCGCCGGTTCGCATGCGCCGCTGCCGCCATGCCGAGCTCACTTTTGAGGAGCCCGACTACCCCATCCAGGCCGACGGCGAGCCCATCGTCGCCTCGCGCATCGAGGTCGACGTCCTTCCCGCCGTCCTCGAGGTCTGGCACCCAACCCGCTAACCCCCACCTAAGTTGCGGTGAAATAGGGACTGTTTATGCAGCTAAAGCCGCAAAAGGGGGTGCGGACAGAAAGTTGGACCGTGAAGCGGTTCGGACTGGAGGTTCGCATGTACAGCAGGGAGAAGGTCGAGCTCTTCCTCCTGGCGACGGAGGACGGCATGGGGCCGACCGCCGCCGCGAAGTTCGCGGGGGTC